>CAZYXS010000266.1:0-2532 GCA_964650955.1 uncultured Desulfuromonadales bacterium | reverse complement strand
GGTTCGCCGGGGCTTTTTCTATTGCCAGGCGCTGCCTGCAAAAATACATGGGAGTTTTTCAACCAGTGGTTGATTTTCGAAATAATCAATTTATTTAAGCAAACCAACAATCCCTCCACAAACCGTCAAACCGGAGAAACAAAAAAACATAAACTACCGGTATGCACCGCAAAACAGAACAACGATTAACTAACCGTTTTTGCTATATTTTTTTCGTTTTTTCCGCTTGCATATCCAGTTAAAGGAAGGTAATTTATCCCTGCATTGTGATTTTTTCCCTCAAAGCAAACCAAGGAGACCCGTCATGGAATGCCCCATCTGCAAAGACCCGGCCCATGTGGAAATCGATACCCATGCCGACGGCTATGCTGAAAACCTTCAGGAATGCGGTTGCTGCGGCGCCCTCTGGATCAGTGATCGAAAACAGGAAATCATCCTGCACGGCGCCACCGAACCGATCCCGGCCAGCCACCACTGATCACCCATAAATTGGTTTCAGTTGCGCCAGCCTCACACGGCGGGCCTCTGCAACCGACAGGATTGCCCACGGGTTGCTCCAACCGTGGGCCTTTTTTGCCAAGAAGAGGGAGCAGTTGCCTCCCTTCCCGGCTTTTTCCCTAATCCCCTTGAAATACCCTGGCAATCTGACTATATTGGGCGCCATGGCAACGGCTGGACTTATTGCTCTGGTTTCCAGGAGGCTCAGTGGAAAAAGCGCTCACTGCCGGTGAAAAAACCGCCCTGCTCGATATCGCCCGCTCCACCATCGAAAGTTTTGTCCGCAGCGGCATCTATGCCGTCGAACCCCGCGAGGAAAAAGCCCTCAACGCCCGCAACGGCTGCTTCGTCACCCTGAAGCAGAAGGGGCAGTTGCGTGGCTGCATCGGCAATTTTCAGTCCGAGCGCCCCCTGTTCAAGGAGGTGGCCGAAATGGCCATCGCCTCGGCCAGCAAGGATCCCCGCTTCTATCCGATGAAGGTCGAGGATCTCGCCGATTTCCAGGTCGAAATCTCCGTCCTTTCCAAGCTTGAAAAGATCGACGACATCACCCAGATCGAGGTCGGCCGCCACGGCATCTACCTGGAAAAAGGCTACTACCGCGGAGTTTTGCTCCCCCAGGTGGCCGCCGAGCACGGCTGGGACCGGGAGACTTTCCTTAAACAGACCTGTATCAAGGCGGGCCTCCCCACCGAAGCCTGGAAAGCCGAAGATTCCGAAATCTACATCTTCAGCGCCCAGATCTTCGGCGAATCCTGACCGTTTATTGCAACCGCACAACAAAGGCCTCGGCATCCCTACTTGGGGCCGAGGCCTTTGTTTTTTCAACCTATCCTTTTCAGGCGCCGAGGCGGGCGACGAATTCGGCGACGCAAGCGGGCTTGGGCTGTCCCTCGATCTCCACCGTTATCGAATAGAGCACCTGCACCATCTCCCCCACCGGTTCGGCTGAAACCAACGTTGTATGGGCGCGGAGACGGCTACCGACCGTCACCGGCGCCGGAAACCGAACCTTGTTGGTGCCGTAATTGATCCGCATCTTCATGCCGGGGTAGTTACGGGCGAAAAAGTCGGGGTGGTTGCTTTCCGTCAGATAGGGGAGCAGCGACAAGGTCAGGTAGCCGTGAGCGATCGTCGCGCCATAGGGGGATTCCTTGGCGGCCCGTACCGGATCGGTATGAATCCACTGCAGATCACCCGTCACCTCGGCGAAGCGATCGATGCGCTCCTGCGTAATGGTCAGCCAGGGCCCGACATGAATCTCTTGGCCGAACTTGGGTCGCATGAAATCAAGCAGGTTCTCCGCAGCGGTCATTTTCACTCCTCTCCTGTTACTTGCAGCTTTTTTTCCGGCAACCAATCGGGGCGCGTGCGAGCCATAAATTGCCCGACGACCGCCCCCAAACGCCGATCCAAACGAGCAAGGACTTCCCGAACCATCCCCGGGGGGACCTCGCCGTAAAAAGCTTCGGCCAGGCTGCCGGTGATGCAGGCCAGGGTATCGCTGTCACCGCCGAGGGAAATGGCGTTACGGATCGCGTCCTCAAACCCATCGGATTCCAGGAAGGCAATCAGGGCCGGGGGCACTGTGCCCTGACAGGTCACATCGAACCGGAAATCCGCCCGGATCTGGTCCAAGGTCAGGCGGAGATCATAATCGAAGGTTTCGACGATGTATTGGCGGATTTCCTCTTTTCCGGCACCCTTTCGGGCAAGAAAAATGGCGGCCGCCACTGCCTGGGCGCCCCGAATCCCTTCCGGATGATCGTGTGTGACCGCGGCGCTGCGTCGCGCCCCCTCCAGCACCTCGGCCAGAGTCGGAAAAAACCACCCCACCGGGCTGACCCGCATGGCCGCCCCGTTGCCGAAGCTCTGGTAGGGGCCCGCCTGCTGTGACTGCGCCCAGCGTCGAAACCGCCCCCCATAGCCGGCATCGGGGTAATGTTGAAAATAGGTCCGCAGCAGCTCCTGGTAGGGAACCTCCGTCAGAAGGCTCTGGGCCAAGGCCACCGTGTGCACGCTGTCGTCGGTGAA
>CAZYXS010000265.1:0-2555 GCA_964650955.1 uncultured Desulfuromonadales bacterium | reverse complement strand
TAGGATCGCCGCTTCATTCCTGATTCTGTGGCGAAGCTCCCTGACACGTTTGATGGGGTGCATTCCCCGTTTGTCCCAGGGAGTGAGGGACGGGTGATCGGGTAGGGGCGCGGGCGCGGGTTTGGGCTGGACATCTCCTTCGGTCTCGGGTATACGAGGCTGGGAAGGAGGGAGGAGCGATGCCCATGCCCGAAAGCGACCTCGGATCTCTGCGGTTTTGCGGTCGTCCGGTGACCGCGCCCCAGTGGGCCCTGGTGCAGGAGGTGGTGGAGACCTGTTCGGGGCTGAGCCGGACGGAGTTGGCGCGCACGGTGTGCGACCTCCTCGACTGGCGCCGGCCGAACGGCGGGCTCAAGGCCCACGAGTGCCGGCGGTGGCTGGAGGAGCTCGACGAAGCCGGCCTGCTGCGGCTGCCCCAGCGCCAGGCGACGCGTCCGGTCGGGCGCCGGACCACGGTGCCGGTGACAGCGCAAGGGGATGCGCAGCCCGAGCTTGGGGGCACGGTGCGCGAGGTGGCGCCGGTGACGGTGGAGCTCGTCGGAGACGAGGCCGAGCGGCGGTTGTGGCGGGAGCTCGTGGGGCGTCACCACTACCTCGGGCACGCCATGCCGTTCGGGGCGAGCCTGCGGTATCTGGTGCGCGTCGCGCGGCCCGAGCCGGCGGTGGTGGGGTGCCTGCAGTTCTCCAGCCCGGCCTGGCGCATGGACGCCCGGGATCGCTGGATCGGCTGGGACGAGGCGGCCCGGCGGCGAAACCTCCAGCGGGTGGTGCAAAACAGCCGATTCCTGCTCTTGCCCTGGGTGCGGGTGCGAAACCTCGCCACCACGGTGCTCGCGCTCGCGGCCCGGCGGCTGCCCGAGGACTGGTGGGAACACTACCGGGTGCGACCGCTGCTCCTGGAGACCTTGGTGGACCCCAGCCGCTACCGGGGCACCTGCTACCGGGCCGCCAACTGGCGGGAAGTGGGTGTGACGACGGGCCGGGGGCGCATGGATCGGCACCACGAACGCGAGGGGGCGGCGCCCAAGGCGGTGTGGGTCTATCCCGTATCCCCGGGCGCCACCGACGCCCTGCGGGCTGGGTGACCCATGGGACTGGCCTGTCGACGCGGCAAGGACACGTTCGAGGATCGGATCGAAGAGGCGCGAGCCATGGCACACCGCGCAATCGACGCCTGGATCGACGGGCTGGCTCGGCTGGGTAGCGCCGGGAAGGGCCCGACACTGCTGGAGATCACCGAGGACTTCCGACGGCACCGGCGGGCAATGGCGCCGGCCGTGCTTGGGGCGGCGTTGGGGGCACTCCAGGGTGACCTCGGGGAGCAGGAGTGGGCCGACTGCCCGCGTTGTGGCCACGCCCTTCGCCGCAAGCGCCTCGACGCCAAAGAGGTCTCCACCCTGGAGGGGCGCATCCGCGTCCTGCGGCCGTACTTCTACTGCCGCCCCTGTCAGTTCGGGTTCCATCCCCTCGACGAGGCTCTGGGGCTCACGGCCGACGTCCACCAGCCCGACATCGAACGAGAGGTGCTCGAGTTGGCCGCCCGCCTGCCCTTCGAAGAGGCGGCGGCCGTGTTCGAGCGCCTGGTGGGCATCGGCGTCGGCGAGCACTTCGGCCACCAGACCCTGCACGCCGTGGGGGAGCACGCCACCCTCGACGCGGTCCTCCCCACGGCCGAGGAGATCGCCCGGCGCATCCAGGACGCCACCACCGACCCAGGCACCCTGCCCATCCTGGTCGTCGCCGCCGACGGGGCCCACTTGCCCACCCGGCCCCAGGCGGCCCGCAAGGCCAAGCGCGGCCCGGGGCAGTACCGGGAGGCCAAGGGGTTTCGCCTCTACCTCGCCGCCCCGGACGAGCGCATCGTGCACCTGGCGAGCTGGCACCAGATCCAAGACGCCAAGGCCTTCCGGGCCGACCTCGGGCGCGTCGCCCAGCGCATCCCCCGCGACCGGGTGCGCATCGCGCTCTTGGCCGACGGCGCCGAGTGGCTGTGGGACGCCATGATCGCGTGTTTTCCCGAGGGGCGCCCCATCCTCGACTACTTCCACGTCGCCGGGCACGTCCACACGGTAGCCCGGGCGCTGTACGGCGAAGGGCTCACCGCGACCCAGTGGGCCGAGGTGATGAAGACCACGATCTACCTCGGTAAGATTCCCACGGCGATGGCCCGCCTGCGCCGGGCGCGGGCCCGCACTCCGGCGGCGCGAGACGAGGTGCGAAAGCTCGTCGGCTACCTGTGGAAGCACCGCCACAAACTGCGCCACGAGGCCTGCCGGGCCGAGGGCTACCCGCTCGGCAGCGGTGGCATCGAGTCGGCGCACAAGTTCATCGCCCACACCCGGATGAAACGCGCCGGGGCGTGGTGGGTCGAAGCCAACGGCAACAGCATGCTGCGCATCCGCTGTGCCCTGTACAACGGCACCCTCGATCGCGTCTTCCGAAGCTATCACGACCAGCGGTCCTCCACCCTCAGGTCATGCGACAAATAGGGAATGCACCCAAGCGCAGTCGGTCTTCGGCGTAGTTGGGTCGGAGGCGAAGGGGAAGAGCTCCCC
>CAZYXS010000264.1:0-2558 GCA_964650955.1 uncultured Desulfuromonadales bacterium | reverse complement strand
TCCTTGCCGGTGCCGCTCTCGCCACGGATGCAGACGATCCCCTCGGTGCCGGCGATCTTCTGGGCAAAGCCGATGGCGTCGCGGATCGCCGCGCTCTGGCCGATCAGGTCGGAGAAGGTGGCGAGTTGGGGCTGCGCCACCGCGCTGGCCAGCTCCCGAATCCCCTGCATATCCTGCAGCACTTCCACCGCGCCGACGATCCGCCCCTGGGAGGAGACGATCGGCTTGCCGGTGGCCAGCAGCTGGAAGCGCCCCTTGGGGCCGAGGAGGTGGCGCTTTAGGTTGCTGTAGCTTTTGCCCTCCAGGACCTCGAGCAGGCGGGTGTCGGAGAGATTTAGCTCGCCCAAGGGGCGGCCGGTAAGCTCGGTGGAGTCGCAGCCGAGCATCTCCCTTGCCACCCGGTTGATGATGGCCAGTTCCCCCCCCTCGTCGATGGCGAGGATACCGTCGCTGATGGTGTCGAGAACCACCTGAAAGCGTTTTTCCCGTTTTTCCTGGGGGAGGGCCTTGATCTGGCTGGTTTCCAGGACCTGGGGAATGGCGCCGAGGCGTTCCTCGATGGTCGCGAAGGCCGGAGTCTCCTCCCCTTGCTCGACCTCGATGAAAATCTCGGTGGCAGCGCCGGCCTTGGCCACCTCCATCGCCACGATGTTGAGGGCGCACTCGGCCATCACCCGGGCGACGTCGGCCATCAGTCCCAGGCGGTCATGGACCTGCAATTTCAGTTTGAGGTTGGCCTGCATCGAATCCCTCCGGGGCTTGCCTGCTGCGCACCCTGCCAGAGTAGCAGGGACGGCCCGGGTACGGAAGGGGGGAAAATCACTCGGATCCCGCCGCCTCGCTCCAGGCGCTGCGGGCCTGCGCAGGACTCAACTGCAGCAGTTCGGGCCTGGGACGGGGGGGGAGGCCGTCGACCCAGGCGGCGAACAGCACGTCGGCCCGGGGTGGCTGGGGCTGGCGCTGCAGCAGCTGCCGGGCCTGGACCTGGGGATGCTCGGCGACCTCGGCCAGTTCCAATACCGGCTCGAAGCAGCAGTCGACCTCCGCCAGCAGTTCTTGCCATTCGGCCAGGCTGCGAGAGGCAAAAAGGGCCTGAACTTCGCCGATCAGCCCGGTTTGCGGCATCGCCTCGAACTGGCGGGGGATCCAGTCGGGGTGAGCCACGGCCTGGCAGAAGGCGGCCCAGAACTTCTCCTCGATGGGCGCCAGGGCGACGAAGCGCTGGTCGGCGGTGCGGTAGACCTGGTAGCAGGCGGCGCCGCCGGTGAGCAGATCCCGGCCCCGGGCCAGGGCCTCTCCCGGGCGCTGGGCGGCGGTGAGGCCGATCGACTGCCAGAACAGCGCCGCTTCGAACAGGCTCAGGTCGAGATAGGCCCCCCGGTTGGAGCCCCCGCGGCGCAGCAGGGCGGCGAGGATGGCGGTGACGGCCAGCATCGCCCCGGCGTGGTCGGCCACGGGAGCAAAGGCCATCGCCGGGGTGTCGGCGGTGCCGGACACCCCGAGACTGCCGCTCATCGCCAGATAGGTCAGGTCGTGGCCGGCCCGCAACCTGGCCGGGCCGGTTTGGCCGAAACCGGAGAGGGCGCAGTGGACCAGCCGGGGGTTGAGCTGCTGCAGGCGCTCCCGCCCAAAGCCCAGCCGCTCCATGACCCCGGGGCGGTAGGATTCGAGCAGCACGTCGGCCCCTGCCACCAGCTCTTCGAACAACGCGCGGTCGGCAGGGTTCTTGAGGTCGAGCTCGACCAGCTGCTTGCCGGCGTTGATCTGCTTGTAGAGGGGGGAGATCCCGTCCTCATCCAACAGCATGAAGCCGCGCATCGGGTCGCCGTTGGGGGGCTCGACCTTGAGCACCTCGGCGCCCAGGTCGGCGAGAATCTGGGTGGCGAAAGGGCCGGGGATGTACTGGCTCAGGTCGAGGACCCGAACCCCCTGCAGACAGTCGTTGAACATGGATACCTTTCTACCCCCCTGCTCGCTGCGCTCGCTTCCCCCCTACTTTATAGGGGGGATTGAGGGGGGTGGGGTAGGATTTAATCCTGTTTCAAAGTAAATTCCCAGGCGCACCAGTATTCCCGCGGATGGGGATCAGGGGGACAGGCGATGCAGCGGGTCTCGATGCGGGGGTCGATAGCGCGGGCGAATTCGGCGTATTCCACCAGGCCAACCGATTTGCAGGGGAAGTCCGGCAGCCCTTTGCGGTTGCGGGCCGACTGCACCCGACAGTCGACCATGCGGAACACCACCCGGGTGTCGGTCTGCTCGATGCACTCCTGCAGGTTGAGACGGGCATAGAGGCGGTGGTTGAGGCATTCCACCAGCGCCGGGATGCCACCGCCCGGTTCCATCCCCAGCCGCGCCAGGATGCGCTTGGCCTCGATGACGGTGAATTTCTCCCAGGCAGCGCGGTCTGCGTCGATGGCGGCGGCCATGCCGTGGGCGGCCTCCACCGCCTGGAACCAGAGGCCGTCGTGGGCCAGCCAGTTCTTGGCGTCGTCGACGATGATGGCGATCAGTTCCTCTTTGCTCAGGTTCTCCAGCAACTTCAACCCGATATCGGG
>CAZYXS010000263.1:0-2579 GCA_964650955.1 uncultured Desulfuromonadales bacterium | reverse complement strand
GGGGAGGGGATTTCCTGCTGTTCAATCGGGGCCAGCGACGAGCAATGGGATGTGACCGCGAAACTCAGGGACGCACCCGCACCCGGTAGCTGAGGGTGGCGCTCCCCTCGGCGGGAACCTTGACCTGCCAGCGGGCGCGGCGCGCATCCTCCTGCTGGTGGGGATGGCTCTCCTCGAGAATCTCCCACTCCCCGGGCAGCGGCTCCAGGACCAGCACGGTGACCGCTTCGCTGCGGGCGTTGTGCAACACGATCGCGAAGGCCGATTCGTAAAGGGGCTGCTCGCGGCTGCCGAGCTGTTGGAAGGCGGTCTGCCGGCGGCTGGCGGTGACGTCGAAGGCGTTGCCGAGTTGCAGGCGGACCTTCTCGTTTTTCGGCGTGTGATCGATGCGGTCTTCGCCGACGAACTGGGCGTTGCCGGCCTGGTCCTGCTTGTAGACCCGCACCACCCCCTTGGGCAGCGGCATGCCGAGGCCGTCCTGCTCGCGGTTGGCGAACTCGATGCTCACCGCCACCTTGCGCTTCTGCTCCAATTCCCCGTAGCGTCCCCGGTAGTACCAGTCCTGTCCCTCCAGGCGAAACTCCTTGCTCACCGGCACTGCGGCGACACCGAGCAGCGCCACCTGCTTGGTCTGGTTGTCGGCCAGGGTAGTGGGACGGCCAAGGGTGTAGAGGTGATATTCGAACAGCCGCTCCTGGTCGAAACCGCCATCGGCCTCCATGGCCATGGCCGCCTTGGCGACCGGCGCGGCCATGGTCCGCAACTGGTCCCGCACCCGGTGGACGTCGCCGGCCACCAGCTGCAGTTTGGCATTGCGGTAGCTGGTGCCGCTGCGGTTGGCCAGGGTCACCCAGCCGGAGAGGTCGAGGCGGTCGTCGCCGGGGCTGAGCTGGGCCACGTAATCGGCCTGCCAGGAAAGTCCGCCGCTGAGGTAACTCAACTCGAGCAGCTGCGGGGCGGCGGCGCCGCTGACCAGGTCGACCACCAGGGTCGGCCGGTCCCGCAGGTTGGCGGGGACGTCGGGATAAACCAGGCGCCCGGGGACGCCGGTCTCGATGCGGTCGCCGAGGCGCAGCACCACCCCGGCGTTGGCCGCCAGCACCTCGGCATCCTCCCGGGTTTCGGCCCCGGTCTGGGGATGGGTGCGCACCACCTGCACCTGGCGGCCGACATATTTTTCCAGCAGTTTCTGCGGGCTGAGCAGGTCGTAGTCGAAGTTCTGCTCGCGGACGGAGAAACCCTTGGGATGGCTGAGGTTCTTTAGCAGCGCCGTCTCCGGGCGCAGCCCCCCGCTGACTTCCCGCAGGGCCAGGCG
This sequence comes from uncultured Desulfuromonadales bacterium, assembly GCA_964650955.1. Lineage (GTDB taxonomy): Bacteria > Desulfobacterota > Desulfuromonadia > Desulfuromonadales > CAZYXS01 > CAZYXS01. The sequence goes on along the minus strand of CAZYXS010000263.1, from coordinate 1,264 downwards.
GTTGGCCCCCTGCTCGAGGGGGACCCGCCGCTGCTCGCGGATCAGGGCCAGATCCTGGTTGTAGATGGTGACGGCCACCTCCTGCTGGTCGTCGAGGGTGCTGCGACGCTCTTCGGCAGGGGCGGCAAACAGGGGCAGGGGGAGGCTGAGGCAGAGGCCGAGGAACAGGGGGGCGGACAGGGGCAAACCAGGGCGCATCGATCCCTCCGTCAGGGTTGGGCCCGGGCGGGTCGGCGGCCGCTGGGGCGGGTCAGTCGACCCAACCGCGGGTGAGGATCTGCAGGTAACTGTCGCGTACCGTGCCGGTATCGCCGAGCCAGGCGGCGAGTTGGGCGCGACTGCGCAGGTAGTCGTCGTTGCCCGGGGCCAGGGCCACGGCCCGACTGCTGGCGGCCAGGGCGGCGCGAAACTGACCGTTGACGGCATGGGCCTGGGCCAGGCGGTGGTAGAGGGCGGCATCGTCGGCGATGGCGTCGAGCATCCAGAGCATGGAGAGGGCGGCGTCATGGGCGCGGCCGAGCATGGCCTGGATGTCGGCGATGCGCAGCCAGAGCTCCACCTGGCGGGAGTCGGCGGCCAGGGTCTGCTGGTAGAGGCGGATGGCGTCGTCCCAGCGCCCCTGGCGCTCGGCCTGGATTCCGGCGGGGGGTAGGCCAGACGTCGGCGCAACCGCGGCGGCAACCCGCGGCGTGGCCGGCACGACCGGGGGGGTACTGGCGACGGGAGTCGGGGGAGCAACCGACCGGGGCGCGACGGCAGGGACGGCCGCAACGGAAGCACCAACCGGCGCGATGGGCTCGGCCGCGAAGCCTTCCAGGCCCACCTCCCCGAGCACCCTGAGCCCTTCGGGATTGCCGGACATGCCCAGCAGCAACTCCTGCAGGCGCTGCTGCAACTGCGGGCCGGCGTCGCCGCGGATGACCAGGGCTTCCTGACGCTGGCCGCCGGGACGGACGATGCGGGCCAGGCGGGTCAGGGGCGGCCGGGTCGCCCCGGCCAGGGCGGCGTCGAGCACCGCCAGTTCACTGCCGGCCTGACCGGCGAGCCAGTCGTGGAGGGCACCGTGGTCGGCAAACACCCGTGCGCTCACCGGCTGGCCAAGGCCGGCGGCGAGGTAGCCGACGAAGCGGCCAGCCTCGGCTTCGGTACGCACCAGACTGTTGCCGGGCAGCAGGCCGAGGGAGAGGGTCGCGGGAGCCACGGACCTGGGGGGCAGGATCACAGGCGTGGCCGCGGGAGGAGATGGGGGAACAAGGGCGGCCAC
>CAZYXS010000262.1:0-2601 GCA_964650955.1 uncultured Desulfuromonadales bacterium | reverse complement strand
CATTATATAACAGAACGGGCCGGGGCTCAAGGAGGGCAGCGTGTTTGCGGAAGGAGATTTGTTTGACAAGAGACAGGTAGTTGTCCTATAGTTTTTCATCCGGGACGAGGGTTATGAAAGGACGAGGAGGAGAATCTGATGAGGTCGAAAAGAAAGCGTGATATTGAAAAGGAATATCCTGCCAAGCAGTTCGTGCAGAAGCTGCGCAGACTGGCGGACTGCATTGAGAGCGGGAAGAAGTTCCGGATCCAGGTCGCCGGGGAGCAGATAGTCGTGCCGCATGATGCGGTGATCAATATCGAGCATGAGCGGGGCAAGGACAGCGAAGAAGTTGAGTTCCAGCTGACCTGGAAACGGTGAGGTTTAGATCGCTTCGGCAGCAACAAACCGTCTCGTGGTTAGAAAGTTGCTTTATTATGGCAATCTCTTGAATTGTAAAGTCGAATCTGGACAGGAGTCGTCACTCGCGCATTGAAGCACTAAATTGCCGTCCTTTAGCTGCCCTGAGAAGAACAGCGGTGTTCGCGAAAATCCGCCGTCGCCTTCGCCGCCAAGATGCGACAGTACCGGTCTTTTGCTGTAAAAGACACGCTCGCCAACCGTAAAACTGATACTCCCGTCCTTCTTGACTATGAGATTCTCGACTTCGACCGCGTAATAGAAAAGACCATGCTCCCCTGCCCTCTCCAATCCATTCATAATCCCGCGCCATTGCCCACCATTATTGACGAGATCAAGAATTTCACCTTCCGTGTCGAGGGGCTGCAGATATTGCCAATGCCCTGAGAGGGCCGGTACTTTCGAACATGATATGACGGCCAAAACAAGGATGAAAAAGGTGATCGTCATTTTGCATAGGTTGAAATTCATATTTTATCACCCGTGCCAGAAAACCCCGGCCTTTGAAGGCAGGGGATGAAGACTGCCCGGAGCGAAGCGGAGGCAGAATCGCCTTTGCTTGAACAGGAATCTAGGGGCTTTAACCCGTGGTAGTTCATTTCTTCATCCTTGATTTCTTGGGCCGTGTAGAATGTCTGAATTTTCTGGAAAGCAGGTGGCTTCTGCGAAATGAATTGATCGAAGTTAATGTCTGTCTGGTAGATACGAATGTGTTTCATTTTTTCAATCAAATACATATGATACTTTCATTGTGGGCCATTCAGATCGGCGTGATTAATAAATCACTCGTCACAGGCGAATCTGCCTACCATCGCTTCGGCTTGCGGGTCATAGATGTAATACCAAGACCCGCCACCTTCTCCGGGTAAAACAATGCCATCCCGTTGTTGAGGTGAGATCTTGCACGCGCCTTCAGAACCCTTGCCGCGGGGCCAGAACGCCGCATGGTCGTAACCATCGTGTTTTATCGTTTGCGTTCTCAGGATCCTCGTGTCGTCGAAATATAGAACCTTAAAGCTCCTGGTGCCCCTGCTGTTTTGTTTGCCTGGTTCAAGATGCCCCCAGACGACAAAATCCTGGAAGCCATTTGAATCGAAGTCGGCCATAATGCAAATACTTTCGCCCTTCAGATCGGCAGGTATTGATCCTCTGTTGCCTGAATTGCTTTGGTACTTTTGTAATTCCTGGCACGCGGTAATGCTGGTGTTCTGCTTTGTGCCTTCTGGCAACTTGGATGTGCCGAAGTAGTCTTCTGCGAAGTGAAGCAAGTCAATATCTGTCAGCACACCGTACCGAATCATGGGTTTATTGCCAGGAAGGATGAAATAATAGCCAACGTGAATGTCTTTCGCTGTAAAAGTGGTCGTGGAGGAGGGCAATCTTATCTTGAATGACGTGGAGTAGATTTCGTGCACCGTGATCCCGAACTCTTTGAGCCGGGGTTTTGCTTTGCGAAGATGATATTGAAAGTCTGACAACGCCTCATTGAGATTGGCGTCCTTATTGAGCGCTGCTTTTGTAACCGGGTGGAAAAAAGCTATAACAGTAGGGCTGTTGACCTCGATCGGTGGAATTTTCGACCCTGCATGCGATGAGGCTGGTAATAGATGAATTATAATTATGTAGATTATAAGTCGTAGCATATTGTCTTATGGAGAGTGTTCGTGAACGGCGCTTCGCGACACTCCGCAGACTTTGTTAAGCAATTATATGTCGGCGTTAGGAGTCGTGGTCCGCATTACCCGCGCTAACCAAGTTGCTTTTTTATCATTTTTCATCAAAACATGCGAGCCACTTTGTTCCGGCCGATGTTATCTCTAGAAATGGGATACGTCGTATTTCTTTCCACAGGGTACCAGTAGTGTCGTACTCAATGATTTCGTAAGTTCTCCCGCATGTCTCCCAACTTGCGTAAGGTGGTACGTTAGGAGCGTCGTTCCACGGAAGCGCGGCTCGCCTCTTCAGTTCCGCAATCGCCGCTCTGAGCGTTGGAAATTCGCCTTCCTGAGGTTCGGCATGTCGTGCGTCTTCGATAATAAACACGGAAAGAGAATCCTTTTTCTGTCAGGTGATCTGATGCCGTCAGGGGCTTTATAATAGAGAGTATCATGACCAAAATACACCGTCAAGCAGCAGCCTCCGACGGTGCGGGCATGGCGCTGCATTCCCGGAAGATGCGCGCGCGGCATTCCCTGCAGCGTT
>CAZYXS010000261.1:0-2664 GCA_964650955.1 uncultured Desulfuromonadales bacterium | reverse complement strand
CATCGGCACCGGGCCCTCCAGCAGCCACACCATGGGGCCGCAGGCGGCTGCGCGGATTTTTTTGCAGCAGTGCCCCGCTGCCGCGGGGTTCCGCGTCACCCTGTTCGGCAGCCTCGCGGCGACGGGCCGGGGGCATCTGACCGACCAGGTGCTGGCGGCGGTGTTCACCGGGCGCTTGCTGCAACTGGTCTGGAAGCCGGAGGAAACGCTGCCGCTGCACCCCAACGGGCTGCGCTTCGAGGCTCTCGACGAGGGTGGAAACCCGCTGGAGACTTGGGAGGTCTACAGTATCGGCGGCGGGGCTTTGTTCGATCCTGCCAGGCCCCAAGGCAGCCCTGACGTCTACACCCTGACGAGCATGGCGGAAATCCTGGAACACTGCGACCGCACCGGAGAGTCCCTCTGGGATTATGTCAAGGGGTGCGAGGGAGAGGGGCTGGAGGCGTTTCTGGATGAGATCTGGGTGGGTATGCGGACATCCATCGAGCGGGGACTGGCGCGGGAGGGTGCCCTGCCGGGGCCGCTGGGGTTGGCGCGTAAGGCCCGCTCACTGCACCGCAAGACCAAGCTGTGCGGGCCGCATTTTCAGCAGGATGGCCTGCTGTGCGCTTATGCCCATGCGGTGGCGGAGGAAAATGCCAGCGGGGGCCTGATCGTGACTGCCCCCACCTGCGGCGCCTGTGGAGTGCTGCCGGCGGTATTGCGTTATCTCGATGAAACCCTTGACAGCGGCCCGGAGGATATCCGGCGGGCCCTCGCCGTCGCCGGCCTGGTCGGCAATCTGGTCAAACACAACGCCTCCATCTCTGGGGCCGAGGTCGGTTGCCAGGGAGAGATCGGCACCGCCTGCGCCATGGCCGCGGCAGCGGCCACCAAGCTCCATGGCGGCTCGCTGCAGCAGATCGAATATGCAGCGGAAATGGGGCTGGAGCACCATCTTGGGCTGACCTGCGACCCGGTGCTGGGGCTGGTGCAGATCCCCTGCATCGAGCGCAATGCCCACGCCGCCACCCGGGCCCTGAGCTGCTGCCACTTCGCTCTGCTCACCGACGGTCGGCACAAGATCCCCTTCGATGAGATCGTGGGGGTCATGAAGGAGACCGGCCAGGCGCTCCCCTCGCTTTACCGGGAGACGGCCGGCGCCGGCATCGCCCAGGCCTACCGCAACCGGCCGCGTCCCTGAGAGGCGCCGGTCTCAGAGTTCCTCGAAATCCTCTCCCCCCGCATCATCCTCGGCGTCCTCGTCCTCCTCGTATTCTTCATCCAGAAACCGTTCCAGAAAGCGCTGGTTATCCTTGATCCGGCGGGCGATTTCCTGTTGCAGCTGGTCGAGTTCGGCGAAGCGGTTGTCGGGCTCGCCGGGGGGCTGGGGTTTGGAGTCCTGCTCGCTCATGAGGGCTTGGGTTTCCTGGGTCGGGATGGGGTTTTTCCCGGCCGGGGTAGCGGTGGTCCGCCGTCCAGGGCAAACTCGGTCAGACGGTAACCGCTGCGCCGGGCGCGCGCGACGGTGGCGAGGTAGCGGGACTGCAGGGCGACCAGCGGCGCCAGGGAGGCAGCCTTGGTCCTGCTTTCGCCAAGGCGGGCCAGGGCGGCGGTGAAGCCGAGCCAGTAGACCAGGGTTTCGAAGCGCTCCTGGTGGAAATACTGGACCCCCTGGGACCAGTGCAGGCCGACGAAACGCTTGACCAGCGGATCGGCAAACAGAGTGGCGATGTCGGCGGGTGCCGGATCGTCGGCCCAGAAGCGTGCATGGCGGGTCAAGAGCCGCACCAGCAGGGCGCTTTCGGCGGCGCTCTCGGCGGGCAAAGCCTGCTCGAGGCCGTCGGCCAGCAGCAACTGGTCGAGCTGTTCGGCCAGGCGCAGTTCCGCCCCCGCGCCGGCGGCGGGGTCGAGGAGCTGGCGCAGGGCCAGCCAGGGGAGCAGGGTCTGGCGCAGTTCCCGGCGGCGTGGAGTGTCTGCTTCGCCGGTCCAGGGGGCCTGCCAGCAGGCCAGGGCCTCGCGGTGGGCAGAGGTGCGACCGGTCAGGGTCGCCAGGCGTTGCAGGCCCTGCAAATCCCCCCAGAAGCCTGCCAGCCGCTTCACGGCCGGTTCGGCCTGGGGCAGATGGGGGGCGAGCTGCTCCAGCAGGGTGCCGTAGCGCTGCGCGAAGCCGCTCGCGACGGGCTGCTGCGACCATTGCCGGGGGGGGAGCTCCAGCAGTTCGGCCAGCTGTTCCAGCAGCGGCAGGGCGAGGCTCTGGCGGGTGGCCTCGAGCAGCTGGCCGAGCTGCAGTTTGCGCCGTTCCCGGTCGAGGTCGTCGACCCCCTGCCCCTGCAACTGGCGGCAGAGCTCGGACCAGCTGCCGTCCTGGTCCTGCAGCAGTTCCAGGTCGAGGAAGATGCGGTACTGGTAGGGCCCGAGCTGCAGGTAGAGCCCTTCGAGGGCCAGCTGGCGGGCCGACAGCAGCAGTTCCTGGCCGCTGGCGAGTTCCCGGCAACGGATGAACCAGCCTTCTTCCCGGGGCAGGCCGAGGCCTGCGGCCAGGCTGCGCCGCTCACTCTGGCCGGATTCCCCGCCCACCGCCCGTGCCACCGCCAGGCGCAGCCAGCCTCCGGTGCTGGCGTGACAGTTGTGGTAGACCACCAGCGCCCGTTCCTCGCCGCGGCGGTTGGAGAAGGCGAAAAC
>CAZYXS010000260.1:0-2720 GCA_964650955.1 uncultured Desulfuromonadales bacterium | reverse complement strand
GTGGGCTTGTAAAAAAGTGGCTAATGCTACCGCACTAAATGTCACAACTCAGGAAGAAATTGTAGCTGATAGCGCTTTGATATCTCTATACATGCTTCCTTTATCGTATAATCTACTGCTTCACTTATGACTACCCGACGATATTTCGCGGGACATACAAAATGATAAAGTAACACAGATACATTGTGTGATTTATGGATATATTCACTCTTTGCCATAGGCAAAGTTAAGGTTTTTTCGCCGCAAGCGGCGGGGAACTAACCCCTTAGCGATTAGAAAAGGTTGTCTGAGAGCAACCTTTTTTTATATGAAATAAAATTTCTTTATATTTTTTCACTATTGTCCGGGGAAAAATATTAAAAGTTTGGAAAGCCTTGAAAACAGTGTTTTTTTGAGAATCTTTTACAAGGAGGCTTATTTTTTTTAAATTTGCTTTTGTTGATTTTCACCAATTTATTTGCCTCGCTCTAAAGGATGTAAATTGCTGAAAATCAATTCATCCTTCAGGACAGAGGCAAAAATTGATTGAAGCAATTTACAAACAAATGTAATTTTAAAATTTTAATCGGACAATAATGATATTTTTTATCTCTTTTTCAAAAATAATTTGTAAATTGCAGAAAATTTCTAAATAAAACTGTCATGAAAGATATTATTGTCGGAATTGATTTTTCCAAAGGATCTCTTAACGCCCTGAATTACTCCATACTTCTTGCAAACAAACTGGGAAACGGTATCACCATGGTCTGGGTTGACAAGCCAAGTTCTGCAGATTCAGTGTTTGACAATACTGCCAGTGCATACAGAAAAGAAGTACACCGTCGCTTTGATGAAATCATCAAAACCTATTCAAAGGATCTGAAAAAAGGTGCATTGCACTACAAGATCAGAAGTGGGAAAGTATATGCAGAAATCGGTAACCAGGCCAAATACAATGATTCCAAGTATATAATTGTTGGAACACATGGAATTTCCGGTTTTGAAGAAGTATGGATCGGTAGCAATGCCAACAGGGTGGTTTCTTCTGCACCATGTCCTGTCATTACTCTCAGGCAGGGGTATGTTATTAAAAAGAAAATCTCAAAAATTGTCATGCCTATTGACAGCACCCTCGAAACCCGACAGAAAGCGCCCTATGTGGCCGAACTTGCTAAAGCCTTTAACGCCGAAGTCCTGATTCCCGGACTTCTTGTTTCTACTGTATCAACAATAAAAAACAGAGTTGAAAATTATTGCAGGCAAATGATCGAATATTTCAACAAATATGAAATCAAAAACAGCTATGCAGAGCTTAAAGTCTCCAATGTCACTTCAGACACCCTGAGATTTGCCGAACAGCATAATGCTGATATGATTTGCATTATGACCGAACAGGAAACTGCAGCAGCCAATATTTTTCTTGGCCCCTATGCCCAGCAGATGGTGAATCATTCACCTATTCCGGTGCTTAGCATTCATCCTAAAAACTTTTACAGATAACAAAGCTTCCCACGGTTTGCACTGAACAGGGAAGTGGCTTTCGGAAATGTGTAGCGTTTCAGGCAGCCTTTTTTATGCTTAGTACATATATTCCACTATTTTTGTAAAACATTTTTGTCAATGAACAAAAGAGGTCTTCAGTTTTATCCTGATCAATATCTTTCTCTGACAGATTACAATGAAGTTTTAACAATGATTTCAACTCATTGCAAATCGCAGACCGGAAAGGAAATGGCTTTCATTCCAACATTTTTCAGGAAAGCTGATGATATTCAGCAATCACACAAAACCCTCAAAGAGGTTATCTTTCTTCAGCAAACCGGAAATGCTCTTCCCCAGCCTGAATTTACAGATAACCGTGAAGAAATAAAAAATCTCGGAACCAGTGGATGGATCATTGACACTGTACAACTCCAGCACATCAGGATTATGTTGCAGAATTTCGAGAAATTGCTGCGTTTTCTTGTGTCAAAACCATCTGCCCAATACCTGAATAAAACAATACAATCTGTTGTGTTTTATGAACATTTGCTGCCCTCCGTTGAAAGAATTCTTGACAATGACGGAAATATCAGGGAGGATGCCTCACCTGAACTTTTAAAACTCCGGAAGGATTTCAAAAAGCAATCAGCAGATATTGAAAAAAAACTGATGTTCATATTCCGGGATATGAAATTTTCAGGTATAACACACGAAGACAGCAATTTGACAATCCGTAACGGACGAAGTGTTATTCCTGTGCCTGCAACACATAAATATAAAGTGAAGGGAATCATTCATGACGAGTCAGCAACAGGACTCACTGCATATATTGAGCCCATTGAAATTGTTGAAATGGGCAATAAACTCAGGGAAAACCAGGCAGCTCAACAGCGTGAAATACTGAGGATACTACGGGAAATATCGGCAGAATTGCATGCATGTTTTCATGAAATCTCTGCATACTATTCTATTCTGGGAGAAATTGATCTCTGCATTGCAAAGGCACATTTTGCAGAAAAACACAAAGCGGTGATTCCAGATGTGATCAATGAACCCATCATTGAATGGAAAAATGCACGCAATATAGTATTACAGCAATACCTTGAGAAAATCGGAAAACCAATTATCCCTCTTGATATCAGTCTTGGAACTGAAAACAATCTTCTTGTTTTATCGGGGGCAAATGCTGGAGGCAAATCTGTCGTGCTCAAAACAGTTGCTTTACTTCAGGCAATGATTCAGAGCGGTTTACCGGTTCC
>CAZYXS010000259.1:0-2727 GCA_964650955.1 uncultured Desulfuromonadales bacterium | reverse complement strand
CCCCCTTGACGGTGATCAGCTCGGCATCGCCGGGGCCGGCGCCGATGAAATGAACGGGGAAGTTTTGCATAAAACCAACTCTTTCTTCAACAAAGGAACGGTTTGACTCAATACACGGCGCACGGAAACCGGCATGTTCGCGAACCGCTCACGAGAAACCTGCGTTCGTGCGGTTTTTCCTCACCTGCGCAGAAAAACGAGCGCTCATTTCGCTCATACCTGCAGGAAATGGGTTAGGCCGGGATCGGGAAGGGAATGGGCACCTCTACCAGAGCCTGCTCGATATTTTCCCAGGTCGGACATAAGCCCCATCCATTGTTCATTGCACGATCAATAAGGCGGAATAAGGCGGAATAAGGCGGAATAGGGCGTCATGAACCCACCCGCGTCAAAAACCAGCGTGCACCACGCCCCCTCCCCCGGGAATCAACAAGACCCAACACCCGCAGCATGGCAAGATTTTCCCGAACCGTGCGCGCGGCGGCATCGACCTGGAGCATCGAAAGAATTTGCCTCAACGCAGCAGACTCAACCTGAGCAAGCACCGACAGAATGTCTCGCTGCAGCGGACTCAAATCATGACCGACCCGCGTCGGCGGCACATAGCCCGTCGGCAAGAAGCGCACAAAGAACTCGCCCGCCACCGTGTCGAACTCGGGCGCCACCAGCCCTGCCTGGTGGGTCAACTCGGCGATTTTCAGCGTACCACGTCCCCAGGCTTCGATCAGGCCACGCCGGTAGAAGGTCTGGGCGATGAGCGGGTTCCAGGGGCGCGACGGGTGCGGCCGGGTCAGATCCGCCGCCTGCAGCCCAAAAGGAAGCCGGCCGGTGCTGGAAATTTCCAGCCGGTCGTCGTAAATGGCGATGGTCACCGCCCCGCCGGCGATGGCGTAGTCGCGATGGCAGAAAGCGTTGGCCAGCGCCTCGCGCAGGGCCGCCGGGGGGTAAAGGGGATCGTCGATGCGTTCGAACAGGTTCGGCACGATCCGCCCGGCGACCGGCAGGTGATCCCGCAAGAAGCGCTGAGCGCGCACGAACAGGTCAAAGGCGTTGCCGACCTCCTGGCGGTTGTCGAGAAAGTCGGTTTTGTCGTGGCCGCGAAAGCGCGCCAGACGCAGGGTGCATTGCGGATAATGGGGCAGCAGCCGGTCGCTACGGCCGAACAGCACCACGGCGGCATTGAGCAACTGCCCCTGATGCAGCAGGCCCAGACCGGTGAGAAGTTCCACTGCGTCGCGGGTGCCCGGTTCCTCCAGGCGCTGGCGGCGAATCGCTTCCTCGACGGTGCGTATCAGCTCCGCGTGGTCGAGGTCGGCGATGCTCAAGCCGACGGCCGGCTGGTTTTCCCAGCGGCGGGTGGCGTGCATGCGTTCCAGAAGCAACTGTTCATAACGTTCGCGGGGCATGACACCGGTGGTCGGTCCGATGCGCAGATAGGGACGGCTGTCGTAGGTGTAGGGCCCGCCGCCACCGGTGACGACCACGGTGATCACCGAGAGGTTGTCCGCGACCGGAACGGTCAGTAACTCCGGAAAGGCCGGCGGCTCGATGCGGCGCAGTTCGTTGGCGATCTCTTCGAGGGTTCTGGCGGTGGCGATCTGGCCGACCAAAGTACCCTCATCCGCCACACCGAAGAACACATACCCACCCAAACCGTTGAGAAACGCGCAAACGGTTTTCATCGCATCGCTGCGCTGGCCTGTGGAGCGTTTAAACTCGACGCGGTCCGACTCGCCGCCGGCAACGATGCGTGTCAATTCGTCCCGGGTCATGCTGGGTCCCTCTCTGCTTTGATCACCAGCCCCGTCACCAGCTCAAAATCATCCACCCCGGCTACCTGTTTCCCCTTGGCCACCAACATGTGGTCACGCCCGGAAAGCATCCCGCGGTTACCTCGCTGATGGACACCATCCTCGAAAACCTCAGGAGGGTTGTTGTATCACTTCAAACCCCTGCTCCTCCACCGCCCGCCGGAATTCGGGGGAGATCGCCCGCCAGTCCACCACATCGACCCGGTAAGGAAGGTCGGATTCCGCGAACGCGTCCCGCAGTTGGGTCAGCTCGGCCACAGGGATCTGCGCCCGACCCACCAGGGCCAGGTCGATGTCGGAAAACCGGCGGGCCGTGCCGCGCACCCGCGAACCGAACAACCGCACCTCGCAACCGGGGACCCGCTGGCGCAGGATCTCCCGCAACTGCTGCAGCACGGCGGGCTCGAGGTCAATCATTGCTGGCCTCGAGCTGGCGGCAGAGAAACGCTGCATCGGGGAGGAAGTCGATGGCCGTGGCGTAGACCAGCGCGGCGGTGCGTTCATCGTAGGTATGGAAGGTCAGGTTGCGTTTCTCGCCGTAATCGAACCAGGAGACGGGATCGGCAATCAGCCCGAACTGGGCGGCCAACCGGAACAGTTCCTTGCGGCTGCGAGGGTGGTCGGCGTCCTCGGCGGTGCGGTTTTCCCGGATCCAGCGCTGGATGAATTTCCAGCACAGTTCGTAGGTGAACTCGAAGTTCTGGATGACCCCTGCACGAAACAGTTCCAGTTCCTCGGCCGGCACGTCACCAGCCGCCGTTTTTTCCCCGCAGATACGTACCGCCCGCTCCAGGGATTCCAAAGCCTTCTGCAGACTGCTCAGATCGAGGGTCATTACGCCTCCTCCTTCCCTGCCTTGGTCTTGCGCACGATCACCAGCGAGAGGTAATCCAGCTCCTCCTCCCGCACCCCCTCC
>CAZYXS010000258.1:0-2771 GCA_964650955.1 uncultured Desulfuromonadales bacterium | reverse complement strand
CTTGCGCACGATCACCAGCGAGAGGTAATCCAGCTCCTCCTCCCGCACCCCCTCCAGGTCATGGACCACCGTCTCCCCCTCCAGGCCGACCCGGCGGACGTAGACCGCCCGGGCACCCAGCTCCCGCACCAGGGTGCGCACCCGCTCGAAGACCCGCGCCACCTTCATCAGCACCACGGTGTCGAACTCCTGCAGGGTGCGGCGCAGCTGCCCCTCCTCGAAGGTGGCCGGCAGCACGGCGATGCGGTCGGCCGCCAGCCCGAGGGGAACTCCCGCCGCCGCTGCGGCGGCGAAGATGCTGGAGATCCCCGGCACCAGTTCGATGGCGACGTCGGGGTAATCGGCCTGCAGGATGCGGTGCAGGTAGAGGAAGGTGGAGTAGAGCAGCGGGTCGCCGATGGTGATGAAGACCACGGTCTTGCCGCCGCGCACCAGTTGGGCCACTTCCGCCGCCGAGGAGCGCCAGGAGGCCTCCATCTCCGCCGGGTCCTTGCGCATCGGGTAGATCTGGGTAAGCAACTGCTGCCGCGAAGGGTCGATCAGGTCGCGGATGATGCCGTGGGCGATGGAACTGTCGGAGCGGTCACCGATAGGGGTGACCACCACGTCGGCGCTGCGGATCAGCCGCGCCCCCTTGAGGGTGAGCAGTTCCGGGTCGCCGGGACCGACGCCGACGGCGATGAGTCGGGCTTGCATGTCAGGGAAACATCCTTGGAAAAGCCGGCGTCGCCGGGTTCAACCCTTGACCGCGGCGACGATGAAGACCGGGTTGTAGGCCTCGAACATCTTGTAGTCGGTCAGCGGCCGGGTGCGGGAGATGTTGATGCAGGTGACTTCCACCTGGTAGCCGGCGTTTTCGAAATACTCGGTGGCGGCGGTCAGAGTGTCGAGGGTGACGGCGTTGAGGACGATGCGCCCCTCGGCGGCCAGGCGGGCGTCGACCGCCTCGAGGATCTTGTAGAGGTTGCCGCCGGAGCCGCCGATGAAAACCCGGTCGGGGTCGGGGAGGTTCTCCAGGCAGCTCGGCGCGTCCCCTTCCACCAGGGTGACGTGACGGGCGTTGAACTTGCGCAGGTTCTCCTTGATAAACTCCCGGCACTGCTCGTTGCGCTCGATGGCAAAGATGCGGCCGTTGGGGAGCAGGTGGTCCGCTTCGATGCTCACCGAGCCGGAACCGGCGCCGACGTCCCACAGGCACATGTCGTGGCGCAGCTTGAGCTTGGCCAGGGTCACCACCCGCACCTCTTCCTTGGTGATGAGCTTCTTGATGGTGGCGAACTCGTCGTCGGGGATGCCGAGGGTCGGCACATACTCGTCGCCGGCCGCTTCGTACTCCTTGATCAGGATCAGGACGTTGAGGGGCGCCGCCTTGATGCCCAGCAGTCCCTTGACGTCGGTGGCGGTGATTTTCTCCTGGGCGCTGCCGAGATCCTCGCAGAGGTAGGCGGCATAGCCGTCGCGCCCCCGCTCGATGAGCTCGGCGGCGATGGCGGCCGGAGTGTTGACCTCGTCGGTGAGCACCGCCGCCTTGTCGTTGGCGACGATGCGGTCCACCGCCCCTTTCAGGCCGCGGCCGTGGGCGGAGACGAACACGGCGTCGTCCCAGGGTTCCTTGATCTTGGCGAAGGCGTACTGCACCGAGCTGACGTTGGGGACGAACTCCAGGCGCTCGGCGGGGAGGTTGCGCAGCAGGTAGCGGCCGATGCCGAAAAACAGCGGGTCTCCCGAGGCCAGCACCACCGCCCGCCCCTGGGCCTGGCGCAGCCGCTCCGCCACCTGGCCGAGGTTGCTCCCCACCGCCAGCTTCTCCCCGGAAAAATCGGGGAACAGCGCCAGCTGCCGCTCGCCGCCGCAAAGCAGGGTCGCCCCCTGCACCAAATCCAGGGCGCGCCGGCTGAACCCTTCCTGTCCCTCGACTCCGGCCCCGATGACGTAGATTTTGCTCATGACCCGCCCCCTTTGCTGAAATGGCCTGCCGGCGCACCGGCGTAATCGACCAGCAGAATCTCCAGTTGCGCCCCGGGGGCCCGCCGCCCCATCTCGTCCAGCGCCCGCCGCGCCACTTCGGCGCACAAGCGGTCGGCGGCCGGGTGTCCGATAAAGACCTCCCGGGCCGTGTTGGCCCACTCTATCTGTTTGCTCGCGGCATCGTCAAGCCCGAGGCGCGCCCCCCAGGCGGCCAGCTGCTGCAGGTCCATGCGGGAAGAATGGACATGGGTCTGGGGATGGCCGCAGGCGATCTTCACCAGCTTGGCGAACTGGGCCGCCAGCAGGATGCGCGGGTAGCCCCGGCGATGGCAGGCCTCGAGGGCATAGCCGACGTGGTCCCCCATCATCACGAAGGCCTCCTCGGGCAGGTCGAAGCGCTGCTGGGCCGCCAACTCGCTGGTGCGCCCGGTGGCCAGGACCACCGTCCTGCAACCGGCGGCCAGGGCCACGTCGAGGGCGACCTCGAGGGTGTCGGTCCAGGCCTGGTGGGAGATCGGCCGCACCACCCCGGTGGTGCCGAGGATGGAGAGGCCACCGACAATGCCGAGGCGCTCGTTGAGGGTTCGTTTGGCCCGCTCGGCGCCGTCGGGGATGCTGATGGTCACCCGCAGGGCGGCCCCGGGCAGGGCCGCCGTCACCGCCGCCTCGATCATCCGCCGGGGCACCGGGTTGATGGCCGGCTCGCCAACCGCTACCGCCAGCCCCGGCTTGGTCACGATGCCGATGCCGGCGCCGCCAAGCAGGACCACCCCCCCCAGCCCCCCCTGTTCCACAGGGGGGGG
>CAZYXS010000257.1:0-2782 GCA_964650955.1 uncultured Desulfuromonadales bacterium | reverse complement strand
CCGCTTCCCTCAGATCTCTCACCAGCCCCGAACCCTGGATATCCGGCAAGGCTTCCACTTCTTTCGATACGGGGATGGAATCGGTATATTTTCTGGTGAAGGTGTCCACCTGAAACCAGACATCCGCCATGTTGCCGGTGGCGCCGTCCGCTTTCGTATACGTGCCGGTACCGATAATCCTGTTGCCGTTTGCCAGATTTTGCGTGGTTTGGGTTTTGTTCACGTTGATGCCGGTAATCCCCAGTTCGTCGAGGGTAAATAATTCTCCGGCCTGAGATATTGCATCCTGGTTCAGATCCCGCCAGACTTTCAGATTCCCCCAGTTGGCGTCCAGATGGTTGACCACACCATCGCGATTCGTGTCTTCCTGCGAAAGCGCCGCAAAACCGTCGGCCGCCGTGCCGCCCGCATAAAGCGCCGTGGAATCGCCGAAGAGCTCCTTCCCGCTGTCAATGGTTCCATTGCCGTTTCGGTCCATCACCAGCATGCCGTCGTCGGCCCTGATCCAGCCTGTGTTCGTCTTAACACCATCACCATTATGATCGAACATGACGGGATCACCCGCCGGCGTAAAAGCGGCCCAAGGCGTTGCCGCATACTGACGAACCATCCCCACGGTCTCAATCCCGTCGCCGTCGAGATCAAACGTGATCGGCGACGAGGGACGGTGCTGCTGGGCGAAGTCGAAGTAGGTGGGGCAGATTGTGCTGATTTGATCGCTCAGATTTAATAGTTTTTGCAATAGATTTCCAACTTCATTGCTAAACGTTCCGGGTAGTAACAAAACGGCACGTCCCATCGCAATCATTCTAAACAATGTCATCGCACAGATTTGATAAAACCCCGCATCGCCAAGTTCACTGACGGGTACGCGTGGATCAGTGAAGGGATTGTACGCCCCTAAATCGTTTACCAGCTTCACATCAGCCTGCATTTTTTCATACTGCGCCTGTTCCGCTGTTATTTCGCCGTTTGCCAGTTTGATTTCCGCCTTGCTGTAAGCCTGGTCGTGAACTTCATAGAGCGCGTCCTGACCATCAACCGGCGCACCTTTATGCTGAACCCAGGTATATTCGCCCCAGGTGGGATTATATCCTTCTTGCCAAGGCTGAAGCTTAACATAATCACCGCCGTGATTCGGTCCGCCAAAGTTTTTGTATCTCGGGACTTCGTTTAAAATGGCATCTATATTCATGTTAAGCGGACCGCTCGCTAGCGCGAGCTCTCGCTACGCTCGTCCGCTTAACGTGCGGATGAGCCATCAGCTCTCTATCGCCTCGTTGGCTTCGCTCGCGCTCCGCCTAACAAGGCGATAGAGCTGACCGCGCTGTTAGGAATAAGCGGCCTGCGGCCTCTTTTTCCTTTTTGCGCTTGCAGCTCATCCGCACGATAGCTGCTCCTTTCTTCCGTGATGTTGTTATTAAATGTAAGAATTTAAATGTCCTGACGTCTATTTCAGTTCATCTTGTGGAATGATAATTTCTTTCAGTCCCGTCCCGTCAATATTGATTAACCAGTAACTTATTTTTTTATCTTTTAATCCCGCATAATATATAATCTCGCCTGTGTTCGATAGCGCACCGTGCACTATATATTGACAACGGTTTGTCAATTGCTTAATTTTGCCGTCTTTATACAAGAACAATTCTCTTGATATTTGAGAACAGTTTTTCCCGCTCATTTCAGAAAGAAATAGTATCGAATCATCATCACCATTATAACAAGTGATGGAATTGTCACCGTAAGTAAAGGCGGGCTTCAGCTCATTGTTGATGCCGTCCATAATGAAAATGAAGTTTCTTTGATACATTTTTTCATATTCCTCAAAATCTCGAGGCCCCGGCCCTTTCGAATTAACGGGGCCTTGTGCGGCAAATGTGAATCGCTTCCCGTCAGACATGTATTGCGGATTATAGGATTTGTAAAAATTGTAGTTGGTCAGACGTCGTTCAATCCCGTTTTCCAGATCATATTCATATATGTCCCAGGCGGTATCCATTTTGCCCCCAAGGGGCAGCGTCCTTTCACGCGTGAGGTGCGATTTTTTATAGATAATTTTTTTGCCATCCGGAGAAAAGTCGGGAACCCCTTTTACATGCTGATCCGTCGTGATTTGCCGCAGATTGCTGCCATCGATATTCACCGTAAACAGATTGAAGGCTTCCGTGCTGATCTTGCGGCCAAGGAATGCCAGTTTCTTCCCATCCCTGGAAAAGAAGGCGGCCCCCAACGCATGCACACCTTTTGTGATCTGACTTCGATTCGTGCCGTCGGCATTCATGATATAAACATCCATGGGTTCATTGATCCGCTTTGAGCCAAGATAGCTGATTTTTGTGCCGTCCGGGGAATAGATCGCCTCATCATTGGCGTTATTGATCTCATCTTTGAATATTTGAATTTTTCCGGTGGCTATGTCGTATGTCGCCGCTTTTGGCCCTGCGGGCGTGTAATAGTTAAACATTAGCGTTTTATTATCAGGTGATATCTGGCAACAAACCACCTGCCTTTTGAGAGCCGCAGGTTTGACTGTTGCAGAATTACTTGTCTCACATGACACAAGTTGGATGATGCTTGGAGCTAATAATAGCATCAGAATGAATTTCCATGAAACACTTTGACGCTTGTTTTTTATTTTTCTTATCACTTGAAAGCTTTTCATATCAACCTCCTTAATCAATTTTTCAGACTGTTCAAATCCGTTCAGAGGCAAGGCGCGCAAAACCGCAGAAGTGAGACGTACTTTTCGTGTACGTCGCAGCGCATGCGGTTTCTGAACAAC
>CAZYXS010000256.1:0-2806 GCA_964650955.1 uncultured Desulfuromonadales bacterium | reverse complement strand
GCCGGCATCCCCTTTTCCAGGAGCCCACCATGCCTACTTTTTCCACCCGCCTGCTGTTCGTCTCCGCCCTGCTCCTGTCGGCCCTGACCGGGATGCCAACCTTGGCTGCCCCCCCAGGCTCCGTTGAGGCCCTGCAAGGGGAGGCCCAGGCGCTGGTGCTGGCCAAGGATTATGTCGGCGCCGCCGCCAAGCTCGAGGTCGCCATTGCCAAGGCACCGCAGCAAGCCGGCAGCTACCTGCAACTGTGCGACGTCCTCGAGGCCCTCGGCCAGCACGACGAGGCGCAATCCACGTTGAAACAAGGCCTCCAGGCCGTCGCCGGCGGCGACTCTCTCAAGACCCGCCTCTCCTATCGCAGCGGCCTGCTGGCGGCCCTCAAGCAGGCCGACCGCAAGACCGCCGAAGCAGCTCTCAAAAGTCTACCGGCCGGGGCCGAACAGAGCGATCTCAGGGGAGTACTGGCCTTGCTTGAAGGGCAGAACCAGACCGCCCTCGAGCGCTTCGCCGAGGCTCTGCCCAAGGCCGGCAGCACCGACGCCGAAGCCCGCATCCACTACCACGCCGCCCTCGCCCACCATGCCGCGGTCGACCTCGACAATGCCATGGCATCGCTGTTCAACGCCATCAACAAGGCGGAGAGCCTTGCCTTGATCAAGGACATCGAAAAACTCTGGGGGGAGCTCTATCCCCTGCAGCTCAAATCCCGGCAGCAATAGTTCTCTTGACCGGGGTCAAGGCGCACCCGCGCCGGGCTGGTAGAATGGTGCCATCTCGCAGCCGTATCACCCCCCGCAAAGGAGGCAGGCTATGCCCACCACCGCCACCAAGATTCACGTCGACGGCGCCACCCCCTACAACCTGGCCGAACTGACTGAATACCAGACCGGTTCCATCGTCAGCCGCACCCTGCTGCAGGACGAAAGCGGCACCTTGACCGTGTTCAGCTTCGATGCCGGGCAGGCTCTTTCCGAACACACCGTCCCCTTCAATGCCTTCATCCAGGTTCTCGACGGCGAAGGGGAAATCACCATCGGCGGTCAACCGGTCACCGTCAGGGCCGGCGAGATCGTGCTGATGCCCGGCCGCATCTCCCACAAGGTACGAGCGGTCAAACGCTTCAAAATGCTGCTGACCATGTTCAAGACGCCGGTCGCCTGAGCTCCCTCAGGCCAGCCACTGGGGCTCACCGAGGGCAAAGGGGGTAAGGGTGTAGGAGCGATAGAGGACTTGCCCGGAAAACTGCAGCAGGGCGCTGAGGCGCTCGCGGTTGACCGGATGAGACACCCGTACAAGCGCCTGTTCCGGCTGGAACCAGCCCAGTTCCGGCGATTCGTCGCTGGGGGTGAGTTCGCCACGGCGATAGACGGCGCGAAAATTGAAAATCAGGGCCGCAGGCGGCGAGAGTTTGGAATAGACGGCTGCCAGCGGTCCAAGTTCGATTTCCACACCGGTCTCCTCCAGCACTTCCCGGTGCGCCGCCGCCAACAGGGGTTCGCCCTCCTCGACCCGCCCCTGGGGCAATTCCCAGCCCCGTCGATGATGGCGGATCAGCAGCACCTCCCCAGCCTCGTTGGTCACCAGGCAGCCGACGACCACCAGGTGTTTCGGTTGTTGCATCCCATCCCCTCCTCGTCTGGGCGCCGCCCCACGCGGCACTCTGCCATGATGCCGTCACCGGCAACCGCCGTCAAGCCCGCCGATGCCACGATTGCCCCTTGCCAGACAGCAGGCTTCGTGCCATAACTTCGGCACCCCCCAGATGGAGCCTCCGTCCCATGAGCAACAATTCAACCGAACACTTGCGCGGCATTTTGCTCACCCTCGCCGCCGTTCTGGTGCTCAGCCCCGACGCTCTGCTGGTGCGGCTGATCAGCGCCGACACCCTGACGCTGATTTTCTGGCGGGGGCTGCTCAGTGCACTGGCCATTCTCGCCTTTTTGGCCTGCCGTTGGCGCCGCGACTGTAGTGCCAAGCTGCGCCGCATCGGTCGCCCCGGACTGCTCTCGGGCCTGATTTCTGCCGTTGGCACCATTCTCTTCGTTTTTTCCCTGCGCACCACTTCGGCCGCCAATACCCTGGTGATCATGGCCGCCACACCGCTCTTTGCCGCCCTGCTCAGCAGGCTTTTCCTCGACGAGACAGTGGGCCGTCGCACCTGGTTGGCGATCCTGGTCGGCCTGATGGGTATCGCCCTGCTGTTTGCCGGCAGCCTCGGCCAGGGCACCTGGACGGGGGATCTCTGCGCGCTCTCCGCTGCGGTTTGCTGGGCGGCAAACCTGGTGGTGCTGCGCCACGCCCGCCAGGTCGACATGGCCCCCGCAGTTGCCCTGGGAGGAGCCCTCGCCGCCCTGGCGGCGCTGCTGCTGGGCGCCAGCCCGCTGGCGGTGAGCGCAGCGGATTTTCGCCTGCTGCTGGTGCTGGGCACTTTCGTGCTCCCTGTCTCCTTTGTCCTGATCACCCTCGGTCCGCGCCACCTGCCAGCTGCCGAGGTCAGCCTGATCCTGCTGCTGGAGACCTTTCTCGGCCCGCTGCTGGTCTGGTGGGCCCTTGGCGAAGCTCCAACATTGCCGACCCTGCTCGCCGGCGCATTGATCCTCGGCACCATCCTGGTCCATTCCCTGGCGAGCCTGCGCTCCGCCCGCGCCCAGATCCCCGGCACCCCCAGTCTCTCCGGAACCTGAGAAGCCTGAGGTGGATGATAATTTCAGAAAAAACTGATTGACAGGCGACGGCCGCTCTTGCTATAAGAGGCGACGTCAAACGGGGCCATAGCTCAGCTGGGAGAGCGCTTGAATGGCATTCAAGA
>CAZYXS010000255.1:0-2843 GCA_964650955.1 uncultured Desulfuromonadales bacterium | reverse complement strand
ACACGGATTTCGCCGCTTTCCAGCAGTTCGATATTGTTCTTCGACAGGCGATCCGCAAGAATGTTCCAACCCGCAATCCGCCCGCTCCTAGCGAACATCGAACCGCCTTTGGTTACGGCGAAATCGGCCAGCGTCGGGTCCACGTTGCCGATCCACAAACGATGAGTGGTGTTCCGCGCATCCAGTTTCAGGATGTCCGGCGACTGTCCAAGCGAGATTTGCCCATCGGGATGGATGAAAACATTGTCCTTTGCAATGGAACCATTGGCGTCCACGTGCCACCCAACCTTCTGGAAAATATCCATGTGGGTGTGACCCTCCATTGATGGAGTGAAGGACAGATGCCAGGGGCGTATCGAGCCGGCGCGGACGCGCAAGCCGGAAGGGGAGTGTTGAAGCGTGTCGCCGTCAACGGCAACCGTGATGTTCGCCACTTGGCCTGATGCCCCGATCAAATAAGCCACCGGGGTCCCGTTGTTCCATTTCAGGGTGACGGTCTGTCCCTTCACGACGGACGAGATTTGCCCGACCACGCTGACGTTGCGAAGGATCTGGGAAGCGGAACGCACGAGAACGTCGATTGTTTTTCCGTCGATGGCGTAGACAACGCCCTCTGTCGGTTCGTTCGGCGCGGCTTGTTGTATGGCGTTTTTGAGGATGGAAAGATAACTAGCCATTGCTTATCCCTTGAATGGTCATGCCGCACGAAATATTGGCGTCGGAAAGCGAGGCTCTCATCGCCACGGAACCGACCTTGATTTCGACGGGACCAGAGGGCAGGGTGAACGTGGCGACATCGCCGGACTGCAAACCGGGATGAATAACGCATTCCACGCCGTACACTTTCGAGGCGTTCTTGATGGTGGACATGCTGTTGATGCCTTCCTTCAGGATGCTATCCAGGCTGCCCGCGTATTTGGGGTTCATCAGGGCGTAGAGATTTCCGTGTTCCCTGAGCGCGTCGAAGTCCCAGACCTCGCCAATCAAAATCCCTTCCAGTCTTGCCCGGCTTATTACCGTATCGTTCTCTTCGGACTGAAACGTGAAGACAATGTCGGGGAGCGCGCCGGCGTCATCACGCTTGCGGTAGAACTCGAGGTCTCCGTTCTGGTCGTCCGCGAAATAGATCTTTCGGTCCGCAATGATCTCTCCAATGGCGGAGAAGGCGTCTCCTCTTGTGCCGAGAATGATGTCGGAGATTAGGTCATCAACCTGGGAGAGGGTGGCTGAAACGACTTTCGCGTTCCTGCTCGTCAGGCCGATATACTCGCCTGTGGTGAAGTCGGAGTTGTGAAATACGTGCGCCAGAACGCCCTCGACCCAAACACCAAATTCGGAGCCTTGGACGGAGACACGGATGGTTCCTGCGGGCGCGAACCAAAGCTTTACGCGCTCGATCAAGGCGCCATCGAACAATGACCTGAGTGAAACGTAGTAGGAAGCGCCGGAACGGTCGACTGTGAGTTTATAGCCACCCACGTTGGAGCCGGGAGCGGATGAAGTAATTGGCGCAATCGAGCGAAAACACCAGCCGACTTCATCGCCGTCGATCATTTCAGGCAGGATGAATTCGGCGATAAAGTCGACATTGTTTCCGATGCCGGAAACTCCATAAGCGCCAAGCGACTGGGTTCCCTCCATTTCGTTCCGGCAGGAGACGCGACATCCCGCCATTGCGGAGATCTGTATCAGCGCATCCGCCACCGAGTAATCCATTTCCTGACTGTACGAAGCGGCGTGGTCGCAAAGAACGGAAAGTTCGCCATAGAGAGAAACGGTGTCAGCCGAAGAACCGGTTTCGGCTGGCTTGTCGAGAATAAGCCCGGGCATGATCCTGACCTTGCTGTCGGAACCAAGTATTCCGGACGGGTCCTTGCTTACATACACTATGCTCACGCCGGAAGCGGTCCAGTTTCCGTATCTGAGATCACCGACATGATCCTGCCACTTGTCGGGAGAAATGTATGTTCCGGTTGGCTCCCAGACTTGCGGACCAACCGCGTCATACCCGGTGATGAGATAGCTTTTTCCGTTCCCCGCGCCTTCCTCGACAAACAAGGCGGACCCGATGAACACGTTGTCAGTCAATCCGGCCGGCGTCACGGCAACTGGAAAACCGGTAAATCCGGTGACGGTTGTTTTGAAGTGCGGGTCTGAATAAACGCTCAACTGTTCCGACGCCGTGATTGTTGGCGACTTGGAGAGATAAGCAAAATTCACCTCTCCAACGATGATATTTGCCATGTTGGGGAACGCGCCGAGGTCATTGATGGGAACGATTTCGTCCCCGGTGGAAAACCCGGGCGTGGCGGAATTCGGCATGATGTTACGCATGTAGATGCAGCCGCGCCCAAGATTTTCGCGTTTCCACGGTGTCCGTATGGCGGAGGCGTATGTGAACTGCAAAACATCCGTCCATTCAGCCGCGATGTCCGTTCGATATAACACGCGCACCAGGCCCTCGTGGAACGAGATCTGAAGCCAATGCCATGTGTTTGTCGGGACGACCAGTGGCGCGCTTGCCAGGGGTGTCATCGCGCCATCCGTCCATAAATAAACGATCAACGTGTCGGCATTCGAGTTGCAAACCGCCAGGATAGCGTTGTCGCCATATTGATCCTCGGTGACGGTATCGTAGTCGATCAGCAGCCTCTCCGCCGCCTCCTGGCGATCCTCCTGGTAGTAGTTGATGCCGACGCCGTATTTTGCGGAGAAATTCCCGCCGCTTGGAACCAGAAACTTGGCGCGCATAATCCCGCCGCGAGACGCCCGCGCCGAACTGTACAGAACGCCGTCTTCGTTCAGGCGGGGAAGCCTCAAAGGGGACAGGCTTCCCATTGTCG
>CAZYXS010000254.1:0-2857 GCA_964650955.1 uncultured Desulfuromonadales bacterium | reverse complement strand
TGGGCGAAGACCTTTTTCGGCAGAGGAATAGCGGCGGCAAGCAGGAAGGTCGGCCAGTAGACGGCGTGGAAGCGCAGGATGTCCTTGCCGATGACATGGGCGTCCACCGGCCAGAACTTGCCGAAATTCCCCTCCGGGTCATCCGGATAGCCCAGGGCAGTGATGTAGTTGCTCAGGGCGTCGAACCAGACGTAGATGATGTGCCGCTCGTCGCCCGGCACGGGAATCCCCCAGGAGAAGGAGGTCCGGGAAATGGAGAGGTCGCGCAGTCCCTCGCGGACGAAATTGAGGATTTCGTTGCGGCGGCTGCGAGGCTGGATGAAGTCGGGATTGGCCTCGATATGCCGCAGCAGAGCCTCCCCGTACTTGCTCATGCGGAAAAAGTAAGAGGCTTCCTTGAGCTTTTCCGTGGGGCGCCCGCAGTCGGGGCATTTGCCGTCCAGCAACTGGGTCTCGGTCCAGAAGGTTTCGCAGGGGGTGCAGTACCAGTCCTCGTACTCTCCCAGGTAGATGTCGCCGCTGGCCAGGAGCTTGGCGAACAGGGCCGAGGCCCCCTGCTTGTGGCGCTCCTGGGAAGTGCGGATGAAATCGGTATTGCTGACGTTGAGCTTCTCCCACAGGGCCTGGAATCGCTTCATTACCCGGTCGGCCAGTTCCAGGGGGGTCTCCCCCCGGGAGAGGGCGGCCTTCTCGACCTTCTGCCCATGCTCGTCGGTGCCGGTGAGGAAAAACACCTCGTACCCCCGGGCCCGCTTGTAGCGGGCGAGCACGTCGCAGGCCAGGGTGGTGTAGGCATGGCCGATATGAGGAACGTCATTGACGTAATAAATCGGGGTGGTGATGTAAAAACGCTTGTCCATGGGGGACCTCCTGGCGTCTAGGTTCGTTTCGGCCGGCGACGGCGGCGCCGGGAGGAGGGCTTGCGAGTCTGCTCCTGTTCGACCGCCGGCTCGGCGACCGGCGGTGCTTCAGCCTTAGGGGGAGCCGGTTTGCGCTGAGAGGGTTGCGACCGCTCCTCCTTGGGGGCGGATTTGCCCCGGCTCCCCTTTTGCGGGCGTTCCTCCCGGGATTCCTTGGCGTCCCGTCCCTCCTGCTTGGGTCTGCTGGAGCGGGCCGCAAGCGCCGATGTTTCCGTGGCGGGGAGTTCTCCGCCCTCGATCTGCTCGGCTGTGACCTGCATCCGAGAGCCGTCATCGAGGCGCACCGTGACCCGCTGGCCAAGAATGTTCTGCTCGATGACCTCGGCCTCTTTGTCGCCGAAGGTAATCTTGCGTCCACACTTGGGCAAGCCCTTTTTCAGGGCACAGTAGGTTTCGTACTCGTAGGCCAGGCAGCAGAGCAGGCGCCCGCATTGACCGGATATCTTGTTGGGATTCAGCGCCAGACCCTGCTCCTTGGCCATCTTGACGGAAACGGGGGCGAAATCGGTCAGGAAGGTACAACAGCACAGCTCCCGACCGCAGATGCCGAGACCACCAGTCAGTTTGGCCTCGTCACGCACCCCGATCTGCCGCATTTCGATGCGGGTATGAAAATAATGGGCAAGGTCCTTGACCAGTTCACGAAAATCGACCCGGCCATCGGCGGTGAAGTAGAAGATGACCTTGGAGCCGTCGAAGAGGTATTCGGCCCGCACCAGCTTCATCTCCATGCGTCGTTCCTGGATCCGTTGCTGGCAGAATTTGAAGGCCTCTCTTTCCCGGGCGGTATTGCTGGCGGCCAGGGCGCGATCCTCGTCGGTGGCGAGGCGCAGGACACTCTTCAGGTCGCCGGGGACGGAATTGGCAGGGACTTCCCGGGGTGGGGCGACCACGACGGCCAGGGCTCTCCCCCGGTCGGTTTCGACCACCACCTGCTGGCCAGTCTGCAAGTCAAAATCCTGGGCGTTGAAGTCGTAATGTTTGCCGGCTATGCGGAATTTCAGAGAAACGATACGAATCATTGATGGAGTCATTTCTGGATCAGTCGATCCGTCGATGGCTGTGAATCTGCAGGGCCCGAATCAGGCCGCCAGGCGCATGAGCAGGACGTCCATGGCCAACTGCTTGTTGACATTTCGCTCCAGAGCGCGGCGGCTGCTGGCGATGGCTTCGAGTTTGCCGAGCACCGATTGGGTGGTCTCCCTCCCAGCGGTCCGGTGGAGTTTGTCGAGCAGGTCGATGTTGACCAGTTCGGTTTGGGGCCGTCCCTGCAGCACCAGCAGCAGGTCACGGTAAAATGCCTGGAAAATATCCAGAATGTCCAGGAGCCGCTCCTTGTCTTCGGCCAGGGCTTCCGCCAAATCGAAAAGGGGGAGCAAGCTGCCCGGGGAAAGGGCGGTCAATTGCTTGAGCAGGGTCATCCGCTCCTGCAGGTAAAGGTCGCGGTCCCGCCCCAGGGCCTTTTTCAGGCTCCCTTCCGAAAGGGCCGCCAGCACATGGGCCTGGGTGTCGGCGACCTCAAGCCTCGATTCCAGCAACTGCTCCAGCACCGGCTGGGGGAGCCGACCGAAAGGGAGGCGTTGGCAACGGGAGCGAATGGTTCTCAGGATTCCCTCGGGCCGGGGGGACAACAGAATGAACAGAGTACCTGGAGGCGGCTCCTCAAGGGTCTTGAGCAAGGCGTTGCCGGCCGCCGGATGCAGCCGTTCGGCGCCGTCGATAATGCAGATGCGGCGGCTGGCCTCCAGAGGGCGGTAGGCCAATTCCTTTTGGAGTTCCCGCACCTGTTCGATTTTGATGAACTGTCCGTCCGGCTCCAGGCTGTGCAGATCGGGATGGTTGAAATGGTCGATCTTGCGGCAGGCCACACAACTGCCGCAGCCGGTTTTTTCCAGGCAGACAATCGCCCGCACCAGAGCCAGGGCCATGAGTTTTTT
>CAZYXS010000253.1:0-2873 GCA_964650955.1 uncultured Desulfuromonadales bacterium | reverse complement strand
CCGGTCAAAGAGCTGCTGATGCTGGTAATCGATGGGGGCGACGCCGATTTCCAGTTCCCTCGTCCAGTAGATCGCCATAACTCCCCCCTTGCCAGGCTTCTCTAGAGACCGACCGCCCGGGCCAGTTGCGTCCAGGCCGGCAGGCTTCGTTCGATGATCTCCTGGTCGATGCAATAGGCGATGCGGAAATAACCCGGAGCGCCAAACCCGGTGCCGGGGACCAGCAGGATGTTGTGCTCCTGGGCCTTCTGCACGAAGGCGATGTCGTCGGCCAGGGGGGATTCGGGAAACAGGTAGAAGCCGCCCCCGGGCTTGACCATGCGGAAGCCGAGACCCGTAAGATGGTTGTAGAGGATGTCCCGCTTGCGTCCGTACTCGGCCACGTCCACCGAGGCCTTCTGCAGGTGGGCGACCAGGCGCTGCATCAGCGCCGGGGCGTTGACGAAACCGAGAACCCGGTTGCAGAACACCGCCCCCTCCATGAACAGGTCGACTTCTGACATGGCCGGATTGGCGGCCAGGTAGCCGATCCGCTCCCCGGGCAGGGCGAGATCCTTGGAATGGCTGGTGGCGATCAGGCTGTTGCGCACCCAGTCGAAGATGCAGGGGACGCTGGCGCCGTCGTAGGCCAGGCGGGCGTAGGGCTCGTCGGATATGACGAAAATGGTGCGCTGCAGCTCCGCCTCCTTGCGGGCCAGCAGTTCCCCCAGGGCCCGCAGGCTGGCCTCCGGATAGATGACCCCGGTGGGATTGTTGGGGGAGTTGACGAGGATGGCCCGGGTGTTGGGCCCGATGGCCGCCTCGATGGCCCCGAGGTCGAGCTGGAAGCTGGCCCGGTCGGTCCAGACCTCGCGGCTGACCCCGCCGTGGTTGTCGATGTAGAACTTGTATTCGACGAAGAAGGGGGCCAGGATGATGACCTCCTCCCCCGGGTTGAGGATGGTTTTCAGAGCCACGTTGAGGGCCCCGCCGGCACCGCAGGTCATCAGCACATGCTTGGCGGCGACGGGCTGGCGCGACTGCTCCGAGAGCACCTCGGCGACGGCGGCCCGGGTCTCCTCGTAACCGGCATTGTTCATGTAGCGGTGCATGCCCGGGATGGGGGACTGGGCCAGTTTCAGCAGTTCCCGGTGAAACTCGGCAGGCGGCTCCACCGAGGGGTTGCCGAGGGTGAAATCGAAGACCTTGTCAGCCCCGTGCAGGGCACGCAGCCGGGCTCCCTCCTCGAACATCTTGCGGATCCATGAAGACCGTTCGATACAGCCTTTCACCTTGATGGAAATCGACATAAACCGGTTCCTCCCGTGGGGATTTGCAAATGGGACGAAGTTTAGCGGTGGCGTTGGCCCCGGTCAAGGGGAAAGCGGGAGGGACCGGCGGGAAGCAATTGCCGGCAGGGTTTTCCATTGCAATTACCCGCCCGATTGGGCTAGATTTTCTCACTTTGAGCCCACTTCAAGGAGATCTTAGCCGTGGTCGATGAAACCCTGCGCGCCCTGCGCGACCAGATCGACGCCATCGATGACCAGATCCTGAACCTGCTCAACCGCCGGGCCGAGGTGGTGATCGCCGTCGGCAAGGCCAAGGCCGGTCAGCAGCGGGAATTTTACGTGCCGAGCCGGGAGCAGGCCATTTACGAACGGCTCAGCGCTCAGAACCCCGGACCCTTTCCTTCCGAGGCGATCCGCAAGGTGTTCCGGGAGATCATTTCCGCCTCCCTCTCCCTCGAGCACCCCATGAAGGTCGCTTTTCTCGGACCCCTGGCCACCTTTACCCATGCTGCCGCCTTGCAGCAGTTCGGCCTCTCCGCCCAACTGGTGGCGCAGAAAAGCATCCCGGCGGTATTCGAGGACGTCGCCCGCGGTCGCGCCCCCTACGGGGTGGTGCCGGTGGAGAATTCCACCGAAGGGGTGGTCTCCCACACCCTGGACATGTTCATGGAGTCGGAGCTGAAGATCAACGCCGAGATCCTGCTGGAAATCTCCCATGACCTCCTCTCCCGCAGCGGCCGGTTATCGGACGTGAAAAAGATCGTCTCCCATCCCCAGGCCCTGGCCCAGTGCCGGCACTGGCTGGAGGAGAACCTGCCCGACATCCCGCTGGTGGATGTGGCCAGCACCGCCCTGGCCGCGCAGATGGTCACCGAAGACGAATCGGCCGCCGCCATCGCCAGCGAAATGGCCGCCTCCCTCTACGGGCTGCGCACTGTGCGCAAGAAGATCGAAGACAATCCCAACAATTTCACCCGCTTTCTGGTGATCGGCAAGAACACGCCGGAGGCCAGTGGCCGGGATAAGACCTCGATCATGTTCAGCGTCAAGGACGAGGCCGGCATCCTCTATCGCATGCTCGAACCCTTCAGCAGCCGGGGGATCAATCTCTCCAAGATCGAGAGCCGGCCGATGAAGAAAAAGGCCTGGGAGTACATCTTCTTCCTCGACATGGAAGGGCATGTGAAGGATCCGAAGGTGAGCGAGGCCATCCAGGAACTGCGCGGGCACTGCCAGTTCCTCAAGGTGCTCGGCTCCTACCCCCGCACCCGCTGACCGGCACCAGGGCGTCCCCATGAAATCCTCCACTCGTACCCTCTGCCTTGACCCTCTGCATATCCCCACGCTGGCCGTGGTTGGGGTCGGCCTGATCGGCGGCTCCCTGGCCCTGGCCCTGAAAGCGGCCGGAGTGGTGGGGGAGGTCGTCGGCATCGACACTGATCCCGACAACCTGGAACTGGCCCGCCGCCTCGGCGTGATCGATCGCGCCGCGGGGCCTGCCGGTGTGGCGGCTGCCGACCTGGTCTGCCTGACTGTACCGGTGCAGGCCATGGCCGCCGCCGCCGCGGCCGTCCTTCCCCACATGCGGGAGGGGGCGGTGCT
>CAZYXS010000252.1:0-2945 GCA_964650955.1 uncultured Desulfuromonadales bacterium | reverse complement strand
CTGCTCGACGAACTCCTCCCCGCTGCCGGCAACGCCATCCGCATCGGTATCTCCGGAGTTCCCGGCGCCGGTAAAAGCACTTTCATCGAAGCCCTCGGCCTGCATTTGACCGGCCAGGGACATCGGGTGGCGGTGCTGGCCGTAGACCCCAGCTCCCAACTCTCCGGCGGCAGCATCCTCGGCGACAAGACCCGCATGGAACTGCTCTCCCGGGACCCCAATGCCTTCATCCGCCCCTCCCCCTCGGGCGACACTCTCGGCGGGGTGGCCCGCAAAACCCGCGAAACCATGCTGCTATGCGAAGCTGCCGGCTATGATGTTATTATTGTTGAGACCGTCGGCGTCGGTCAGTCGGAGATCACCGTCGCCTCGATGGTCGATTTTTTCCTGCTGCTGCAGATTGCCGGTGCCGGGGACGAGCTGCAGGGAATCAAAAAAGGGGTGATGGAGATCGCCGACGCGATCCTGGTCAACAAGGCCGACGGCGACAACCGCCAGCGGGCCGAACTGGCCCGTCAGCAATACCTCAACGCCCTGCACCTGTTCAAACCCAAGAGCCGCAATTGGCAGGTCCCAGCCCTGCTCTGCAGTGCCCTCAACAATCAGGGAGTCGCCGAGGCCTGGGAGACGGTACTTGCTTTCCGGGCGGCCATGACTGCCAGCGGCGAATGGGAGCAGAAGCGGCGCCTGCAGGCCAGCGACTGGATGTGGACCCTGGTCATGGCCGATCTCAAGGACCTGTTCCTGCGCGATCGCCAGGTCGAAGCCCTGGTGGGGCCGGTGCAGGAGGCCGTTGCCCAGGGGCTCACCACCCCCGGCGCCGCCGCCCGCAGACTGCTCGAAGCCTTTAAGCGGCATTAAGGCTATTAACGCAGAGGGGGAGAGGAGTGCTGGAGGCCGCAGAGAAAAACAATGCCTTAAATGTTTTGAGCGGGCAGATTCTCGATGCCGCGATTGAGGTGCACCGGGTATTGGGTGGGCCTGGGTTGCTGGAAGGGGTTTATGAAGAAGCCCTGGCAATAGAACTGTCACTGCGGAGTTTGGGGGTCGCAAGGCAGGTGCGTGTGCCTGTAACCTACAAAGGGCAGGTTGTTAAGCAGCCCTTGGTGGTCGACCTGCTTGTCGCAGACCGCATCATCGTCGAGATAAAGAGTGTCGAGCAGTTCAATCCGATTTGCCTTTCTCAACTGTTGACCTATCTTCGCACCACCGGCCTGCACCTGGGTTTGGTTATCAACTTCGGAGAACGATACGTTAAAAACGGCTTCTACAGGGTCGTCAACAATTTCCAGGGTTCCTGATTCTCTCTCCGTCTCTTGTTACTTCTCAGCGTCTCAGCGTTAAAAGCCTTTGGAGGGACACCATGCCGAAAAAAATCAATCACATCGGAATCGCCGTCAAGGCCATCGACAAACACCTTCCCCTGTATCGTGATATTATGGGAATGGAGTTCGAAGGGACGGAGGTAGTCGCCGAGCAGAAGGTCAAGGTGGCTTTTTTCTCCATTGGCGAAAGCCGCATCGAACTGCTCGAGCCGACCGCAGAGGATTCTCCAGTGGCCAAATTTCTGGAAAAAAATGGCGAAGGGGTGCACCACATCGCCTACGAGGTGGAGGATCTCACCGCGGCTCTGGCAGGTTTGAAGGAGCAGAACATCCGCCTGATCGACGAGACACCCCGCTGCGGCGCCCATGCCACCCGCATCGCGTTTCTCCACCCCAAGTCCACCGGCGGAGTTCTGACCGAGTTGTGTGAAAAAACAAAGTAGCCGAGCAAAACGTCGTTATTGTGTTAATGTGTAAATAAAGGACGGAAAAGACGCAGAAGTGCGCAGCGGATTATTTTCGTCTTGACTTTGTGTTATGAAAAAATATACTGGACCTCGATTTTCTAAAACAGGAAATCCGAGACTTTCTTGACATGGGGGGGGTGATTGGTAGACTGAACCCCGGACGGATTGCGTCCCCTCTCTCCTGCGAGGAGGTTGTCCCGATGCAAAAATTCCTGTTGCCCTTGGTGTTTGTTCTCTTCTCCCTGCTTGTTCTGCCGGCACCTTCTCGTGCCCTGGACGTAGGGAAGGCTCCCCCCGATTTCAAGCTGAAGACTCTCGACGGCAAGGATGTGCGACTGTCCGATTTCAAAGGGCAGGTGATCGTTCTCAAGTTGGCCACCACCTGGTGCCCGACCTGCAAGCAGCAGACCGAGGAATTCGTGTCGGCCGGCTCATTTCTCAAGGATAAGAACGTCCAGGTCCTTGAGGTCTTCCTGCAGGATACGCCGGAGATGGTCAAGGAGTTCGTCAAGGGTAAAGCCGAAGCCGCCCCGATCCTGCCATTGATCGACGACGGGCAGGTGCACAAGAAATTCAACGTCTACCTGATCCCCCGGGTTCTGGTCATCGGGCCCGACTTCGTTGTCCGCCGCGATGGCAGCGTCATCTCGGCCTACGATCTGAAGAAGCAGATCGAGCCGTTGCTGGTGCAAAGCAAACCCTGATCTTTCGATTGTCGGATTAAGGAGTGCGCGAACGCGCCTGCTGGGATTGTAGACAGGGATTTCAAGGACTGAATACCTGTTCGAGCGTGGTCTGGAAGCAACACTGTGGCGAATCATCCACAATCCGGGCCCCGTTTCTTGTCCGGACCCGGTTCGGGCCTGGGTGTGAAACTGGCAAAAAAGCTTCGATAAAACAGGAGGTTGGTGTTTTTAGTCGGAAGATTTGGTCCGACCAAATAAGTTGGCACTGTTGTTGTAATGAATTGTAATGCCGTTTTAGCAACATTTTGGCTTCTGCCAACTGAACTTCGCATGCATCATTTCAGGATGAAAGGAGGTGACAGAATGAAGAAGCTGATGACCCTGGTAATGGTATCTATGCTGGCTCTCTCGATTTCCGCCTGTGCAACCATGAAAGGTGGGGAGAAAGTCCGCGTCAAGTGCCCGGC
>CAZYXS010000251.1:0-3046 GCA_964650955.1 uncultured Desulfuromonadales bacterium | reverse complement strand
TTGGACTTGAAGGCGCCGGTGCCGAGGAAGACGGCATCGTACTGCTCTTTCAGTTCCCGCAGGGAAACGTCGCGGCCGAGCTTGACGCCGTATTCGATCTCCACGCCGAGATCGGTGATGATCTGGGCGTCGCGGCGCAGCAGGTGGCGGGGCATGCGGTAGTCGGGGATGCCGACGGCGACAGTGCCGCCGGGCTCGGAGAGCATGTCGATGATCTTGACCTTGTGCCCCTCGAGGGCCAGATAGTAGGCACAGGTCAGGCCGGCGGGGCCGGCGCCGACGACGATGATCTTCTTGCCGGTGGGGGCCTTGGGCTGCATCGGCGGCAGGTAGTGGTGCATCCACTCGTGATCGGCAGCCACCCGCTTGAGCACCATGATGGAAACCGGCTCGTCCACCAGCTTGCGCCGGCAGGCCTTTTCGCAGGGATGCGGGCAGACCCGGCCGCAAACCGCCGGGATCGGCATGTTGCGGCGGATGGCATCGAGGGAGTCGCCGAAGCGGTATTCCTTGATCTCCTCGATGTAGGCGGGGATATCGATATGGGCCGGGCAGCGGTCCATGCAGGGGGCGGTGAGCTTGTCCCGGTAGGCCTTGGCCGGTGCCGGCTGCCGCTCGCCACGGATGTAGGCCAGGTAGTCGTCGCGGAAATGCTTGACGGTGTCGAGCACCGGCACCACCGAGGTCATGCACAGGGTGCACTTGCACTGCTCCAGCAGGCTGGAGAGCGCCTCGATGTTGTCCAGGTCCGCTTCCGTCCCCTTGCCGGCGAGGATGCGGGCCAGGGTATCCTGCAGCACCCGCGTCCCCTTCTTGCCCGGGGAGCACTTGGCGCAGCAGTATTTCTCCTGCACGCTCTTCATGTATTCGGCGGCCAGGGCGACCACATCGACGTTGCGGTCGAGGAGGATCAGACCATCCCAGCCAATGAAGGCGCCGATCTTCCCTTCCGTCAGATAGTTCTCCGGAAGCTTGAGTTTCAGGCTCGCCAGGTCGGCTTCACCACCCTTGCGGTTGTCGACGATGTTCCGTTGCCAACTGGAAAAAACCACTTGAGACAACTTGACCTCCGATCGGACCCGCCCGCCGCTCGCGCGGGAGCCGTCATTCGCAAAATTTGAGGAAAGACCGCTCTTTACCGGGACTTGCCTCTGATCATTTTGTATACAGTATGCAGCTAAATACCATAAAAAGAAAACCGGATGCAAGGGAAATTTACCCGTTGCTAATCATTCTTCCCGTCGTTCCGGACCCTCTCCGGACCGGGAAAATGCCCTTCAGCCAACCGTTCGGACTCAGGGCGCGGGGGGGAAAGGGGTGGTGATCTGCCACTGCCCGGGGCGGGTGCGGCTGCCCCCCTGGTACTCCCACTCCTGGTTCAGGCGCAGCCGCTGGATGACGGTGGAGGGGAGGCGGTAATATTCCAGGGTGACGCGGGTGCGGGCCTGGCGTCCCTGGTCGGAAAACTCCAGGCTGTCGAGACTGACATCGGTCAGGCGCAGATCATCCTGGTCGGCCCACTGGTCGAGAAAGGGCTGGCGCTCGCCGGGCACCAGGTAGCGGGCGACACCGTTATAATCCTGCCAGCGCAGGCGCTGCAGGTAGTCATCGCTGGCGGAGAGGAAATCCTCGGCGGGACGGGCGGCGAGACCGCAGCCGGCGAGGAGCCAGAGAATCAGAAGAGCGGGCAGCAGGGAGCGTCGCAGGTCGATTGTCATTTTTTCATCCCCTTGCAACGGAAGAAATATGAGTTACACTCTCAATTCTTTGCCATATGAGTGCATGGGAGCTGTAGCGATGAAATCCGTGGAAATCTATACCAAGAGCTACTGCCCCTACTGCCAGCGGGCCAAGGAACTGCTGCGCATCAAGGGGGTGGCCTTCACCGAATACGACGTCACCCAGGACCCGGTCAAGGAAGCGGAGATGCGTGCGCGCTCGGGCCGCCAGACCGTCCCGGAAATCTTCATCGACGGCACCCTGATCGGCGGCTGCAGCGACCTCTTCGACCAGGACGAGACCGGCGAACTCGACCGCTTGCTGGGGCTCAGGAGCCCGTAGCGCGAATCGCCCGCAGCAGTTCCAGCGCCAGCTCCACCTTGCCGAAAGGAGGCATCAGGTACCAGCCCCCCACCCGGCCCCGTCCCGCCTCGATCAGTTCCCGCGCAATGGCCAGCCCCTCCTGCACCCCGGCCTCCCCCTGTTTCCCCCGCATGCGCGCCCGCACCTCGTCGGGCAACGTGATTCCCGGCACCTCGTTGTGCAGGAACTCGGCATTGCGTTCGCTCACCAGCGGCAGGATCCCGACCAGCACCGGAATTCCCAGGGGGGCGGTGCGTTCCGCGAGCTCCTCCAATACCCGGACCGAGTAGACCGGCTGGGTCTGCACGAAGCGGGCCCCGGCGGCGAGCTTGCGCTGCAGCCGGCGCAGTTGGCCGTCCATGCTCGGCAGGTTGGGATTGAAGGCGGCCCCGAGCAGGAAATCGGTGGCGCCGCCCAGATCGGCGCCGAGCTTGGTGCGACCGGCATTGAGGCTGGAGATCAGTTCCAGCAGGCCGATGGAGTTGAGGTCGAAGACGCTGGTGGCGCCGGCCTCGCCGCCGACGGAAACGGGGTCGCCGGTGACCGCCAGCAGGGTGCGCAAGCCGAGCAGGTGGGCTCCCATCAGCTCCGAATGCAGGCCGATGAGGTTGCGGTCGCGACAGGTGACATGGGCGATGACCTCGACGCCGGTGCTCTCCTGGATCTGCCGGGCCAGGGCCAGGTTTCCCATGCGGATGCGGGCCAGGGGATTCTCCGCCAGGCTGATGGCGTCGACCCCGGCGGCGGCCAGCTGCCTCGCACCCTCAAGTACCTTGTCGCAGTCGAGGCCGCGGGGGGGGTCCAGCTCCACGGTCACCACCGGACGGGTCCCCCAGGGAGCGAGGAAATGCGCCCGGGGAACCGGTTGCGGACGGATGGTTACGGCTGCCGGCGCAGGGCGGGACTGGCGCGGGCCGGGGCGCAAGCCCTGCAGGGCCTGCGCGAGGGCCTGGATATGCTCGGG
>CAZYXS010000250.1:1538-3069 GCA_964650955.1 uncultured Desulfuromonadales bacterium | reverse complement strand
TCCAGGAATGTGCCGGTACCGGGTCCACCTGCGGTCGCTAGCAGGGCAGAAAACCGCCGGCGGCCCCGTCGGCCTCCAGGGGCAGGGTGAAATAGACGCTGGTGCCCGCCCCCGGAGTGCTCTCCACCCAGATCTGACCCCCGTGGGCCTGCACCAGGGAACGCACGATGCTCATCCCCAGCCCCAGTCCGCCGATGCCGGTATTGGAGGCGTCGGCCCGGTAGAATTTGTCGAAAATCCTCGCCACCTGCTCCGCACTCATCCCGATCCCCTCATCCCTGATACAAACCTGCACCGCCGTTGACTGCTGTTCCAATCCGATCCGGACCGTCCCCCCTCCGGGAGAATACTTGACTGCGTTGCTGAGGAGATTTTCCAGCACCTGGACGATGCGTTCAGGATCGAAACAGAGGGAAAGGGCGGCCATTCCTGTGCCTTCCACCAGGAAGTGGTGCCGGGGGGAGTGGCGCTCGAAATGCCCCACCACCTTGCGCAGGACTTGGGCAAAATCTTCCTGGCGGACCTGCAGGGGGATTGGTTGCCCCGCTTCGATGCGCCCGATGTCCAGAAGGTCGGTGATGATCTGGGCAAGGACCACCGACTTGGCATGAATCTCCCGCAAAAACTCCTGCCGCTCGCTTTGGCTGAACTCCCCGAAGGATTCGGGGGCCGAGAGCAGTTCGGCGTAGCCCATCACCGAGGTGAGGGGGGTGCGCAGTTCGTGGGCCGCGGTGGAGATGAACTCGTTCTTCATCCGCTCCAGCTGCCGCTCCTGGGTCACATCCCGCAAAATGGTAATGACCCCGGTCTTCTCCCCCCGGGCATTGGTGACCAGGGCGCTGCGGGCCTGGATGGTGGTGCGACCCTCTCTGCCCGTCAAATCCACCGGTAGGATCTCCCCGCTGCCGCTGGAGGCGAGGGTCAGGTGGTTCAGCAGCGCCGAATCGCGAATGACCTCAGTGATGGCCCGGCCAGTCGCGGCAGAAAGGGGGAGGTCAAGAAGCTTTTCCGCAGTGGTGTTCATTAGGGCGATGGTCTGGTCGAGATGGGTCACGAGCAGGCCGTCAGCCACCGACTTGAGGATGGCTGCCAGTTTGTCCCGTGCCGCTTCGGCCTCCTGGAGTGCCAGGTTGCGGGCGTTTTCCGCCTGCTTGCGGTCGGAGAGGTCCTTGAAAATGGCGACCAGGCCGGTGGCCTGCGGATGATCGCCGGCGGCCGGGGCACAGGAGAACAACACCGGAATGCTATTTCCCAGCCGAGTGCAGACGAGGGTCTCATGGTCCTGCACCCCACCGCGGGTGCGCAGGCCGGTAAAGCCCTGAAATGCTCCAAGCCTCTGCTCCGGAGGGAACAGTGCCTCCAGTGCCTGGCCGAGCAGCCCCCCCTCGGGATATTCCAGAAAACGGTGGGCGGCAGGGTTGGCCTGAATGATCAGCCCGCCACTGTCGGTGACCACCAAGGGGTCGATGATCGACTGCAGAATGGCGTATTGCGCCTCCCGGTCCCGGTGGGCCCGCTGCAGGTTTTCGGT
>CAZYXS010000250.1:0-1528 GCA_964650955.1 uncultured Desulfuromonadales bacterium | reverse complement strand
TGTTGAGGGCCTTGTCCTTGTGGCTCATCTTGACCCGCTGCAGGTTTTCGGTCATGGTGTTGAAGGCGTGGGCCAGGGTTGCGATTTCGTCGTTCGACTGCACCTGGACCCGGCTGCCGAGGTCGCCGTTGGCCACCAGTTGAGTGTGGCGGGTGATGCGGTCGAGGTCGCCGGTGAGCCGGCCGACCATGACCGACGACATGCCAACTCCGGCGGCCAGAACTCCCAGGCAGATCAGCAGAGCATACCAGCGCAGCCGGTTCGGCGCCGCCATGAAGACGGCCCGGGGGAGGGTGACCAGCACCGAACAGTGCAGGGAGGGGATGGGGGCGTAGGCGACGAAACCGTCCACATCGAGCAGGGTGGTGCGCCCGAAGCCGGCCTCAAGTTTCTGCAGGTCGTGCACGATGCGCTGGGCGTCGCCGCCGCTGAAAATGGCCGGCTGCTGCAGGCGCTCCCGCTGGGGATGATCCAGCAATTGGCCCTTGCGATCGATGAGGCTGATGAATTCCTGATGGTCCTTGCCCAGGCCCCGGTAGACGTTGGTGATTGAGGAGAGGGGGATGGCTCCGGCCAGGGCCCCGACAAATTCATCCCCGAAATAGAGCTGATGGGCATAGATGGCCCAGACTGCCAACCCGTTCAGCTCCGGGCTGTGTTCCAGGGGGGAGAGAATGACCGTGTTGGGTTGCGACCGGGCCAAGCGCAACAGGGGGCGGCTGATCCAGTCGCCGGGCAGGTCGGTGACCCGGCCCTGGACGATGGAGAACTCCTCCCGCCCCTCCCGGTTGAGGTAGGTCAAGGCGGGGAATTGTTCGTGGAACTGGGAGAAATACTTGGCCAGGGGGAGGTCCCCCCGGCGTTGATAATATGCGGTGGTTTCGATCCGCTCGAGGAGTTCTTTCTGGCGCTCGAGATAGATCTCGATCTCCTTGGCGGTATCCTGGGCCAGGAACTCCAGGTGTTCCTTCTGGGCGGCGGTGAGGGTGTCGAGCATCAGCCAGTAGCTGAGGCTGCCCAGCAGCAGCACGGCAAGCAGAACACTGAGGGATTTGCAGAACAGAAACTTGTGCTTGAGTGAAAACATGAACCATCCCTGGTCGATTCGGTCATTCGATGAGCAAGGTTCTTCAGTCTCTGGGCATCAAGGCGGCCGGTCTGGCGCCGTTGGCGAGCATCAGCCGACGAGCCGGATCGCAGGCGAGATAGTCCACAAAGTCTTTCGCCGTCCCGGCCAGTTACCCCTTCCAGGCGAGCTCCGGAGGGACGGTCAGGGGATAGTCCCCCTGCTGGACAGCCTGCACGCTGGGCGAAACGCCCTGGTAACTCAGGACGCGCAGCGAGGTGCCCAAGGTGCTGGCCAGCGGCAGATAGCCGATGGTTTGGGGGTGCTTTTCCAGGATAACCTGGGTTTCTTGAGTACTGTAGAGGGCTTCCCCGGCAAAGGCTGCGCTGCCGGCGAAGCCGGGAACCTTCTCCACCAGCACTCGGCGGGAGGAGTCCCCGTCCTCCCGGTTGGCGACGAACA
>CAZYXS010000249.1:0-3134 GCA_964650955.1 uncultured Desulfuromonadales bacterium | reverse complement strand
GGGGAACAAAACTTCATATAACCACCTAAACCCCAATGTTTTATACATGATGTTGGCAAACGTTAATGTTTTATCAATCTAATAGTTGCTTTTTTATCATCTGATTTAATTGTCAATAAATAAATACCCGGCTGAACATTTAAATTCATGTCAACCCTATCGGTGTTTTTGTATTGTGAGTTGCTTATTTCTTTACCACTTATATCTGTAACTCTGACCGAAAAAACATTAAGGGTTTCACCCAATTGAATTGTTACAAACCCGTTTGTAGGGTTTGGATAAACGACTATATTTTTTTCAAAAATATTATCTGTAATTCCAACAGTATTTTCTGTTTTTTCGAACGATTTACTTAGAATGATACTGTGTTTCCCATTTTCATCACTATAACGAACATTAAATACATGCTCGCCAATTGGCAAAGCTGACACATCTAAATCAGCACTGAGCTGGTGCGAAACAGTTGGTGTAACAGAAATTATTTGCTTATTAGCATAATCAGAATCAAACCAATACTCGTACTCAACCAGCTTATTTTGAATAGAGACAGGTGAATTGAATTTCACAAATACTTTACTCAAAGTGCTGCTAAATTTCCCATTTTCATCCTTATAACGGATGTTAAAAATATTAACACCATCAGGAAATGAAGATATATCAAAATCCCTGTTCATCAGGAGTGTAGCACTTGGAGTAACTTCAACTATTTGTTTGTTTTCATAATCGTTGTTAAACCAATACTCGTACTCGACCAGTTTATTTTGACCCCAAAATGTTGTGCACACATATAGGAGTAATATCAATATTTTCAGTTTTTTCATTGTTTTTTTATTTTACTGATAATAAATAATATTAATTTTCTTGTGCTGCTGCATTTATTTGCACATTCAATAATCCATTTGATGTACTTGGGGCTATGTTTTGAAATTGAAAATGCGGAGTTGAAGGCACAGCTCCTTCTTTATAGGGATTATAAACACCACCATAAATGCCTATTTCTGTGCCATCAGTGCCTAAGTAGGTAGCAGGTGATTGCAAGTGATAGTTTGCAGTATAAGAAAATGTTGATGAACTTATATCTACAAAAATGGCCGTTTGACTTACACTAAAATAATTACCAATGGAAGTTGGATTTGTGCCTAACCCTGGTGTTGCTGTTGTATATAAGTTGTTTCTAAAGTCGTTGTTATTACCACTTTCCCCATAGTATGCGTAAGTATAAAAGACATTGTTGTATATTAAGTTATTGTCACAACCTGCAAAATGCTCGTAATAACCAGATGGACTTCTTTCAAGAAACACATTGTTGAAAAATGAATTTCCTTTAGAATAATATACGCCTTTCTGAATTATATTGTTGTTAACAAGTGCATTTTGGGCATTTTGCAGATTCATGTTCTGACCAATTACATTATTATAAAACAACAAGTTATTGCTTGGAGTTGCAAATGTTCCTTCAATGGCTACACTCCCATTAATTTTACAACGGGCAATGGTAACATTATCAACTACACCATTATAAGGGAAGGTAATATTCCCTGTAATCTCAACGCCTTCAATGAAAAATTGGTCGGCATCTACCCCAAATGATAGATTTCCATTCCAAAAGGTTTTACCGGTTACTTGTGTGGAATCTAAATAATGACCAGCTCCATAAACGGTCAGTTTTTTATTAACTGAAGAAGGGGCTGTAAATCCGCCTCCTGGAAGATAAATAGTATCGCCATTTACAGATTGGTTGTATGCGTCAACTAATGCTGCAGTACCGTTAAAAATACTTACGTTACCCCCTGAATGAAGGGCTACTTTTTGTGCATTAACATTTAGTCCAAATGTAATTGTTGCTAAAATCAAAAGTGTTTTTTTCATGATTTTGTTTTTTTATGGTTTGTACGTTTTCTTTTTTTAATGTTTGCCAACGTTCGCGGGTATGAAACGTTTGGCATTTCGAAGCGATTTCCTATCAAGTTACAACTACTTTTGATACGAGTTAAAACGCTTGATAAACCACTGACTGCCAAATGTTTTATACACGTTGTTGTGGCCTGTGGTTCTTTCATTCTTCGTTTATTGGTATGTTTCTTTCTTTGCAATAATCATCAATTTCCGTGTCACTTGCAAAGTAGTCATCACAAAATTCGTCAAGCTCTTTTTCTGCACCTGACACATATTTCTCACTCGCTGTCATTAGTTTTTCAGTCTGTTCAATGAATTTATTAAATTCATCGTTCATTTTACAGAGTTTGTCAATTGTCTTAAAATCCAATTCACGATATGTTGCAGGAAACAGAATTTTACTTTGATATGGATTTGCATTTAGTTCAATAATTCCGATGCCAAATGATTGATTTAGTCTTGCCATTTCATCACTCAAACTGTCACTAAATTCAAAAGCTACTAAATATCCATAATTTGCCCAGCTTGAATTTGAAACCGCCTGAAAAAAAGCTTTTTTTAGTTCGCTATCGCTATTTATTTCTTTTTTCAGTTCGTATGAACTCATTTTAAAAGTGTCAACCCGATTTATTGATTTTAAAAAGTTCTGACTTGCTTTCGTTTGTAGGTTTAGAAACTTAATTCCAACCATGTCTGGGTGGGTCCAAATTTGGTTATTGTCTTTGTTGTTTGATTGCTCGTGAAATATGGTCTTTGAATATGTGTCAGTATTTTTCAAATAGCTACTTAAAAGCTTATGCAAATCCCTTTCTTCATAAGTCTTTGTTTTTGGTGTTTTTATCGGAATTGATGATTTTACTTCCGCTTCACCACTTAAAACATCAATCGAAATATTTTGCTCGTTTTTTGTCAAGTAGTAAGAATAAGTCCCACCTTGTTGTTTTATTCTTTTTACCCTTGAATCACCGTTACGAATAAAGTCCCCAAGAAGAGCCGAAACAGTCGAACCTGGCGTTTTTGCTGTACCAAAGTCATAATATTTTTTTTCAACGATGTTATTATAAATTTCCAAATAATTTGTCAGTTCGTTGATCTCTTCTAAACTTTTTAAAACAGCTTCTTTTAATGTCATTTCTCTATTCGTTTATGTTACGGATGTCTTTTCTTACCATTGGCCACAACGTTTGCGGTTTATGCAGATGGGATTTTGCGGGTTCGTCCGAGTCAGCCGTTAAAAA
>CAZYXS010000248.1:0-3151 GCA_964650955.1 uncultured Desulfuromonadales bacterium | reverse complement strand
GCCTCGGTCGGCCGGGCGCTCGAAGCCGCCGACCAGGCCGAGCGCCACGCCCACCAGGGCGGCCTGTTCGATGTCCCCGACAACACTGCGCCGCAGGAGACGCACTATGTCGATGTGCCGCGCTGGAGCGAACGCGAGCAGCTGCTGAACGAAAAGCAGGCCCTCGGCTTCTTCCTCTCCGGCCACCCGTACAACGCCTATGCGGCGGAACTGAAATCCTTCGTGCGGCGCCGCCTCAACGAACTCGAACCGCAGCGCGAGCCGACCCTGCTCGCCGGCGTGGTGCTCGGCGTCCGTACGCAGATGACGCGGCGCGGCAAGATGGCCATCGTCACGCTCGACGATGCCACCGCGCAGGTCGAGATTTCGGTGTTCAACGAACTGTGGGATGCCGGGCGCAGCAAGCTGCGCGAGGACGAGCTGCTGCTGGTGGAAGGCAAGGTGCAGCGCGACGACTTCAGCGGCGGCCTGCGGGTGACGGCCGACAAGCTGCTGACCCTGGCCGAGGCGCGCGGCCGCCATGCGCGCGTGTTGAAACTGGCCATGAACGGCAAGATGAACGGCGCGACCGCCGACAAGCTGCGCACTTTGCTGGCGTCTTACCGCGCCACCGACAGCGCCTGTCCGGTGCGCATCTGCTATCGCAACGCCGCGGCGGAAACCGAACTGAGCCTGCCCGATGCCTGGCGCGTGCGGCTGGATGACAGCCTGCTGGCGCAGTTGAGCGAATGGCTGAGCCAGGAAAGCGTGCGGGTGATCTATGGCTGAGCGCTGCCCGTTTGCCGCGCACGCCCGCCGGCACCGATGGTCTGGCTCACGCTCTCGGTCACGCCCGAACAGGGCGGCAGCTCGTCGCGCCGAACGGCCGTTGCCGTCCCGCCAGCGCCGATTTTTTCAGCGGCCTGACGCGTGGCTGCGCCACCAAGGAATGAATTCGTCCAGCGGCATGGCGGGGGCATAGAGGAAACCCTGCGCGCGGTCGCAGCCCAGCCGGGCGACGAGGGCATCCGCTTCTGTCGATTCGACGCCTTCGGCTACCACGGTCATGTCCAGACGATGGGCGAGTTGCGCCAGCGAGGCGATGATTTCCCGGTCGCGCTGCGAGGTTGGCGCGAAGCGCACGAAACTTTGATCGATCTTGACTTCCTGGACCGGCAAGCGCTGCAGATAGCTCATGCTGGCGTAACCCGTGCCGAAATCGTCAACCGAGAGCTGAAAGCCCATTTGGCGCAAGCGCTGCAATACCTCGATGACCTGTTCGATGTCCTCGATCATCAGGGTTTCGGTGAGCTCGAACAGCAGGCAGTCCGGGCTGAGCTCCCAGGTGGCCAGCGTTTGCGCGACCAGGTCGGGAAGTTCCGCATCGAGAAGATCGCTGGCCGAGAGGTTGAGCGAGAGGACGATGGAAATGCCTTCCGCCAGCAGGCGTTGTTGAATTTGCATGGCCTGCTGCAGCAGCCAGCGGGTAAAGGTGCTGCGCAGACCCAGACGCTCGGCGGTGGCGAGGGCGCGATTCGGCCGAATCGGCTCGCCGGCCTGCAGACGCCAGCGCAGCAGGGCTTCGGCGCCGACACAGCGGCGGCTGTGCAGGTCGATCTGGGGTTGCAGGTGCACCTCCAGGCCGGGTGCGCCGGCGAGCGCCCGCGGCAATTCGGCATGCAATTGCTGCTGGGCATGGTCGGCCTGCTCCATGGCGCGATCGTAAGTGGCGTAGCGGCTGCCGGAACGGTTGGCGCTCAGGCAGGCAATGCGCGACGATTGGACGAGATGACGCGGATCGGCGCCATCGTCGGGACACAGGGCTCCGCCGCAAGCGACCTGCAGGGCCAGCGAACCGCCATCGAGGCTGGGCAGCGGATCGGCGAACAGGGCATCGAGCCGCATCATCGCCAGCATCAGCGGCACGCTGCTCGGCAGGGCGGTCAGGACGATCAGCCATTCCCAATGTCCGGCCGCATACAGCAGGTCCTGCGGCCGCAGCGCCCCTGCCAGCTGCCGCGCGATCGCCGCGCGCAAAGCGCGCTCGGCTTCCGGCGTGAGGCGCAGCAGCGCAGGGCTGGGCTGGACGGCGAAGTCGATGATGCCGATGCATTGCAGCGGGCCGAGTTGTTGCGCCAGGCGCGCGATGTCGGCGCTGGCAATGCCGAGACCGGGCAGGCCGGCGGCTCGATCGATGCGGTGGTCGCCGGGGTTTGTCGCAGGCGCGGGGCGGGGATCAGCCAAGATAGAAATCGGCCGGGTTGATGCCATAAGCATCGATGGGGAGGGACCGGACGATGTGGTAGGGCGCGCCGGTTGCACAGACGGGTTCCATGATCAGATCGATGGTGCGCGGCCGGCGCTCGGCAGTCTTGTCCGGCGCCAGCACGATCATGATGCGGGGCTTGAGGCGGCGCACCTGATTTTGCTGGATGACCACGCCCACCTCGCCGCTGCTGAGCTCCACGAGCGTACCGATCGGATACAGTCCTATGCACTGCACCAGTTGATCCACCAGCGGGGCGCGGAATTTGCTGTCGCGCAAGCGCACCAGGCTTTCCAGCGCCCGCTGGCTTGAGACAGGCGCGCGGTAGGCGCGCTGCCGGGTCATGGCGCAATAGCTGTCGATAAGCCCGGCCAGTTCGGCATGCAGGCTGATTTTCTCGCCCCGGATGCGGCGCGGATAGCCGCTGCCGTCGTAACGCTCGTGATGGCTACCGATAATGTTCAGCGCCGCGGCCGAAAATTCTGGCTGGCCGACCAGAATTTTCATGGAACTGGCCACATGCGACTGGACCAGGGCGAGTTCCGCGTCGGTGAGCGCTTCCTGTTTGTTGAGCACCGCTTCGGGAATGTCGATCTTGCCGACATCCTGCATCAGGCCGACCAGCCCGAGCAGTTCCACGGTATCCGCCGACATGCCGAGAAAACGCGCCAGCACCATGAGATGGACGGAAACATCGACGGCATGGTCGTAAGAATATTCGTCGCTGCTACGCAGGCGGGTCAGCCAGATCATGGCGTCCGGGTTGCGTTCCACGGCTTCGGCCATTTCCGTCACCAGGCTGGTGACTTCGCTGATGTCGCCGGCGATTGCCGTGTCGATCGAAGTGCGAATCGAATCGAGCTTCTGCTTGACATCGTCGACGATCGGCGCCGAGTAAAGGAGTTC
>CAZYXS010000247.1:0-3160 GCA_964650955.1 uncultured Desulfuromonadales bacterium | reverse complement strand
CCTGAAAAAAAATCGCCGCACCCGAAAGAGGCGCGGCGAGCCGGATACAGAGTCCGGTTCGGCCTGCCGCTTCCCTCCGCCGGTATGATCCGGATCAGGTTCCAAGGGTCGTTTCGCCCGCGGGCGAAACTCTCAGTGTGACACTCCCCTAGCGGTGTGGCTCAGGTTATGGGTGGTGCTTCAGGCGAGGACGATGCGCCGGTTGAGCAGATCGATTTCGCCGATGCGACCGTCGAGGTCGCTGGTCTTGCCGAAGATGTCGATCATGCGAAGCTCGTTGCCGACGACCATGATCGAGGAAACGTTCTCCAGAGGGATTTCCCGGTCACCGTCGACCAGCAGAAAACTGCCGTGATCCATGCACATAGCTAAACCTCCTGAGTATCGCTTTCCAAGGCTAG
Source organism: uncultured Desulfuromonadales bacterium (assembly GCA_964650955.1). GTDB lineage: Bacteria > Desulfobacterota > Desulfuromonadia > Desulfuromonadales > CAZYXS01 > CAZYXS01. The sequence continues at coordinate 2,759 of CAZYXS010000247.1, read as the reverse complement.
CGGATTGTCCGCCCCAGTGTCAACATGAATGTCTACGGCGGGCCGGGATAGGCCTTTACAGCCGTTGTCGGGCATGCTAGAAATTTCCTTTTTCCTTCCCTCGGATGACCTTATGGATTCCCTCGCCAGCCCTGGCCAGCGCCCCACCCGGGCCGAAATCGACCTCGCCGCCCTGCGGCACAATTTTGAGCAGGTGCGCAGCCAGGTGGGCGGTCAGGCCGGCATTCTGGCGGTGGTCAAGGCCGACGCCTACGGCCATGGTGCCGTGCCCGTGGCCCGCACCCTGGAGCGGGCGGGAGCCGCGGCCTTCGCCGTAGCCCTGGTGGAGGAGGGGATTGCCCTGCGCCGGGCCGGCCTGCAGCGGCCGATCCTGGTGTTCGGGGAGATTTTCCCGGGCCAGGAGGAAGCCCTCTTCGATGGCGACCTGACCCCCTACCTGTTCCAGGTCGAAACCGCCCGTCGCCTCGACAGGGAAGCCCGGGCCCGGGGGCGGGTGCTGCCGGTCCACCTGAAAATCGACACTGGCATGGGGCGCATCGGCGTACTGCCCCAGGATCTCGACGGCTTCCTGCAAACCCTCGCCAGCCTGCCCGGGCTGCGCCTGGCCGGGGTTATGTCCCACCTGGCCCTGGCCGACGAATCCCAGGCCCCTATCAATACGCAACAGCGGGATTGCTTTCGCCGGGTACTGCAACAGGTTCGCCAGGCCGGGTTTGCCCCCGAGTGGGTGCATCTGAGCAACAGCGCGGCCATTTTTTCCTTTGATTTCCCCGAATGCAACCTGGTGCGCCCCGGCATCGTCCTGTATGGCGGCATGCCGGCGCCGGAACTGGCCGGGCGGCTGGAACTGCGGCCGGTGATGCACCTGCGCAGTCGCATCGTCCAGCTCAAATCCCTGCCCGTCGGGGCCGGGGTCTCTTACGGCCATCACTTCATCGCCAAACGCCCCAGCCTGATCGCCACCGTCCCCATCGGCTATGCCGATGGCTACAACCGCCTGCTCTCCAACCGGGGGGAGGCGCTGGTGCGGGGGCGGCGGGTGCGGGTGGCTGGGCGGGTCTGCATGGACTGGACCCTGTTCGATGTCACCGACGTCCCCGGTGTCAGCCTCGGCGATGAAATCACCCTGCTCGGTAGCGCCGCCGGAGGGACGATCACCGGCGACGAATGGGCCGAGCGCATCGGCACCATCAGCTACGAGGTTTACTGCGGCATCGGCAAGCGGGTGCCGCGGGTCTACCTGGGGGCCAAGGGGCAGAATTCAGAAGTCAGGAGTCAGAAGCCAGAAGAAAAGCGGGGACCATGAGCGGGAACCTTCTGTTGCTCGCACTCGATCTGGGGACCACCACCCTGGCCGGGCGACTGCTGGACGGGGAGGGCGCCTGTCTGGCCGAGGGGAAACGGCCCAATCCCCAGGCCGCCCTCGGTAGCGACATCATCCGACGGCTTGAGGCGGCCCGCAGTGGACAGGCTGCCGAGTTGCAGTCGCTGCTGGTCGGAGGCGTCGCTGGTTTGATCGACGACCTGCTCGGTCAGGCCGGCTGCTCCCGGCAGGCTCTCGCTGCCGTGGCCGCGGCCGGCAACCCCGGCATCTGCCACCTGCTGCGGGGGTTGGAGGTCGACTCGATCCTGTTCCCCCCCCATCGTCCCCCGCAGCGCGCCGGCGTGCACCTGAACCCTCGCGAACTGGGGCTGGAACTCCCCGTTCCCCTCTACCTTTTCCCCCTGGTCAGCGGCTACGTCGGCGGCGACCTGGTGGCCTTTCTTTACGGCCTGGGGGAGGTGGAGGCGGGCACCTTCTGCCTGGATGTCGGCACCAACGGCGAGATGGCACTGTTTACCGGCCAGCAGTGGTGGGTGACCTCGGTCGCCGCCGGCCCCGCCTTCGAGGCGGGGGAGATTTCCTGCGGGATGCCGTTGCAAAGGGGGGCCATCGAGCAGGTACGGTTGGTCGGCGACCGCCTGCAGTTGCAGGTGCATGGCGGCGGTTCCCCCAAGGGTCTGTGCGGCAGCGGCCTGGCCTCCCTGGTGGCGGCGGCCCTGGCAGGCGGACTGATCGACCGTCACGGCACCATCGTCGCGCCGTTGCAGGTCCCCTCGAACCTGGCCGCCTGCATCGTCGCGTCCGCACAGGGCAGGGCGCTGCGGCTCTACCGGGATGCCGCCGCCGACCTGTTGGTGAGCCAGGAGGACATCCGCCAGTTCCAGTTGGCCAAGGGGGCGGTCAAGGCCGGCGTCGAGGTGTTGCTGCGGCGCGCCGGGCTTGAACCAGGGGAGGCCAGGCGGGTGTTGCTGACCGGAGCCCTCGGCTTTTCCCTGCCCCCGCAGGTGGTCAAAAAGGTTGTCATGTTGCCGGAAGCCATGGTAGAAAAGGTCGATTTTATTGCCGCCGGTGCCCTCCAGGGGGTGACCCGCCTGCTGCAGCGGCCCGACGGCCCTGGCGAGGTGGCGGCCCTGGCAGCCAGGCTGCGCCCTCTCCCCCTGTCAGGGACCCCGACCTTTGCAGCCGCATACCTCCAGGCTCTCGACTTCTGAGAAAACCGTTTTTGCGGTTTTTTCGTGTTTTTAGAGATCCGTAGACAGCATTTTCTCCCCCTTCGCCCATACCAGAAAGGATCCTGACATGGCCAGCATCAAACGTGCCCTCATCAGCGTGTCGGACAAGACCGGCATCGTCGACTTCGCCAAGGAACTGAGCCGCTACGGCGTGGAGATCCTTTCCACCGGCGGCACCGCCACCCTGATGCGCAAAGAGGGGC
>CAZYXS010000246.1:0-3164 GCA_964650955.1 uncultured Desulfuromonadales bacterium | reverse complement strand
CGGCCGGCCAGGCTGCCCCGCCGTCTGCGCGGCTTCGAACTGTTCGCGCCTCACGAACGGCGGCTGCATCAGCTTGTGGACGGGGATCTCGCGTCCCTGCAGGACCATCAGCTGGAAGGCCTGGCGACCCAGCGGGCTGCGCAGCATCACCGTGGCCGTGCCTTCCGTGCGGTACTTGATCTCGGCCATGCCTTTGGCGTCGGTCGTGGCCGTGCGGTCCCACTTCGTCGAGAGTTCGTTTTTCAGGAACACCGACACCGGCATCGACGGCTCCAGCGCTGCGACGACGATGGCGCAGCGGCTGAAGACCGTGCCGGGGGGGATGGTGAACGCGATGCCCACCGCGTCGGTTTCGCCCTTGTAGAGGGCGACTTTGCCGGCGTCCGGGAACGGCTGTTTCTGCAGCCACTGGATGGGGACCACCGGGAGTTCCGGCGCCGTGGCGGCCTGCGAGGCGGCGGCGGGCGCAGGGATGCTGGCACTGGCGAGAAGCGCGCACACAAGCGCGCCCTGGACGCACGCGCGACGGTTGCTCATATGGGAGTGGCGGGTATCATAGCCGACGCGCGGGCGCGCGTCGAGCGCCATGTCGTGAACCGGCGTTCGGGGCGGAGGCGTGGTGAGTGCGACGCGCTACTGTGGCCGCTGGGCGTGGCGTGAGGATGAACGGGACCCGCAATCGGGCGGTATACTGGCGCCATGGAATTCCGCCTTCAGCGCGTGCTGCGGGTGACCGACACTGCGTCCCACGCTTCGTCGGCTGAGGCGCTCCGGTACTGGGTGGCACGCCCGGTCGAAGAGCGGCTGGCCGCTGTCGAGTTCCTGCGGAGACAGCACCATGGAACTGGCGCCAGACTTCGACGAGTTCTTCGGGTCGTTGATCGCCCACGACGTTGAGTTCCTGGTTGTCGGGGCCCCGCGGTCGTGCTGTGAGAGGGTTCTTCGCGGCGGGACTTACAACACGGCGAGGCCAAGCCCGGCGAGATACTCGTACGTTCCGTCGTAGTAGCACGGGCGCCGGGTGTCGTCAGCTGAGTCGCCAGGCGGCACGAATATGACCATGCCCTGCCGTGCACGCGTCAGCAGCACGCGATACGCGTTCAGCAGGTAGCGCTGCGCGTCTTCCTTGCGGATCGAGATCCACCGACTCCCCCGGAACGCGTGGTACCTCCATTCGTCGCCATCGAGCCGCAGGTCGGCGTCCCAGGTGACGCAGATCCAGTCGAGCTCGAGTCCCTGGATCTGGAACTCCGTGGCCGCATCCTCCAGGTAGAAGCTGGACCGCGTGTCGTCCCGGTCGTTGAGAAACCAGTGGACCGGGTCGACGTTGACGCGCACGTCGATGGCGTGTGGCTTCAGGCGCTGCGCCTGTGATGAGGCGACCAGACCAAAGCGCTCGGATCCCCGTGCCTTCGTGCGTACCCATTGCTTGGCCTTGGCCAGATCTCGCGTGATCGCGATGGGGTACTTCCGCAGGACGTCCGCGAGCAGGCACCGGGCCGCGTGCTGTTCGAGGTCCAGCAGGGCCCGCACGAACGCCGACACACGCTCCGAGCGGAATGACCGCATGGATGTGGCAAGGTGAAGCCTCTGGTCTGGAACCAGATGGCGATCCGCCCGAAGCGTCTCAATCGCGGCTGCCGCCGCGTACTCGGACCCGCAGAGATCGGGGGACACATAGACCTGCCAGTGGCGAAACGACCGGTGCACGGCGTCGAGCCACTCGCCGATGCCCGCCTCTCCTGTGTGAATCTCCTGGCCGCCGCCGACCAGGCAGATCACGACGGCCCATTCGTCGTGCCTGTCCAGGTAGGAGATGAGGAACTCCGGCTCCGACTGCGTGAAGCCTGGGATGCGCTTCCGCCGCTTCATGAAGTCTGCGGTCTTCCACCGGTTCCAGGCACGCTGTGCCTCGTCGAAGATGACGACGTGCTCGCCTGGGGCGGACCGTGGGTCGCGCACCCCATCGTCGCGGAAGTGGTGGACGTTCTGGATGAACGGCTTGACCTCCTGCCTGATCCTGCCTTTGCGCATGCCCGGCCGGCGCGCCAGTTCGTCCCGCGTCAGCGCCTCTCGCAGGACCGTGACGAGGGGGCCGTTGCCTGACAGGAACACCGCGCGCGTCTCCCCGGCGTTGCGCCGGCGTGTGGCGATGTTGAGGCCGACAAGCGTCTTGCCGGCTCCGGGCACGCCCGTGAGGAAGATGATGGCCTTTCGGCGGTTTGTGCGGGATGACTCGACGATCTCCTCGATTGCGGCCGATGTGACGCGCAGGTTTGTTGCGCCTGCGTCGTGGCGCGAGATGTCCTGGACCGTATGTCGGGCGTAGAGTGCGCGGGCTGCCTCGATGATTGTGGGAGTCGGGTGGTACGGGGCGGATCCCCAGGCACCGCCGTCGAGGGGCGCTCCACTGGCACTATCGCGGATCTCGGCAACGACTGCTGCCAGGTCGGCCGCACGGCAGCGGCAAGGCGCGCGCACGCCGTCGCTGGATGTCGGTGCGAGCGACGAGTCGCTGCTGGGCGCGTCGGTAGCGACGAGCAGCGGGAAGATGGGGGCGTCGTGGCTTGCCTGGTGGAAGTTCTTCAGGTCCAGCGCGTAATCCCACGCCTGGTTGTAGTCGGCCGTCAGGTATCGGGTCTCCCCGCACTTGAACTCGATGGGGATGATCGCCGGGCCGGTCAGGACCACCGCGTCGATGCGGCTCCCGAGGCGGGGAACCTCGAATTCCAGGTAGAGCGTGCCTGGTATCTTGGCGAGGGCCCCGCGCAGGATGAGGATCTCCTGCTGCCAGGCGTCCCGTTGCTCCGGGTCGAGGGCGAACCCGTGGGCTGATGCGAGTTCTCCGAGGATCTCGTTGGAATCCGCCGCGAGGAAATCGGGCACCGGTGCCAAGTAGTAGGCTGAGGGGCCACGCTCCGGGGTCGTGGTCGGCACGGCCCGGAGGATACCACGGCGCGGCATGCGGACTTTGCCTCCGCGGCGGGCGTTTTGCTAAACTGGGAGCGTTCGCCGGCCTCACGATCTCGATGCTGGGAGGTCGTTCAACGGTAGGACACGTGGCTCTGGACCACGTTATCGGGGTTCGAATCCCTGCCTCCCAGCCAACTCCCTCACATCGCTGCTCGCTCGTTGCCTGGTCGGCAGTGCTTCAGGCCGGCGCC
>CAZYXS010000245.1:0-3167 GCA_964650955.1 uncultured Desulfuromonadales bacterium | reverse complement strand
GCAAGCACATGCCCTTCGACGACCCGTTCACCAGCCCCTTCTTCGGCATCGGCGATCTCAACCGCACCCGCAAGCTGCGCGACGACATGCGCAACCGGATCCTGCCCTACCTGGGTGGCGAGGAATGAAGCTGCTCGAGTTCCTGTCCGCGAAGCACCTCGGCGCCCTGCGCAAGACGGCAAGTGCGGATCATCGGGCCCGCTACGCGAGCTTCCGCGCCCTGCTCAACCACAATCGCGAAGCGCTGCACCGCATGGCCGAACTGGAACAGCTCTATTACAGCGACCATCCGATCAACGCCCGCAAGGTCAACCGCGGTTACGAGCAACTCTTCGAGCATGTGCGCGGACTCGCCGATGCCCTGAATGCGCTGACCGGGGGCCGGTTCGCCGACCTGCCTGCCGTCTGTCGTGCCATCGATGCGGCAATCGCCGCCGAGCAGGCGCCGGGCCATGCTGCCGGCGCCACGCCGCAGGTTCTGCCGCTGGAGCGCATCGGCCCCGCCGATCTGCTCGCGGTCGGCGGCAAGGCCTTCAATCTGGCAATCCTGAAGAACACCCTTGCACTGCCGGTCCCCGAGGGCTTCGTGATGACCGCCGCGGCAACCTCCCGCTTTCTCGATGCCCCCGGCCTGAGGGAGCGCATTCGCGAGGAACTCGCGCAACTCTCTCCCGAGGACATCGCGGGGCTGGAGGCCGGCAGCGCGCGGATCAGGCAGCGGGTCATGGAGACACCGGTACCGGACGACCTGGCGACCGCCATCATGGCGGCCCATGCCGAACTGACCGCCAGGACGCAGCCGGGCGTCCGGATCGCCGTCCGCAGCAGCGCGGTGGGCGAGGATGGCGACGCCTCCTTCGCCGGGCAATATTCGACCGTCCTGAACGTGACCCGCGACGGCGTACTCGACGCCTTCAGGCGCGTGGTCGCCAGCAAGTACTCCGCGCGCGCCATCTCCTACCGGCAGCTGCTCGGCCTCGACGACGAGGACACGCCGATGTGCGTGATCGGCCTGGCCATGATCGACGCCCAGGCCAGCGGCGTGATGTACACCCTGAATCCGGCGACCGGCAACGACACGCAGGTACAGATCAGTTCGCTGTGGGGGCTCGGCGAGCAACTGGTGGGCGGCGCCGCCGCGCCGGACAGCTTCCTGATCGACAAATCGAGCGGCACGGTCGTCGAACGCCGCATCGCCAACAAGACTGCGCGTCTGGTCGCCCTGCCGGAGGGCGGAACGCGTCTGCAAGACACCGGCCTCGACGAGCAGGCTCTGCCGTCGCTGTCCGATGAATCCCTGCGCCGGCTGTGCGCGGGGGCGCGGCGCATCGAGGCCCACTACCAGTCCGCGCAGGACATCGAATGGGTGATCGATGCCGACGCGCAGCTCTATTTCCTCCAGGCCCGGCCCCTGCATATCGAGCCGAAGGGCGCGCCAGAACCGGAAGCCGACTTCGCCGACCTCGCCGACCTGGATATGCTTCTGGATGCCGGCAGCGCCGCCTCGCGCGGCATCGCCGCGGGACAGGTGTTCGTCGCGCGCAGCGAGAAGGACCTCGCACGAATTCCCGATCGCGCGATTCTCGTCGCGCCGACGGCTGCTCCCGCCTACGCCGCCATCATGGGACGCATCGCCGCGCTGGTCACCGATGCGGGCAGCATCACCAGCCACCTGGCCTCGGTGGCGCGCGAACTCGGTGTGCCGGCCATCATGGACGCGCGCGATGCCACCGCGAGACTGGCGCCGGGCGAAACGGTCACCGTCGTGGCGGAATCCCGTGTCGGCGTGGCGCGCGGGGTCGTCGACAGCTTGCGCGAGCGCATGCGGCCGGCCAGGAAGCGTTACGTTCATAGCCCGGCGCATCGCCGGCTGCGCGCCATTCTCGACCGCATCGTGCCGCTCAATCTGACCGACAGCCGCGCGTCCTCTTTCGCTGTCGCGGGATGCCGGACCTTCCACGATGTCATCCGCTTCTGTCATGAGCACGCGATGCGCGCGATGTTCGACCTTTCCGCCGCGGCCGAGGGCGCCGGCGCGGCCGTCAAGATCGCCACGCACCTGCCGCTGGCGGCATACCTCATCGACCTCGGCGACGGATTGCGGAACGAACGCACCCGCCGCCGCGCCGTCGCGCCCGAGGATTTCGCTTCCGTGCCGCTGCGGGCGATCTGGCGGGGCATGACGCACCCCGGCGTCAGCTGGGAGGGCACGGTCAACTTCGCCGCAAGCGATTTCATGTCGACCATGGCATCGATCGCCACCTCCGAACTCGGGCCAGAGCCGGGCGGCGACAGCTACATTCTGGCCTCGCGCGACTACATGAACTTCAGCGCAAAGTTCGGCTACCACTTCGCCACGGTCGATTCCCTCTGCGTCGAGGACGCGAGCCATAACTACATCAGCCTGCAGTTCGCGGGCGGCGCCGGCAATTTCTTCGGTCGCTCGCTGCGCATCCAGTTTCTCGGCACGGTGCTCGAACGCCTCGGATTCCAGATCGAATTGCAGGGCGACCTGATCGAAGCCAGTTTCAGCCGGCATGGCAGCGCAGCGACGCAGGAGCGGCTCGACCAGCTCGGGCGCCTGCTCGCAAGCTGCCGACTGCTCGACATGACGCTCGCCAACGAGGACGACGTCGGCAGGCTCGTCGCGGCGTTCATGGCCGGCGACTATGACCTGCTCAAGCCGCGCGACGCGACCCAGCCGGATAACTTTTATCTCCAACAGGGCCACTGGTCGCGCCGCACACGGGACGACACGACCTGCCTCTACCAGAGTGGTCGCTCATCCACCCGATCGGCCGCCGCCCCTCTCTCCGGACTGGTCGCCAAGACGCTCGGCAGCTCGTACCAGGAGCTGCTCGACCGCATCGGTGCCTACTTCTACTTCCCGCTGGCGATCGCCAAGCACAGCGAGATGGGGGATGGCAGCATCACGGTTGACCTGATGCCCGAGGGCGGCATCATCGACCGGGCCGGCGGCATCATCTTCGGTCTCAAGAATGCAGCCAACTATTTCGTGTTCCGCATCAACGCCCTCGAGCACAACGCCATCCTGTTCGAGTTCGTGAACGGCAAGCGCATCGAGCGGGCGCGGGCGAACCGGGTCATTCCGTCGGGCCGCTGGTATCGCCTGCGCGTGGATATCGCCGCACGGCGGGCGCAGTGCT
>CAZYXS010000244.1:0-3168 GCA_964650955.1 uncultured Desulfuromonadales bacterium | reverse complement strand
GCGCACCTGCCTTGGGAGCAGGGGGTCGGAGGTTCGAATCCTCTCGCCCCGACCATCCGCGCCAGTAGCTCAGTTGGATAGAGCAACGGACTTCTAATCCGTAGGCCGAGGGTTCGAATCCTTCCTGGCGCGCCACCCAACAAATTCGGGAAAAAGCCAATTTCCCGTTGACAAAGGTCTTGGTGTTTGGCTAGTATCGCGTTCGCCTTGTGGTGGGTGTAGCTCAGTCGGTAGAGCACTGGATTGTGGCTCCAGTTGTCGAGGGTTCGATCCCCTTCACTCACCCCATTTTGATTCTCCTGGCCTGCCTTTGTTCCGCATCGATGTTTGTGACGCTTGCGTCACAGGTGAGTCGGCGAAAAGGTGGGCTTTTCATTTGCTCAAGCGATTAAGCCACTGTGGCTCGATGAGCCGCCGGCAAACCGGCGGCCGGGCGGTGTGCAGGGGCTTTCCTCCCCGGAATCACCTCCCTTGTCCAGCACGGTTGCAGTCGCATCGGACAACTCAATCCTCGCGAGAGTGGCGGAACTGGCAGACGCACTGGACTTAGGATCCAGCGGGCAACCGTGGGGGTTCGACTCCCCCCTCTCGCACCAATGCAGACCTGACGCCCGAGCGCAGGCGTTTCCGAAGAGATCATCCGACAGCCTGAACCATCCTTTCACCTTTCCCAATCCAAGCAGAGGTCACCAGCATGAACGTCAAGATTGAAGATATCAGCAGCGTCAAGAAAAAGCTTATTTTCGAAGTGCCCGGGCAGGTGGTCGACGAGCAGATCGGCAAGGCCTACCAGAAAATCGGTAAAACCGCCAAGGTCAAGGGCTTCCGCCCTGGCAAGGTGCCTCAGGCAATGCTGGAAAAATACTACGCCGCGCAGATGGAAGAGCAGGTGCTTACCCGCCTGATCAACGACACCTATTTCAAGGCCCTGGTCGATCACAAGATCGCTGCCATCGCCGACCCGGAAATCGTCGAGAACAGCCCTCTGGAGAAAGGCCAGCCCTTCGCTTTCGAGGCCTTGGTCGAAGTGCGCCCTGAAGTGGTGGCGAAGGATTACGCCGGCCTGAGCCTGCAGAAGGAGAAGGCGGTTTTCGACAACAAGGTGATCGAAGAGCGGATCGAGGAACTGCGTGCCTCCCGCTCCGAACTGCAGTCCGGCAGCGAAGAGACCGTCGGCCAGGGTGATTTTGCCGTGATCGACTTCGAAGGTTTCGTCGACGGCGTCCCCTTCCAGGGGGGCAAGGCCGAGGGGCATCGGCTTGAGCTCGGCTCCGGCTCCTTCATCCCCGGCTTCGAAGACCAGGTGGTCGGCATGCGCAAGGGCGAGGAGAAGGAGGTCTCCGTCACTTTCCCCGAAAACTACGGCAACAAGGATCTGGCCGGCAAGCCCGCTGTCTTCAAGGTGAAGCTCAACGACATCAAGGTCAAGGTTCTGCCCGAGCTCAACGAGGATTTCGCAAAGGGCTTCGGGCTGGAGTCGGTGGCCGAACTGCGGGAGAAACTGGAAGAGAACTACCGCGGCCAGGAGACCAACCGCATCGAGGGGGACCTGCGGGAGCGCCTGGTGAGCGCCCTGATCGAGCGCAACCCCATCGAAGTGCCCGAGTCCATGGTCAAGAGCCAACTCGAGTACATGCTCGGCAATGTCAAGCAGCGCATGCAGTCCCAGGGGCTGACCATGGAAATGCTCGGCATGAACGAGGCCTCCTTCAGCCAGATGTACCGCGACACCGCCGTGCAGCAGGTGCAGGGGAGCCTGTTGCTCGGAGCCGTGGCCCGTCAGGAGAATATCAAGGTTGAGGCGGACGAGATCGATGGTAAGCTTGAGGAGATCGCCACCATGGCCAATGCTCCGCTGGATGCCGTGAAGAAATACTATGCCGGCAACGAGGCTCGGCGCGGGCTGCTCGCCCAGATCGTGGAGGAAAAGGCGGTGCGCTTCCTCATCGAGCAGGCGGTTATCGAAGAAGTGGACAAGGATCAGTTGGCCCCCGCAGCCGGCAAGGAGTAAGACCGATGGCTCTCATTCCGATGGTGGTGGAACAGACCGGGCGGGGCGAGCGGGCCTACGACATCTACTCCCGGCTGCTCAAGGATCGCATCATCTTTCTGGGTGGCGCGATCGAAGATCACATGGCGAACCTGATCATCGCCCAGTTGCTATTTCTCGAATCGGAAGACCCGGACAAGGACATTCACCTCTATATCAACAGCCCCGGCGGGGTGGTGACCGCCGGCATGGCCATCTACGATACCATGCAGTATCTCAAGGCCCCGGTCTCCACCATCTGTGTCGGCCAGGCGGCCAGCATGGGGGCGGTGCTGCTGGCGGCCGGCGCCAAGGGGAAGCGTTATGCGCTGCCCCATGCCCGGATCATGATTCACCAGCCTCTGGGCGGTTTCCAGGGGCAGGCCACCGACATCAACATCCATGCGCAGGAAATCCTGCGCCTGCGCGACACCCTCAACGGGGTGCTGGCCCGGCATACCGGCCAGGCCTTGGACCGCATCGCCGCCGATACCGAGCGGGACTTTTTCATGGGTAGCGAGGCCGCGAAAAAGTATGGTATCATCGACGACACGGTGCAACGTAAAGCCTGATTCTCGGGCAGGGAGGACAATTCGTGGGTAAACACGACGGTCAATCAGGTCAGCTGACCTGCTCGTTCTGCGGCAAGGTGCAGGACGAGGTCAAGAAGCTCATCGCCGGCCCCGCGGTGTATATCTGCGACGAGTGCATCGATCTGTGCAAGGATATCATCGCCGAAGAGGCGAAACTGGAGGACGCGAGCACCGTCGGCACCGGCAAGCTGCCGCGCCCTTCGGAAATCAAGGACGTGCTCGACGACTACGTCATCGGCCAGGAGCGGGCGAAAAAAGTCCTGGCGGTTGCCGTCTACAATCATTACAAGCGGGTGGAATTCGCCGCCAAGCCTGGCGAGGTGGAGGTGCAGAAGAGCAACATCCTGCTCCTTGGCCCCACCGGCAGCGGCAAGACTCTGCTGGCCCAGACCCTGGCCCGGGTGCTCAACGTTCCCTTCGCCATCGCCGACGCCACCAACCTCACCGAGGCGGGCTATGTCGGCGAGGATGTGGAAAATATCATCCTGAACCTGCTGCAGGCGGCCGATTACGACCTGGAGCGGGCCCAGAAGGGGATCATCTACA
>CAZYXS010000243.1:0-3205 GCA_964650955.1 uncultured Desulfuromonadales bacterium | reverse complement strand
TCGGGATTGCGCCAGGTGGTGGGTTGGTGACTGCGGGTGCTTTCCAGAGCGTACTGGGCATTGCGCTCCATGTAGGCCTGATCGGCCCGGTCAAGGACGCGGCCGATGTCCTGGCCCATCAAGGCGCCGGCCAGGGTGCCGATGGCCACCGCTACAAGCCTGCCGCGCCCATGCCCGACCTGCGAGCCGAGCAGGGCCCCGCCCGCCGCGCCGAGCACGGTGCCGCCGCTCTCCCGCGGTCCCATGGTCGGGGCGCACCCGACCAGCACCAGAGCCAGAACCAGAATTGCCGCCAAAGCCCTTTTCATAGCTGCCTCCTCTCGGTATGCAACCAGTCATGGCCGGTTGCAGGTCTTCTGTCCCATTATACACCAGATATTCTCGGCATCTGTTTTGCGCAAGGAACCTGCAACCAGCATGTGACGTCCGGTCCGACTTGACACCGTTCGGCCAAACCCGATAAGGTTTCACTTATGGTTTCCCTTGCGCGCCGGGGCCTCGCCCTGCTCATTCTGCTGCTGACCCTCGCCTCCCTGGGTGGGGTCATGACCACCGCCGCGGCCCTGGCCGCCGAGGGGCGGTCCGATGCCTGTTGCGGCCAGACCGCTCCGGCGCAGGATGCGCAAACCGACCCCTGCGCCGCCGAATGCCCCTGTGCATCCTGTCTCACCCTGGTACAGCCGCTCCTGCCGAGCCTGGCTGCCCCCGTCTCCCACGACGCCAGCTTCTGTACCACCCTGGCGCAACTCCATCTTTCTTCCTTCGTCGCTGCCATCGACTATCCACCCGAAGCCGGCTAGTTCGACCGGTCGATCCCATTTATGTCGCCCTGCAAAAGCGCCCTGCCGGGTGCCGCAGGTGCCTGCGCCCGATATCGCGGGTGCTCTCCGCCCATTCAACAACGACTTAGATCCGCAAGGAGTCCGTCATGAAAAAGTACCTCGTCATCGGCCTGGTGCTGGTCGTCGGCATCGCCGCCGGCGTGATCTTCAGTGGTTCCGGAGCGGCCAACGCTCTGCATGTCAACCAGGTGGCCGCCGACCCGGGAGCCTTCTCCGGCACCATCACCTTGACCGGCGTCACCGCCGGTTTCTCCCCCCACGACCCGGCCCTGTTCGGGGTCATGGATATCAAGGAACTGCAGTGCACCACCCCCAACTGCAACAAAGTGCTGATCCCGGTGCGGACCGTCGACAAGGTCCCGGCGCTGGGGGACGAAATTCAGATCTCCGGGAAATTCGTCAGTTCCCCCATGGGCTTCGTGCTGACCGCCGAAAGCATCAAGGTGGTGCGCAACCACAAGCTGGGGGGCTAGTGCATGACCCTCACCAGTCTCGTTTTGCGCAACATCACCAGCCGCAGGGGGCGCTTCGTCTTCACGCTGCTGGGGATCGGCATCGGCATCGCCTCTTTCGTCACCTTTCTCTCTCTGGGCGGCAGTCTGAAATCGGAAATCCAGCGGGAATCGGCGGCCTTGGGGGCCAACCTGGTGGTCACTCCCAAGGGTTCCTGCGCCTATGAGCAGGTCTCTATCCTGACCGGGGAGCAGCTGCCCAACACCATCACCGGCGAGGAAGTGGACAAAATCCGCGCCATCGATGGCCTCACCGCCATTCCCTTTCTAAGCGAACGCAGCGCCATCGACAACCGCCCGGTGTCGGTCATGGGCATCCTGCCGGCGGACACCCTGGCCTTCAAGCGCTGGGAACTGGCCCTGGGGGAATGGCTGCCGGAAGGGGATGAGCCCGGGGTGGTGGTCGGCGCGGTGGCGGCGGAGCAGTTCAAGCTCCAGCCCGGCTCCGAGGTCACCATCCGGGGGGAAAAGCTGCCGGTGAAGGGGATTCTCAAGGAGACCGGCGGAAAGGACGACGTCACCCTGTTTCTCCCCCTGGCGCTGACCCAGCGCCTCTACAACGCCCCCGACAAGGCCTCGTATGTGGCAGTGCGGGTGGCGGATGTGGAAAACCTCGAACTCTACGCCCAGAAGATCAAGGATGTGGTCAGCCTCGGGGTGATCACCGACAAGCAGATGCTCAAGTCGGTGCTCTCCATCGTCGGCACGGTCAACGTCACCCTGAAGCTGATCGCCGCGGTGGCGGTACTGGCGGCGGCCTTCGGCATCATCAACACCATGCTCACCGCCACCTACGAGCGCAAGCGGGAGATCGGCATCCTCCAGGCCCTGGGAGCCCGCCGGCGCACCATCTTCTCCATCTTCCTGCTCGAATCGGGGCTCTACGGCATCTTCGGCGGGGCGCTGGGGGTGCTCGGCGGGCTGGCCTTCTCGGTGCTGGCGGCGCCGCAGATCAGTTCCAACCACTTCACCGCCTTCGTCAAGGGCTCAGGCAGCAGCGGCCTGGTGAGCCCCTCCATTGTCCTCGGCTCCATCGCCTTCTCGGCGGTGGTGGCCATCCTCGCCGGGCTTTATCCGGCCTGGCGGGCGGCGAAGCTCTCACCGGTGGAGGCCATCAGCTATGAGTAACGCTCTGATCCGCGCCACCGGACTGACCAAGACCTACGGCAGCAACGGCGTCGCCACCCACGCCCTGCGGGGGGTCGACCTGGAGATTGCCCGCGGCTCCTTCAACTGCATCGTCGGCCCCTCGGGGCACGGTAAAAGCACCCTGATGCACCTGCTCGGCGCCCTCGACCGCCCCACTGCCGGCAGCATCCAGGTCGACGGTACCGACCTGACCCGCCTCGACGGCGCCGGCCTGGCGGCCTTCCGCGGCCGCAAGATCGGCTTCGTGTTCCAGTTCTTCAACCTGCTGCGGGGGTTGAGTGCCAGCGAAAACATCGAAACCGCCATGATGCTCTCGGGGCTGCCGCCCCGTCGGCAGGCGGAGCGGGCCAAGGAACTGCTGGCCCTGGTGGGGCTGAGCGAAAAGGCCCTGTCCCGCCCCAACCAGCTCTCCGGCGGCCAGCAGCAAAGGGTGGCCATCGCCCGGGCCCTGGCCAACGACCCGGAGATCCTGATGATGGACGAGCCGACGGGCAACCTCGATTCGGTGGCCGAAGCGGAGGTGCTGCAGATCCTGATGAACCTGCACCTGCAGGGGAAAACCGTCATCCTGGTCACCCACAACCCCGACATCGCCCGCCGCGCCGAGCGGGTGATCCAGGTGCAGGACGGCCAGATCCGGGCCTGAGAGTGCTGCCTGCCAACGGAAAAGGACCGCATTTCCCTTGGGGGGATGCGGTCCTT
>CAZYXS010000242.1:0-3248 GCA_964650955.1 uncultured Desulfuromonadales bacterium | reverse complement strand
CTCCCCCCCTGGACGATGCCGCCGGCCAGCAGGTTCTTGAGGGCCGCCCGCAGGATCGAGACCAGGTCGACCCCCTGGTGGCTGAAGAAGTTGCTGTCCTCGGCGGCGATGAAGGCGTTGATCAACAGCTTGGGGAGGCGCTCGACGGGGACGACGATGCGTCGCTCCCGGGAGAATTCGGCGATCACCTGGCCGTCGTCGCTGTAGACCCGGGTGATGATCGGGGGCTTGTAGTCGGCGAGGGTTTCGACCTTGGGCAGGGTGCTTTCGACGTAGAAATAGGCGGCGGTCAGGCCGCCCGCGGCGAGCAGACCGCCGGTCAGCAGCAGCACCAGCAGCAGGCGGAAGAGTTTGCGTTTCAGCATCGGAATCCGGTTCTCTCGGCGGGTTGAAATGGCTATTTATAGCATAGGGGCGCGAACAGCGGCAAACGATTTGCCGTTTGCCAGCCCCCGGGGGTGTGCTATAGTCAACCCATTGTTTGCCGGGAATGGGGGTGGGGCATGGGTAAATTCCTGTTGGCAGTGCTGTTTGCGGTCCTCACTGGCTGTGCCATGCTGGGCGCCTGGAAAACCATTCCGCCGCCGGGGGGATGCGACCAGTGCCACACCCTG
This sequence comes from uncultured Desulfuromonadales bacterium, assembly GCA_964650955.1. Lineage (GTDB taxonomy): Bacteria > Desulfobacterota > Desulfuromonadia > Desulfuromonadales > CAZYXS01 > CAZYXS01. The sequence continues at coordinate 2,634 of CAZYXS010000242.1, read as the reverse complement.
CCGATCAGCGCCGACTGGACGGCGGCCTACCAAGTGGTGGACCTGATGGACGAGACCGGCAAGTATCCCTGGCAGCGGCCGGCGGCCAACCTGCCCCCCCAGGAGTCTCCCCTGCAGCAGCAGAAAGTCACCGAAGAGCGCTGCTTCCGCTGCCACAAGGGGCCCAACGCCGCCCACACCGAACGGGTCGGGCGCTACCATCACTGATATCTGCATCTGACCGGCTTACCGAGCAGGCCCTTTCCTGAGACCGGAAAGGGTCTTTTCCTTTGCGGGAGGCCTATTTTGACTGTTGCAGGAGGTTTTCCATGCTGCGTCGCACCAAGATTGTCGCCACCCTCGGCCCCGCCTCCTCTTCGGAAGAGGCTCTCAACGCCATGATGGATGCCGGAGTGGACGTGTTCCGGGTCAACTTTTCCCACGGCGACCGCCAGAGCAAGGCCGAGCTGATCCACCGCATCCGCGAGCTTTCCCGGGAGCACCGGCGGGCGGTGGCGATCCTCGGCGACCTGCAGGGGCCGAAGATTCGTACCGGCCTGATGGCCGGCGGCGAGCTGCGGCTGGTGGCGGGGAGCGAGGTGCGCATCACCACCCGCGACCTGGTCGGCGCCGGTGATCTGATCCCCACCAGCTACGCCCAGCTGCCCCAGGACGTGCGTCCCGGCAACCGGATCCTGCTCGACGACGGCCTGATGGAGCTGGAGGTGCTCAGCGCCGCCGGCGACGAGGTGCGGGCGCTGGTGCGGGTCGGCGGCATCCTGCGGGACCGCAAGGGGATGAACCTGCCGGGGGTGGCGGTGTCGGTGCCGGCGCTGACCGCCAAGGACCGGGAGGACCTGCTGTTCTGCATCCAGCAGGAGGTGGACTTCGTCGCCCTTTCCTTCGTGCGCCGGGCCGCCGACGTGCAGGAGCTCAAGGATCTGCTCTACGAGCACAAGAGCGAGCTGCGGGTCATCGCCAAGATCGAGAAACCGGAAGGAGTGGAGAACTTCGACGACATCCTCGCCGTGGCGGACGGCGTCATGGTCGCCCGCGGCGACCTCGGCGTAGAACTCAACCCGGAGAAGGTGCCGTTGATCCAGAAGCGCATCATCCGCAAGTGCAACGAGGCGGGCAAGCCGGTGATCACCGCCACCCAGATGCTCGAGAGCATGATCCACAATCCCCGGCCGACCCGCGCCGAAACCTCCGATGTGGCCAACGCCATCCTCGACGGCACCGACGCGGTGATGCTCTCCGGCGAGACCGCCACCGGCCGCTACCCCCTGGAGGCGATTTCCCTGATGGTGCGAGTGGCCGCCGATGTGGAAAGCGACCCGGTGCTCAAGGAGCAGGTCTACCATCCCCTGCCCGAGGTGCGCGGCTACCGCAGCCTCCCCGAGGCCATCGGCCAGGCCGCCTGCCGGGTGGCCGAAAGCGTCGGCGCCGCCGGCATCCTCGCTTTCACCCAGACCGGCAGCACCGCGGTGCTGGTGGCCAAGTACCGGCCGAGTCTGCCGATCTTCGCCGTCACGCCGTCGGTGGCGGTGCGCCGCCGCCTGGCCCTCTCCGCCGGGGTGCGCTCCCTGCGGGTCGACATCGAAGGGGATACGGAGGCGCAGATCCGTTCGGTGGAAGAGTCGGTGCTGGCCTCGGGGTTGCTGAAGAAGGGGGAGGTGGTGGTCATCACCATGGGCTCGCCGGTCTCGGCCCCCGGCACCACCAACCTGCTCAAGGTCCATCGCCTCGGCACCGGGCCTTTTTACGAAGTGCATTGAAAAAGCAAGAATCCAGAAGTCAGAATTCAGGAGTCAGAAGGTGACTGAAAATCAACCCAGAAAGGCGGTGGTGCTCTACAGCGGCGGGCTCGACTCGACCACCTGCATGGCCATTGCCCGGGCCGAGGGGTTTGCCCCCTATGCCATGAGTTTCGCCTACGGCCAGCGCCACAGCGTGGAACTGGAGAAGGCCCGCCAGTACGCCCCGCTGGTGGGGGCGGTGGAGCACCAGTTGGTGGAGATCGACCTGCGCCGCATCGGCGGCAGCGCCCTGACCTCCGATCTGGCCGTCCCCAAGGGGGGGGTGGTGGAGGGGGAAATCCCCGTCACCTACGTGCCGGCCCGCAACACCATCTTCCTCTCCTTCGCCCTGGGCTGGGCCGAAGTGCTGGGGGCCTTCGATATCTACGTCGGGGTCAACGCCCTCGACTATTCGGGCTATCCCGACTGCCGGCCGGAATACATCGCCGCCTTCGAGACCCTGGCCAACCTGGCCACCCGCGCCGGGGTGGAGGGGTGCGGACGCTACCGGATCCACACCCCGCTGCTGCATCTGACCAAGGCCGACATCATCCGCCAGGGGTTGGCCCTCGGCGTCGACTATCGCCTGACCCATTCCTGCTACGACCCCAGCCCTGCCGGGCTGGCCTGCGGCCAGTGCGACTCCTGCCTGCTGCGCCTCAAGGGCTTTGCCGAGGCAGGGGTGGCTGACCCGGTGGCCTACGCCTGAATTTTCAAAAGGTTTTTCCCATGCCCAAAATGCCCGATCTGCAGAAATCTCGCGATACCCGCAACATTCCCATCGACAAGGTGGGGGTGAAGGATATCCGCTACCCCATCGTGGTGCTCGACAAGCACAAGACCCAGCAGCACACGG
>CAZYXS010000241.1:0-3268 GCA_964650955.1 uncultured Desulfuromonadales bacterium | reverse complement strand
CGACAACGAGTGTAAAGCATGGACAGAAACAGCTTTCCTGAAGATCTCTTAATGATGGTTTGATCGATATGATTAACGTTCAAACAGTACAAATAGCACTGCCCGGCATGGACCGTCTTCAAGCAGCTGTCGATCTGCTGGCTTCGGCAGGCATGGAAGAACGGGGTGCCGTATTTACGCGCCGTGAGGTGGTCGAGTTTATTCTGGACCTCACGGGCTACGCGGCATCGTCGGCGCTTCACAAAAAACGGTTGCTGGAACCGTCGTTTGGGGAAGGCGCTTTTCTCCTCGTTGCGGCGGAACGGCTGCTGGAATCCTACTTTTCGCGCAGGGAGAAGCACTCCGACCCGGTCGCTGACCTTAAAGATTCGGTCCGCGCAATAGAGTTGCATCGCACGAGCTTTGCGGGCACTCGGCTCAAGCTTGGGAACATGCTAAATGGAAAAGGGATATCGAGGACCGCCGCAGAAAAACTTCTCGATGCCTGGTTGATACAGGGAGATTATCTCCTTACCGACCTGCCTCTTCATTTTTCCCATGTCGTGGGCAATCCACCCTATGTACGGCAGGAGTTGATCCCCTCCGCTCTCCTTGCTGAATATCGACATCGCTTCGATACGCTTTACGACCGGGCAGACCTGTATGTCCCGTTCATCGAAAAATCATTACATCTTCTTGCTTCAAAGGGCGCAGTTGCTTTCATCTGTTCGGATCGCTGGATGAAGAATCGCTACGGCGGACCTCTGCGAAAAATGGTGGCGAATGGCTTTCACCTGAAATATTACATAGATATGGTTGATACCGACGCATTTCACTCTGAAGTAAGCGCCTACCCTGCCATCACGGTGATCTCCCGCGATACGGCGCAAAATACCCGCATAGCCCATCGACCGCTGATAGATAAAGACATCTTGGTCAAGCTTGCTCATGACATGCGCGGCACAATGCTGAACCCCCATAGCCAAGTACATGAAGTTACCGGTGTAACAGCAGGAAGCGATCCCTGGGTGCTTGAATCTTTTGATCAACTTGCCGTACTGAGACGGATTGAGGCGTCATTTCCCACCATAGAGGAAGCAGGCTGCAAAGTCGGCATTGGCGTTGCAACGGGTGCTGATAAGGTCTACGTGGGCGCCTATGAGGATCTTGATGTTGAACAGGACAGAAAGCTGCCGCTGATTATGACGAGAGACATCCGTGAAGGCAGGGTAGATTGGCAGGGAAAGGGCGTTATCAATCCCTTTGACGATGACGGCGAACTCGTGAATCTGGCGAAATTTCCAAAACTCACGGCGTATCTCCATCGCCATCAAACGGCCATATGCGGGCGCAATGTAGCAAAGCGAAACAGCGAACGATGGTACCGAACCATTGACCGCATCATCCCGAAGCTTACGAATACTCCCAAACTGCTCATTCCCGACATTAAAGGGGATGCAAACATAGTCTATGAGGACGGCAGGTATTATCCTCACCATAATCTCTATTACATTACCTCTGATACGTGGGACCTGAAGGCGCTCCAGGCGGTGCTTCTGTCGGAAATCACGCGTTACTTTATTGGAGCCTATTCCACAAAAATGAGAGGCGGATATCTGCGTTTTCAGGCTCAGTACTTGCGAAGAATCCGCGTTCCTCGATGGGCCGATGTTCCCCCGGAGCTCCGGCAACAGCTGCGTGATGCTGCGGAACAGAGAGACATTAAAACATGCAACGAGCTGTGCTATGATCTCTATAAATTGACGCCGCAAGAGCAAGCCATCATGGGCGCTGAGGGAAAGAACGGGAGAGTTGAGCATGCTGCTTGATCTTGTTGATTTCGAAGAGAAGGCACGCTCCGCGGTCCGAAAGTTCTGGCTGGGACGCACGAAAGCCGTGAAGAAACAGCGCTTGAGCGGCAAATCCGACCAGGGGGAGCGAAGCGCCGTGACCGGCGGGAGCAACATGAACGGATTCATCAGCTTAATCTCTGATATCGTGCGCGCCAATGGCCTTAAGGAGGCTGAAATCAAATTGCAGCGCAGGCTTCTGACCCTTCCCGGCTTCTTTCGGCCGACCAAATTATGGGACCTGCTGGTAATGAACAAAGGGCATCTGATCGCCGCGATCGAGTTCAAATCACAGGTTGGTCCTTCTTTCGGCAACAATGCCAACAATCGCTGTGAGGAAGCGCTTGGGACCGCAGTTGATCTGTGGACGGCGTACCGCGAGGGCGGCTTCGGCGAGAGTAGAAAGCCGTTCGTGGGATATCTGGTCCTTCTTGAAGACGCACCGGCGTCTCGCAGACCGGTAACAGACGCATCTCCGAACTTTCCATTGTTTCCCGAGTTCCGCAATGCCTCGTATGCTGATCGCTATAATATTCTGTGCAAAAAACTGATGGCGGAGAATCTTTACACGGCTGCAGCCGTTATCCTGTCCTCGCGTACGGCCGCCAGATCCGGCGCCTATGCAGAGATGAGTGATCTCACGGGTCTCAAGTCGTTCGTAGCGACTTTTGCCGGGCATATTGCGGCTGAAGCGGCAATGGAAGCCGGGGCAGCAGATCAATAAATTGATGTTCAGCCCCCGCACGCAGCACGAAACTGTTTATCCTGGAAAGAGCATTTAGCCGCGAATGAACGTGAATTGACGCTAATTTTCAGAAGCTTGAACCAAATACAGGAGTCACCGAACTGGTGAATCATCAGGAAGATAAGATGCCCTTGTTTTTTCCGTCGTTACCGTGTGCATCCGTGTTCCAACTGCCGTTTTTGCGTTTACTGTTTGTTATCAATCAGCAGCACGTCCTGGCATATGCTAAGGAAAATTACAGACTGAACAAAGGTGAATGAAAGCATGATCCTCTTCCATCTCTTCCGCACCCCCGCGCTCTCGCCCTTCCAGATCGCGAACCTCCTGCAGGCCGCGCAGCAGCAGGCAAGCAGCCGCATCACGGCCATCGAGACCGAGTTCTGCTACAACATCGCCGCGTCAACGCGGCTGGACGAGGCGGAGCTGAAGGTCCTGAAGTGGCTTCTGGCCGAGACCTTTGAGCCGGAGAAATTTTCCGATAAAAGTTTCTTAAATCCCCTCACCCCCTCCCCTCTCCCCAACGGGGAGAGGGAAAAAGGGAGCGGGGGTGATTCGCTCCCTGCCTCTCACCCCTCACGCCTCACCCTTCACACGGTCCTCGAGGTCGGCCCCCGCATGAGCTTCACCACGGCCTGGTCAACGAACGCCGTGTCCGTCTGCCGGGCCTGCGGCCTTGCGAAGATCGAGCGGATCG
>CAZYXS010000240.1:0-3307 GCA_964650955.1 uncultured Desulfuromonadales bacterium | reverse complement strand
ACAGTCGAGCGATATGGATATGGGTACGCATATCCGCAACTTGGCGTCAACGGAAATACGGGATCTACAGGAAAAACAGTATCGCAGGCGACAAGCGGAGATTATGCGTTTGATCCCCATGTGCATTCCGTTTCTCTGGAAGCGAGTGGAGATGTCGAAAGCGAAGTGTGGGTGATTGACACGCTTGAGTTTGTCTGCATTGAAGACAATTATCGTCACCCACCAGTTGGGTCGTCTTCGGTCGGAAATTTTAACAACGATTACTGGAAGGTATTCAAGGGAAATGTTGGCGCGAGAGGCTTGCAGGGACCTCAGGGTCTTCAGGGCGTTCAAGGTCCTGTTGGCGCGACAGGACCGCAAGGGCCGCAGGGCATTCAAGGCATTCAAGGTCCGGTAGGCCCACAGGGACCACAAGGCGAGGTTGGTCCGCAGGGTCCAAAAGGCGACACCGGTCCGCAAGGAGCGCCGGACGGTGGTAACAGCTACCAAACCGATAGCACGGACGTTTCCGGCACATACGGGCTTCTCTCCGGAGCCGTGGATGGCGTCAACAAGGTATTCACTGTTTCGACTGGCGCGTATGTCACAGGCGCCATGCAGGTGTATCTCAACGGTAAGCTACTGACCCAGGGGCTCGCAAAAGACTGGATCGAACTCGCGCCTGGAAATGGAACCTTTGAACTTGTCAACGCTCCGCTTCCAGGCGACGTGGTCTCCGTTTTTTACAAGTATGCCCAGGTCACTTCCGGCAACGCCGATACTCTTGATGGATATGAAGCCAGCGCGTTTGTCACACATACGCAACTGTCTCACGGCAAGATGGAGGTCGATTTTGGCAGCGGCGCAGTCAGCCGAACCGCAACAGTCTCCAATGCGTATGTAACTGCTTCGTCTCACATCGTTGCCACAGTATCTTATGAAGCCACGGAGAACAACTCGGCAGACGACATCCTCATCCAGCCCCTTGAAGTCAAGATTGGCGGGCAATCGAACATGTCGTTTCAAGTGACGATCAACTCGCTTCTCGGAAGGTTTTTCGGCAAGGTGAACGTACATTACATGATTATGAACCAGGAGTAGAGCATGGGCGCGAACATTATTGGAAAGAACGGCATAAATATTTTAGACGTGGATGAGCATGGGTCTGGACAGATACAGCTTCACGACAACAACGGCAATCCAATTGGAGGTTCCGAAGGATCGCCTTTGTACGCTCGAATATCCACCGGACGCACGCGGCGGGGCATTTACGCCTGCTCCACATTTCGTATTCTTGGAGCCGCAGCCGCCGCTCAAAACATCGCCAGTATCGAAAATCCGGCCACGAGCGGCGTATTGATCGCCCTGCGAAGACTGACCGGCCAGACGGATAGCACGGCTCTTTTGGCATCGGTTTCCCCGACGTTGAAGACCAGTTTTCCACTCGCATTACCGACCGGCGGCTCGATCATTCCCGCCAATCCGTTCGACAGCGCCGCTCCCGCCGCCGTAGGCGTGGTTCGCGCAGGAAACGCCGCCGACGGTGGCGCGGCTACCGCCATCGCCGCAACGCCCGGAAATATTATCTGGTCGCAGTTGATTGATCGTATGCACACGGCGGCTGGTTATATTGCACATCCGGATAGCAGCCTGTTACCCCAGTTCGTTGACAATGATCCGCTGATCCTGCGACCAGGTGGAAGCCTTCTTGTACATGGCGTCACCGCGATCGCGGCAACCACGCATATCATCATCAACTTTGCATGGGAAGAGTATACGCAGTGATCTCTCGATCGAAATTGTCGCTAATCATGGAGTGTAAATGACAATTCCATCCTCTTCGCTTTACCCCACAGCCATCGACAATGACAGCTCGTTGTTTGCCGATCCCGTTAACAGTCTGACGTTCACCCTGAAAACGGACGTTTCCGACGTCGGAACCGAACTTGAACTGGTTGAAGACATATCGGCTTTTGAAACGCCATGCTTTTTCGCCTTCGTCGGCGGCGACATTGTGTATGTCATATCCAAAAACAATACGACGCGCATTCTGACGGTGGAGCGCGGACCTGTATCGTCGACCCATACAGCCGGTGAAACCCTGCGTCCCACCGTGGCCGCTGAATACTTCAATCAGTTGAAACGCGCCATTCTTGCCGTTGAAAATACGCTTGGCATCAACCCGCAAGGAACGCACCAAAACGTTGTCGACAGGTTGAACAACGTTGACTTGAGCATCTCCAATGCCAATGCCGCCGTCGCCTTGTCGAACCAAACGCTTACCGAAACCGATCAGGAACTTGACGCCACGCAAGCCTCGTTGACCGCCACCAACGCCACCCTATCCTCCGTGCAAAACACCCAGCAGACAATGAACGGGGAAATCGACACCATCAACGACATCGTCAACGCGGGAAACAACGTTGTTCCCGTTGGTGCCATCATGCCGTGGCCTGGCGTTTCAGCCCCTCCCGGCTTTTTGATTTGCGATGGTGCATTGATCAGCAGAGCCACATACGCAGGTTTATTCACCGCAATCGGCACCACTTTTGGTACTGGAAACGGCACAACCACTTTCGGCATTCCCGACATGAGAAGCCGTACGCCAATCGGCGCCGGGCAGGGAGCCGGCCTGACAAACCGCGTCCTGGGCGGCGTGCTTGGAGAGGAAACACACCTTTTAACCGAAGCCGAAATGCCTTCACACGAACATCCAATCGAAGGCAATTATGCAAACAGTTTATACGCCACCGGCAGCGCGAATAACGTTCCCGCCACCCTGACAACGATTACGACAGGCAGCGCGGGACAGGACACGCCGCACAACAATATGCAACCATCCATCGTCCTGAATTTCATCATCAAGTATTAGGAGCGTCATGAGCACCCTGTCGTCTTATCCCGGAGCAATTGACGTATTGTTCGGGGACCTAAGAAACAATTTTCCGTTGACACTCGCCGCTACAGTCTCCAAAGTCGCCACGAGTTTTCGAGTACTCGAAGATATATCGCCCCTCGAAGTTCCATGTTTCCTGGCATTTCGGACGGGAGAAATCATTTATGTCGAGGCAAAGGACAATTCGCTGCGTCAGTTAAGCCAGATCTCGCGCGGCGCGTCAGCCCAGGATCACGGGGACGGCGAAACGATGGTACTGTCCGTAAACGCAGGCATTTTTAGGAAGATCAAAAGCGCCGTTCTTGCGGTACAGAATTCTTTGGGGGTCAATCCATTTGGGTCGTTTCCGAGCGTATCCGACAGGGTGTCCGATGCGATTACAGGTTCTGACAATGTGGCGTCGCTCGCCGAAGCACTTCTGAACGACACACA
>CAZYXS010000239.1:0-3332 GCA_964650955.1 uncultured Desulfuromonadales bacterium | reverse complement strand
TTTTTGCCAATTTCCAAAGTCCAATCCTGCGGTAAAATTGCTCCGAACATCTATACCTCCATATCATGAACACGCTTATATTCTTTGCCTTCCCATCCAAGACCATAGGGTTTAGTAAGGTCAAAGGAATACCATTTTGCATATAGTCGGACAAGACCATAAACATGTTCGAAGTTTTTCTTTTTATAAGCCGTAGCTCTCAGTATCACTGGATAACCAATAGATTTCAAAAGAGCAAGGGATAACGTGGTCAGATCATCACAGTCGAGAGAAGGAGTGTCTCCAACTTCAATCATCTGAAGAGAAACCATTGGAGTTCTGATAAATTCTATACCGTCAATGTCCTTGACGTATTTTGTATTTTTGCGGAGAAAATCAAAGATTGCTTTAGCTTCACCAAGTTCGTCATTGGCTGGAATATTCTTGATAATCTTCTCAGCCCATGATCTTACAACCATGTTTTGAGAAGATTTCTGAATAATGTCTCTCATCAGTCTTAAGGTGTTTTCGCTGGCTTGATCTCCATTACCAATGACCAACCTTGAAACAGGCTGAGATGCTATAGAATTGCTAATAAGCTTTTGCCTCTGCAAACCCATTCTCCTTTTCGATAATGGGCGCATTGGCCTTCTCTTTATTTTTTGTTGCTATTGGTATAGGTTCTAATGTCGATACAAAAATCTTTGTTTTGCATCTTGGACACATAAGCCTTATTTCATATAATCCTGTGATCTCTATCAATAAAAGTTTTTTACAGTTGAAACAATGAAACTCACCATTAAACATTCCTGAATGTCTATGGTAAGAACTTGACATTAGGCACTACCAGCCTTGTTTGTTGATAAGACCTCAATCTCTCCCATGCATGACTGACCATTGACATCAACATCGCATATTCGGTTATCATTGTCAAATGCCTTTTTGCCAGCATACTCATACTGCTCTCCGCATTTCTTACAATTAGCATAGATAATCTCATCAGGACTGTCTTCTTCCGTTCCTCTTTGAGCTGCAATATATTTAGTGAAATATTGCCTTGATTTTTCACTCGCAAAGAACGGTTGCTCTGTAGCCTGAGCTATATATGAAAGAAAATCATCAATCTTCATATCTCCTTTTACAAGGCTGCTCAGAGCGGTCGGGTTTACAAACGAGTTCATCAAAACCGTGAGTTTGTCATAAAAAGCTACATCATTGCTTTCAACTGCATCATAAATACTCTTTATAATTGGATGCATCTGATTTGCTTCCTCCTGTTTAAAAGGGGCAGCTGAAGGCTTTTGGGAGTTCGGGGATGCCTCCAGCTGCGAGGGGATGCTATTAGGCATGACAGCATCAAGCCTGTGTGCAAGCTTCATTTTTGAGACCTCTGAAACTGATCTTACCGCTGAGGTGATATTTTCAACCACTTGGGGAATTTTCGGAGCTAATATTTCCGCTAAACGTGTTAGTGTAGATGTGTTTTCATTCCGCTCCATCAATGGATTTAATGCCTGAGTAAGCTCCATGATTTTAGAAACAGATGATAACATATCGTCTTTATCTTCGTTGCCTAACTTAACTAAACCGGCTTCTTTAAGTTTAAGCAATGTTTCAAGCATATCGTCTTCTTTCTTCGGCTTATGAGGCGTAATAACGCCTATTTCCTTTAATAATGTTAACATAGTTATCGCCATATCCATCATATTGTTTTGGGACCCTTGCTGCGGAGTCATTGCCCTTGCTGAATCGATTCCGGCCTTAAAGCTTTCTGCAATCATTTTTGTTACAGATTCAGAGCTGGAAACAGAATTAGGAGAAACAGGTGCAAAAACATCCTTTACTTGCTTAATAAACTCACCCATCTCAACCAATTTTTGCTGCACTCCGGCCTCCTGAGTAGTCGCCGGTTCTTCATTGGCATCTATTAAAAAAGTAATGGTCGGCCTCTGAAATCCCCTTTCACCGTGTTTAAACGTCATGATTTTGTACTTACCGCTTCCCCATTTATGCGGCATTCTTTTTGTATGCATCCTAATTATATTGGTTATCTCATACTCAAGGTCAGTCCAATGAGAAAAATCGGAGAAGCTTAACTTATATTCATATTCTGATGGAGCAACCTCTTTGTAGAGCTTAAGATAGTAGCCTTCATTTTGAGGGATGGAGGCAAGCAGCTCATCTATATGTTCTTGCTTTTCTGGTATGCTTTGTCTTTCAGGTATGCTCTGGATTTCTTTGTATTGCGGATAATCAATATCTTGGTTGTCGTCTTCGGGCAAGAGATTCATGTCTTCATCCTCAATTAAATGTTCATTGTTTTTGTTTACAATGCTGTCGATGATATTGTCGATCTTATCTTTTCTTGGTCTTCCTCTTGGCACATAATCCTCCTTGTTTTATCTAACGATTACATAAACAAAATTATTTGTCAAGCTTTTTTGCTCAAGCTATGTCTACTTTGTTACAAAAAGCAACATTTGACAAGCAAGTGGCACACTTGTGTGTCACCAATGGCACACTTGTGTGTCACCAATGGCACACTTGTGTGTCACCAATGTCACACTTGTGTGCCATTCCTATAAAAAAGGCTATCGAAAGTTATAAAAAGAATTAATTTGCACCAAGAACCTGTTGCGTGCTATCCTAAATCACATTGGCAGTTAATGTATATCAAAAGTGAACAAGCTATCCTAAGGAGCACCTATGAATATCATTTGCGATAAGCATAATCCATCTCAAAAACCTTGCCTATTTTACATTAGAGAGGGAACTTGCCGGAGACCTGATAAATTCCTCTGCATCGAGTATGTCAGGAGAAAACAACCTATGTTGTCGTACAGTAGCATCTCGTTGTATATGAGATGCCGGTACGCTTATTATCTGGCTTACATTCTTGGCCTTCAATTGAAAAAACCGACATTTAACAAAGAACTTGGCAGCCTATTTCATCTGTACTTTGCCAATATGCATGAGGAGAACGAAATTAAAGCCGATCTCTATAGAGGGCAAATTAAACAGGCAAGAGCAAGGCTAATAGATGAATATAACAAAGACAAGGAAGACGGCGAGAAAGAAGATACGCCGACTGATCTTCTTCGTATAGATGCTACTCTGGAGGCATATAAGCAAACTACAGACATCCCAAAACCCAAGGGATCAACAGAAATCGGCCTATCAATCAAAAGCGATGATTTATATCTACGAGGGTTTATCGACCTCGGAGTAGAAAAAATTACTACCAGAGACATTATAAAAATATGGGATTGGAAATACACCGGTAATCCTGATTTTTATACTCATTTCACAACAAGAACTCAGGCAGGGATATATTTTCTGTTAGTCCCAACAGC
>CAZYXS010000238.1:0-3335 GCA_964650955.1 uncultured Desulfuromonadales bacterium | reverse complement strand
CGCGAGACCGCCCAGACCCTCAACATGTTCGCACTGTACGTCTCGCTGCCGGCGCTGATCCTGCTGAAGGTGCCGCAGCTCGAGTTCAGCGCCGACATGCTGGTGCCGGCCCTGGTCCCCTGGGGGGTGCTGGGGCTGTCGGTGGCGCTGGTGCTGCTGGTCTCCCGCTGGCGCAACTGGTCCCGGCCGACCACCGGGGTGCTGCTGCTGGTGGTGCCGCTGGGCAACACCTCCTTCATGGGGGTGCCGATGGTGCAGGCCTTTTTCGGCAGCGCCGGCATCCCCTACCTGATCATCTACGACCAGATCGGCACCATGCTCACCTTCGCCAGCTACGGCTCGCTGATCCTGGCCATGTACGGCCGCGACAGCAAGCTCAACCTGGCTTCGGTGGCGCGGCGGGCGCTGCTCTTTCCTCCCACCATTGCCCTGCTCGCCGGGCTGGCGCTGCGCCCCTGGCCCTACCCGGAGGCGGTGGCGAGCGCCCTGCACAATGTCTCCCTGAGCCTGATCCCCCTGGTGATGACCGCTATCGGTTTCCAGATGACCCTGCGGCTGCGGCCGACGGTGCTGGCCCCCCTCGGCTTCGGCCTCGGCCTGAAGCTGGTGGTGGCGCCGGTGGCGGCCCTGGTGGTCTGCCGCCTGCTGGGGCTGCACGGCCTGCCGGCCGACATCGCCGTGTTCGAGGCCGGCATGCCCCCGATGGTCACCGCCGGCGCCCTGGCGGTGGTGGCGGGGATGGAGGCCGATCTGGCCATCGCCCTGGTGGGGCTGGGGATCATCCTGGCCTTCGCCAGTCTGCCGCTGCTCTACGGCCTGCTGCAGCTCTGGCCCTAGGAGGCCCCTCGTGCCATCCGCTTCCCGGATTCCCGTCCATTACGCCTGGATCATCGTTCTGTGCGGGTCGCTGACTCTGTTCGCCTGCATGGGGTTGGCCCGCTTCGCCTACGGCATGCTGCTGCCGGGCATGCGCGCCAGCCTGGAGTTCGGCTACGACCGCATGGGCTTCATCGGCACCGCCAATTTCGTCGGCTACCTGGCGGCGGTGGCGGCGGCGCCCTGGACCATCCGCCGCCTGGGGCCCAAGCGCACCGCCATGGCCGGGCTGGCGCTGGTGGCCCTGAGCCTGTTCGGCCTCAGCCGCAGCCAGAACTTCGTCTCCCTGCTGCTGCTCTATTGCCTGACCGGCCTCGGCGGCGGTTTTGGCAACATTCCGATGATGGTGCTGGTTTCCCACTGGTTCCGCCGGGAGCGGCGTGGCCGGGCGGCGGGATTGATGATCCTGGGCAACGGCGCCGCCATCGTCTGTTCGGGCCTGGTCATCCCCTGGCTCAACCAACTGCTGGGGCCGGAGGGGTGGCGCACCGGCTGGCTGCTGCTCGCGCTGGTGGCCCTGGTCGCCATGGCGGTGGTGGCGCTGCTGCTGCGCAACGACCCCGCCGAACTCGGCCTGGAGCCCCTCGGAGCCCGCACCCCGCTGCCGGTTGCCCAACTCGAAGCCAAGCCACCCGTCGGTAGTGGCGGGCTGCTGCTGCGCCTCGGGGTGGTCTACTTCCTGTTCGGCCTGACCTACATGGTGTTCGGCACCTTCATCGTCGCCACCATGATCGCCGATTTCGGCTTTTCCGAAGTCCGCGCCGGGCAGTTCTGGTCCGCCATCGGCCTGTTCAGCATGGCTTCGGCGGTGGGTTTCGGCATCCTCTCCGACCGCATCGGCCGCAAAGGGGGCCTGATGGTCGCCTTCGCCCTGCAGTCGGCCTCCTTTCTGCTGGCCGGTGCCGGTTTCGGTACCGGAGTGCTGCTGCTGTCGGTGGTCCTCTACGGGTTTTCCCTGTTCGCCATCCCCAGCATCATGGCGGCGGCGGTGGGGGACTATCTCGGCCTGGCCCAGGCCGCTTCGGCCTTCTCCCTGATTACCGTCTGTTTCGCCGTCGGCCAGACCCTGGGGCCGGGGGGCGCTGGCCTGCTGGCCGAGGCCAGCGGCAGTTTCTCCGGGGCCTACCTGGCCTCAGGCGGACTGACCCTGCTGGCGGTAGTCCTGGCTTCCCGCTTGCCGCCGCCCCGGCCCGCCTGAGTTCATCCCCTCTTGCATCGGTGCGCAGGGCATGCTAAAAGCCGATGAATTTTCAACCCATTCCCGCATCTGGAGCCGGCCATGAGCACTCTCCCTCAGCAGTTCGACCAAGTGACGGTCAAAACCAAGGCCAACATCTATTTCGACGGCAAGGTGGTCAGCCACAGCCTGACCCTGGCCGATGGCAGCCGCAAGAGCCTCGGCTTGATCTATCCCGGTGGCTTCCGTTTCAACACCGCCGAGCCGGAACGGATGGAGATTGTCGCCGGCAGTTGCCAGATGCGACTGGAAGGGGCGGCGGACTGGACCGAAATCAATGCCGGAGAGGGGTTCGACATCCCTGGCAACTCGGCCTTCGACATCGCCGTAACTCAAGGGATCGTCGAATACATCTGCTCCTTCGGCTGATCTCCCTTGACAGAAAGGATGCGGTGCTGCTAAGGTGCCCAATCAGCAAGTCGTTGTTCCCGGACCGTCACGAACCAACTCGTAAGCCCCGGACATCCTCCGGGGCTTTTCATTTGCACCCAGTACAGGAGTTCCATGGAGTTTTCCAGCTTTTCCCTGCATCCCCAGGTGGCCGCCGGCGTGATCGCCGCCGGTTATCTCAATCCCACTCCGATCCAGCGCGATGCCATTCCCGTCGTTCTGCAGGGGCGCGACGTCATGGGCCTGGCCCAGACCGGCACCGGCAAGACCGCGGCCTTTGCCCTGCCGATCCTGCACCGGCTCGCCCAGAGCGGCAATCGCCGCCAGGTGCGGGCCCTCATCATCGCCCCGACCCGGGAACTGGCCGAGCAGATCAATGCCAGCTTCGCCACCCTCGGCGCCCGCACCGGCCTGCGCTGCCTCAGCGTCTACGGCGGGGTCAGCCTGCGGCCGCAGATCGAGAACCTCAAGCGCGGGGTCGAGATC
The DNA here is from genome assembly GCA_964650955.1 of uncultured Desulfuromonadales bacterium. GTDB lineage: Bacteria > Desulfobacterota > Desulfuromonadia > Desulfuromonadales > CAZYXS01 > CAZYXS01. Next base: position 346 of record CAZYXS010000238.1, on the reverse strand, counting down.
GTCGTCGCCTGCCCGGGACGCTTGCTCGACCATATCAACCAGGGGACCATCGACCTGAGCCACCTCGAGGTGCTGGTGCTGGATGAGGCCGACCAGATGTTCGACATGGGGTTTTTCCCGGACATCCGCCGCATTCTCGCCAAGCTGCCGGCCAAGCGCCAGACCCTGCTCTTCTCCGCCACCATGCCCGCGGAAATCCGCGGCCTGGCCCAGGAGGTCCTGCGGGATCCGGTCACCGTGCAGGTCGGCCAGGTCAGTGCCGCGGTCACCGTCAGCCACGCCCTCTATCCGGTGGAGCAGCATCTCAAGACCCCCCTGCTGCTGGAACTGCTCAAGCACACCGACA
>CAZYXS010000237.1:0-3433 GCA_964650955.1 uncultured Desulfuromonadales bacterium | reverse complement strand
GTCAAATCGACTGTGATGTGGCCGATGACCAGGTAGTCCACCGGCTCCAAAGAAACCATGTTCAACATAGTGGCCGAATTATACTGCCAGTTTTCCCGCCGCGCGCGCCCGCTCTAGCACCTTTTGGGCATTTTTGAGCAGGGGCAGGTCTATCATCTTGCCGTCCAGTTCATAGGCTCCTTTGCCTTCGCCCTGGTAGGCTTTGAAAGTCTCGACCACGCGCCGGGCGTAGGCAACGGCTTCATCAGACGGGGTAAAGGCGGTTTGAACCGGCTCGACCTGCGCTGGGTGGATAACCTGCTTGCCCGAAAAGCCCAGTTTCGCGCCAAATTCCGCCTCATCGCGGACAATTTCGGGGTTGCGAAAGTCAATCGTCACGATGTCGATGGCCTGCAAATCGAAGGCAGCGCAGGCGGTGACGACCGCCAGCCGGGCGTAGAGTAGTTCGGTGGCTTCGGGGGTGCGGACTGCGCCGACGCTGGCGGCAAAATCTTCGCCGCCGAAGATGATGGCGTCGAGCCGCTTCTCGGCCCCGGCAATTTCTTTCAGGTTCAGGATGCCCCTGGCGGTTTCGACCCCCACCAGCAGGCGGATTCCGCCCAGCGGCAGGCCGTTCGCCAGTTCGTAAGATTCGATTTCCCCGCTGACCCACTGCGCCTGTTCAGCGGATTCGACCTTTGGGACGACGATGGTGTCGGGGCGGGCGGCCAATGCCGCAGCCAGGTCGTCCCGCTCGAAGCCGGAGCCGATGCCGTTGATGCGGATGCAGCATTCCGCGCGGCCAAAATCCAATTCTTTCACTGCCTGGGCGATGACGGCGCGCGCTTCGGCCTTTTTGCTGAGGGCGGTGCCGTCTTCCAAATCCATGCAGATACAGTCCACGCCAAGCGTGGTAGCTTTTTCGATTTTGCGCCGGTCATCGCCGGGCATGTAGAGAAGGGCGCGTCGTGAGTGCATAGGAGATTTTCGATTTCAGATTTTGGATTGATGAGTGATAAGTGACGATTGATAACTGCTCACTGATAACTGTTTTCAAGAAGAGCGGCGTTTGAAGAAGAGGGCGGTCCGCTCGAATTCTATCGCCACAGTCCCATCCGGTTTTTTGCCCCAGTGTTTGAGCCGCACGATGCCCACATCGGGCCGCGATTTGGACTCGCGCTTTTCCAGCACTTCCGTTTCGGCATAAATTGTGTCGCCGTGAAAGGTGGGGTTGGGGCTGACGACTTTGTCGTAGCCAACAGTGGCGAGAATTGTGCCTTCGGTCAGGTCGGGGACGCTCACGCCGGTCACCAGGCCGAGGATGAAAATACCGTTGACAATCCGCTGGCCGAACTGGGTTTTGGAAGAAAAATCTTCGTTGCAGTGCAGCGGCTGGGTGTTCATGGTCAGCATCGAGAACAGCACGTTGTCCATTTCGGTCACGGTGCGGCCGTTGGCGTGCCGAATTTTCTGGCCGACTTCGAGGTCTTCGTAGAATTTTCCGGGCATGGCTGGCTCCTTTTATCTACCAATCGGCGCTAATCTGCTCGAATTTTACTTTCCATCTCGAGCAACAGTTCATCCTTCTCGACCGTCTGACCGGGTTGGACTTTGAGTGATTTTATCGTGCCATCAAACGGCGCGGCGACTTTGATTTCCATTTTCATCGCCTCGATGATAACGAGTGTTTGGCCTTTGGATACAGAATCGCCCTCGGCAACCTGCATGGCGCGGATTTGTCCCGGCATGGGGGCAGTCAACGCGCCTGCAACGAGACGCGCGTGCCCGCCGCGTTTGATTAGGCCAGTCGGTTGGGTCAGGAGAAAGGTCTGACCGTTGACCGTCACCCATCGTTTGGGGCCATCTCTCGAAACAAAAGCAAATACACGAATGGTTTTGGGAGCGGTCAAACAGATATCGAGCCAGCCATCGCCCGCGCGCAAGATTTCGGCAGTGTAAGTTTGGCCTTCAAAAGTCAGGCTGGCTGTTTTACCCCTCTGCGCCAGCTCGAGGTTGTAAGCATGGGTGTTATGGTCAAGTTGGATTTTCATTTTTTCGCCTGGAAAATTTGCTTACCAATTTTGCCCAAAATTAAAGATTATAAAAATAGGCCCTACCGTTTTTAATGTGATGCTGTGTAGGGGGTGAACCGCCCAGGGCACAACAAGATGCTTTTTGCAAAGTACCCAGGCGCAAGTGGATGATTTTTCGCGCATGACGGTTCGCCTTTACGAGATTTTACATCAAAAATGTAACTATTTTGACAATGTCACATTTTTGCGTAAGTATTTTCCCTCACCCTGGCCCTCTACCACTTCGTGGCACACGTCCCAAAGGGAGAGGGGACGACGCCCAGATTCAATGAATTTTCTCCCTCTCCCACCGGAGAGGGCCGGGGTGAGAGCGTTTTATCAGAACAAATGTCTAATGTGACATTGTCAAGGTAGTTACAAAAGAAGTACAATCAGCGCCAATGGCCGCATAAAGCGATGAAAAACGTATTCTTGTTCATAATTTTCTCCCTTTTGATGAGTGGATGCGCGGCGCCAACAGCCATATCCCAGCCTGTTGAAGCATCCCCGCTTCCAGCAGCCACTTTTCCCGCCACTCCTACCCTGATTCCTGCTCCCGTTTCATCCACGCTGACCGCTACTCCCAATCAGCCGCCTGCCCCCACCCCTTCCCCTACCCCACAGACCATCTTCCAGGGGCCTGGCGATGTTGTTTGCCCCATCCTGCTTTACCATCGCGTAACTGTGCCGCAAACTGGCTCCGAGTATTTCGTCACCCCCGAAGAGTTCCGAGCGCAGATGGAAGCCCTGAAACAGTGGGGATATACATCCATCCTGCCATCCGACCTGGTCAAAGCCATCTTGCAAGGCACGAAACTGCCCGCCCGCCCGGTCATTATCAGTTTCGATGATGGGGATATTACGGTGTATACCACTGCCTACCCCATCATGCGCGAACTGGGCTTCGTTGGCGTGAACTACCTGGCCTCGAATTTTATCAACACTCCCGGATATATGACCACCGCCCATCTGCAGGAACTCGCAGCGGCAGGTTGGGAAACCGGAAGCCACAGTGTTAACCACAAAGACCTGACCCAAACCTCGGATGTGGAATTCCAGGTTGCCCATTCGCGGATTGCTTTAGAAAAGACGCTCGGCCTGCCTGTGGAAACCTTTGCCTACCCCTTTGGTCAAAAAAATGACGGCGTATTGCGAATGGTGAGCAGACATTACAACGCGGCAATGGGACTTGGCTCCACCACAACCCAGAGACGCCAAAACCTGTACTATCTCTGGCGGCGTCCCGTCAAACTAGGCTGGGATGTCGATACCTTTGGCTCCTTCTTGCCCTGGAATACCCCAGAAACGAACCCCCAACCTTGACATTGCCCCCGTTTTGACGATAATTACTCCCAACAGGCGAGCCTTTCCAACGGCATGGA
>CAZYXS010000236.1:0-3477 GCA_964650955.1 uncultured Desulfuromonadales bacterium | reverse complement strand
TGACCCGCGCCAGGGACTGGGCCGGGTCGGCGGCGTAGCGCAGGGTCACCAGCAGGTTCAGCGACAGATTGGAAATAAAGGGAAAGGGATGGGCCGGGTCGATGGCCTGGGGGGTGACCAGGGGATAGATGCTGTCGTAGTAGTCCCGCCGCACCTGCTCCCGCTCCTTTTTGCTCAGCTGGGCATACTCGAGGATGAGGATGCGCTCCTGCTTCAGCGCCTGCCGCAGCTGACCGAGAATCTCCTGCTTCTCCTTCTGGTGGCGGCGCACGAAGGCGTAGCTCTCACGGATCTGCTGCAGCGGGGTCCGCCCGTCGACGCTGCGCTCCTGCACCCGGGCCCCCACCAGCTGCTTGAGGCCACCGATGCGCTTCATGAAGAACTCATCCAGGTTGGAGCCGGCAATGGCGGCGAACTTCACCCGTTCGAGCAGCGGGATGCGCTCGTCCTGGGCCTGGTGCAGCACCCGCTGGTTGAACTCCAGCCAGGTCAGCTCGCGGTTGAGGTAAAGCTCCGGAGCGTCGAGAGGGTCGGCCCCTTTGGCCGGAGTGCGGCGGCCGGGCCGCCCGGCAGCATCGGTTTTCATCACAGGGTCCTCGTTGGGGGCAGGTCCGGCGGCGGCCGGAGCATCCCTGCCATTGTACCCGATTTCCCGCGTTTCGCTCGGCTTCATCCGTCCCCCCGGCAACACGGTTCCTGGCAAAGCAATTTGCGACAAATTTGTTAGCATGGTATGAGACGCTATCGATTTCTGCCAGAAAACCCTTGTCCCTAACCCGATCCCAACAATGGGAGGATAGCTTGACGCACAGGGCAACATCACAACCATCACCTTAACCAGGGAGCGCACCATGGCCGTGACGGCGGCAGCGGAACTGCAAAAAATCAAAGGTATCGGCAGGATGCTTTCCCAGCGGCTGCTGGCGGCGGGCGTGGACAGTCACTCTAAGCTGGTCGATCTGGGGGAAGAGGGTTTGCGGCAGCTGCCGGGGATCCAGCCGCGGACCATTCCCGCCATCCTCGCCCAGGCCGCCGAACTGGCCGCCGCGGCATCCGCCGGCGCGCAGGCCCGGCAGCAGGCCCTGGCCGAGCACTGCGGACGCCTGGGGGAGCAGGTGCGGGAGTTGGCCGCCGGCCACCGAGAGAGGGCCGGGGAACCGCTTGAGGAGCGCGCCGGAAAACGCTTCGACAAGCAGGTGCGCAAGCTCCTCGGCGGCCTCGAACGGGCTGCCGGGCAGGCCGGGGAACGCACCCGGCGGGTCACCAAGAGCCTGGCCAAGGTAGAGAAACGCCTCGACGCCCTGGCCGGAGAGGATCTCAAGGGCCTGACCCGGGCGTTGAAGAAGGCCCGCAAGCCCCTCAAACGTTTCAAGGCCTGAGCACCAGGATCGGAAAGGAGCCTCTTGCGACCATGCCGAGACTTGCGGCCATCGATATCGGCACCAACAGCATGCGCTGCATCGTCGTCGAGGTGGGGGGTAAGGGCGAAGTGCGCGTCCTCGATGACGAAAAGGCCACCGTGCGCCTGGGCGAGGGACTTCAGGCCAGCGGCGTCATCGCCCCCCAGGCCTGGGAACGGGCCCGGCAGGCACTGGTGCGGATGCGCAAGATCATCGAGGGGCTGGGGGTGGAGGTGATCGAGGCGGTGGCCACCAGCGCCGTGCGCAAGGCGGCCAACGGCAGGGACTTCCTGGCGGCCATGGCGGCCGAGACGGGCATCCGGGTGCGCCTCGTCGACGGCCGTGAAGAGGCGGAACTGGCGGCCCTGAGCGCCTGGCACCACTTCGACATGGCCAATGCCCGCTATCTGCTGGTGGACATCGGCGGCGGCAGCGTCGAGGTGGTGTCCGCGGCCGGCCGCCACATCGAGGAGATCCGCTCCCTGGAGCTGGGGGCGGTATTTCTGAGCGAACGCTTTCTGACCCGCGATCCCATCCCGCAGCAGGACCTGACCAAACTGCGCAAACACATTCGCAGGCAGCTGCGGGAAGCTCTGGCCCAGGACGAGGGGCCGGTGCGCACCCTGATCGGCTCCGGCGGCACCATGACCAGCATCGCCGGCATGGTCCAGGCCGCCCGCAAGGAGCGCTACGACAGCGTCCACGGCTACGAGGTGCTGCACTCGGAGATCGTGCACCTGCTGCCGCTGCTGCAGCGCAAGAGCTGCAAGGAGCGCAAGACCATCCCCGGACTGAGCCCCGAACGGGCCGACATCATCGTCGCCGGGGTGACCCTGGTGGACGAGCTGATGCGCCTTACCGGCAGCAACATTCTCAAGATCAACGAACGGGGCATCCGCGAAGGGCTGATCCTGCAGAGCCTGCAGCAGCACGGCTGGATCGAGCGCCGCCGCGGCGATCGGGACTGGCGCACCGCGGTGCTCGACTTCGGCCGCTCCTGCCAAGTCGACCTCAACCACGCCGAGCAGGTCGCGCTGCTCTCCCTGCAGCTGTTCGACGCCATCACCCCCGGCCGGGGGCTCGACGCCCGCGCCCGCCAGTTGCTCGAGGCCGCCGCCCTGCTTCACGACGTCGGCTACTTCATCAGCTACTCAGCCCACCACAAGCATTCCTACCATCTGATCCGCCACGCCAGCCTGTTCGACTTCTCTCCCCGGGAGAAGGAGATCATCGCCAACCTCGCCCGCTACCACCGCAAATCCCTGCCCAAAAAAAAGCACGAGGGTTACGCCTGTCTGAGCCGGGAGGACCAGGAGCTGGTGCGCCGCCTCGGCGGCATCCTGCGCCTGGCCGACGGCCTCGACCGCCGCCGCAGCAACGCCGTAAGCAGCCTCGCCTGTCGATTAACCGACGGCACTGCCCGCATCAGCCTGCAGGGGCAGGACGACCTGTCGGTGGAGATCTACGGCGGCCAGGCCAAGGGGGATCTCTTCGAGGCGGCTTTCGACTGTCGGCTGGAACTGGCCTGAGCTCACCGGCTCGGCCGACTCAGGCACAGTCCGGTCGCCATAGACACTGCAATTGCTCGCAGTGCGCCCGCGCGCCGGTGGCGAAACAGCTGAGGTTGCCCTCAGCATGCTGAATGGCGCGGACCAGTTCGACCTTGGTCCACTTGCCGGGCGGAACTCCCAGGCCTCTGGCGATGGTGCGAATTTCATCCATTTTCATCTTTGTGCTCCCTGGTTTTCAATTTCGAGACCGTTGACCCTGGCCAGCCGCTGGCGTTGTTCGAGCCGCTCCTGCGCCTCGATGCTGAGTGTGGCCAGAGGCTGGCTGAGCAACCGTTGCAGACCGATGGGTTCGCCGGTCAGCGCGCAATTTTCAGCCTTCATTTTTGAGCTCAGAGGAGCCCCCAAACCCTTGGAAAGAAAGGTTTGTCAATCACATGCGAATTAGATGCCCAATTTTTTGATGTCCCTGAATCAATCAGACCTTTTCAACAGCCTGCTAATTGTCCTCAAGAAAAAATGCACCCTCAATACCCCCACTCCTCATGCCGCACCGGCAACCGATTCAA
>CAZYXS010000235.1:0-3497 GCA_964650955.1 uncultured Desulfuromonadales bacterium | reverse complement strand
CGATCTTTACCGAGGTTCGCGCCGTTGAACACAAAACGAAAGAGCCGCTTTCCGACGAGGAGAGCGGCTCTTTTTGGGACATTTATTTTTCGGAAAGCCAGTCTGACAAGTGCTTTTTTATATGTGTCAACCTTTTACCTGTCCCGCTTGTTTCATGCGAAAACCACCCGTATGTCAGACAGGCTGTATAAGGCAGGCTCATCTTCTATATCGCGCATTGCCGACGATAGCGACAGGGAAGTCCAATCCTGCTTTTCCTGTTTTTCGGCTTTTGTCAATAAATATTGAACGAAGTCGAATAATTCTTCCTGAAACGAATACGGAAGTTTTTGCGCGTATTGGTGAATTTTTTCGTCGAGTGTCATGGCGTTTACTCCATTACCTATAACTTGTTTCTGTTTGCCTTGATTTTACACCAAATACCCTGACGTGATACGTCCCCGAAGCGACGCGGACGAGTTCAAAGGCGGTGCCTGCATAGCCAGACCGCCGAGACTCACATCTCAGGCATGGACAGCGCCACCGTTTGCGTGGACAAGGAACTCGATGCCAGCACCAACGGCGCGGGGGACGTGAAAGGTTTGAGCGAGAAGTAAACCGTTTATGCGTGAAATTAAGGAGCCGCTTTCCGATGATGGAGAGCGGCTCTTTTGCTCACAAAAAATATATCCTGAACCCTAGACACTGCTGTTTATCGTGGGCAGATTAAGGGGATTGTTTATAAATTTGCCTCAAAACAGACTGTAAATTATCAACTTTTTGACTGATCGTTTCTGCTTGCATTTTAATTTGGACATTCAGTTTCGCTTGATCTACTCCTGTTGCAGTCAACTCTTGTTTTTCTAGTTCCGACAAAACATCATAAGCAATTTTTATTTGTTCTTTAAGGCTTCGAGCACGGTCTATTTGATCTGCTGTCACAGAGGTGCTAATTAGCTCTACAATTGCACTAGCTGATTTATTATAGGCTTCTGCTAATCGCTCTTCGGTGATATTTAAGGTTTTATCACTAGAATTTGCGTTAACAATATTTGCTCTTTTACGAACATCAGCTATCCATGTACTTACTTGGTCGAAAAAGAATTTTGTTGCCTCAACAATTACTGGTACAAACGGAACTATATCTTGTGGACTCATGAAAAAAACTCCTTTGATTACCTTGCTTAGATTTTCTGCCTCTGATGCATATAGGTGTAGGTCAATTGTCACCCATGACCGAATTGTTGATACACAAGGTCCCGCTAATAAGGCTACATCCAAACTTTCAAGATTCCCATCTTTACCATTATAGTATCTTTGAACCTTCTCCAAAGAAGTAACTTCTGATAGAGTTGGGAAGAAAATAATGTAATTGCGAAATTGATCAAGTAAATCATTTGGAATATGATGTAATTCAGCATGTACCCAAATAGCTAGACCCGATCCTGAAGTTTTCACCATCAGAAGTCGAAGGCTTTTTTTTATACAATCTTCAAAGGGTCCAATTACATCTACTAAAACAACTAATTCGTCAGAATTAACATTAAAATCATTTGATAATCTCTCAAGGATTTGACTTATTTCTTGTTGATTTTTGACTCCGTAAATTGTTAGAAATTGAGATGAATCGTAGAGGGGTAGCCTTTGATCTTGATTTAATCGCTCTTTTAGATCGCCGTATTGTGGCATATCTAAATACCCCATATATGGAACCTCAGCTTTTTTTATTGTCCCCAACCAAATAGGTCGCTGAAGAATTGCAAGAACGATCTTATTTGTATTTTTTAGGGCAGGTAGTAACATTTGATCAATAAATTGATCGCTAATCCCAATACGCCAAGATATCAGGGAATTCGTATGTAAGCCCGGAATAGATAATTCATCGCAAACTCGACGAAAAAGCCTAGGGATTTCTTCAATATCATGAATCCCAACTTTATTTTCTACTCTTTTTTTTTGTTTGTATTTCCCTTGGCTTTTCTTAGACTTATCTATTTCTTCAATTTCATTTAGAAGGTTTTCTTTCTTCGATGCCATCAATATTGCTTTCCGTCTTCATAACTATTTTTATGACCGAAGTATCCAATAATTTATTTAATGGTTGATCAAATTTGAGCTCTATATAAACTGTAACTTTTTTGGTGGCTGGAATGTCAACATTTTTCCGAATCCTTAAATACTCAACCAAAGTATTCGGAGTTATTTCAATTGGTACTCTTAAAGGATATGAAGTATTATCATAAATTATGTCAATATCTACCTTGCCATCATCGTCACCCATAGAATTCCTCCAAATGAAATTTGCATTTTTCTACACAAAAACAGAAATTCATATATTTTTTAGCTATCCTTGACTATCTCACACAATCTAACCTTTCGGACACCATTTCACCGCCAAATTGTATATACCCTGGCAGTCTAAAAAAAAGAAAGCCAACACCTATTTGAATTATACAACTTTTCCGATAATTTCCCATTGCAAAAAGTAACCCTTCAAAAACTCTGTCGGAGGCGAAACCCCCGACAGAGCGCATTAACTATTCCCAGGCTCATCCGCCACGTTTCGCGGGACGATGCGCGAAAACACATCCGCAAGCTATCCCCACTTTGCAGGTCCTTATTTCACGCCGCCGTAATCTGGCTCAGGTCGGCGCTGACTGGCAACGAGAACAATTCTCTTCTCAGCAGGCGGCTGGTGAAGAACAACACCTCGAAATTCTCGATCTTGCCTGTCTTCGGGTTGAGCCGCGCAATGACCTCGTCCTCCAACTCCTCGGACTCTTGCTCGGCATAAGGCGGGACGGTGTTGATATATAAAATATCCGCCTCGCGATCATATTGGAAAGTTAATTTTTCTGCCATTCCATTTCTCCATTAATCAAGCGACGGGTGACATACGCGGTAATAATCCAGTTTCGTTCGGTGGGAGCGGCTTCGCTCACCACCACAACCGCCACGTACTTTCCATGACGTACATCGTCGAACCAGCGATAGAACATCCGCGCCCCGCTCATGCGGACACTGCGCCGCACTTCATCGGGATCCATCAGCGTTTGCCGCAATTGGGGCAGGTATTCGGGCAATAAATCGGGGTGGGTTTGTGAAATGTGTACTTCACGCTCATCCGACAATTCCACTTCACCGTTCAGGTAGGGACATGAAAATTTGTACATGGCTTATTACCCTGATTATACAGCGGGTTCGGCGTCCTAACTATCCCCAGGCTCATCTGTCACGCTGCGCGGGACGAGACGTGGGGTGAACTTAACTATCCCCAGGTTCATTTGCCATGCGGACAATCCTTGGGGTGAACCTGCCCAGCACCTCCACGAGCTCAGACTGGGCTTTGATGATCTCCTCGATGGGCTTGTACGCCTGCGGGGATTCATCCATGCCACCGCCGAGCAGGGTGACGCCGTTCTCCTTGAGGTAGGCGTCCCGCGCCGACTTGCTGATCGAGTTAAGCGCGGCTTTGCGGCTCATCAACCTGCCCGCCCCGTGCGAAGCGGACTCCAGCG
>CAZYXS010000234.1:0-3515 GCA_964650955.1 uncultured Desulfuromonadales bacterium | reverse complement strand
CCCCCCCGTCCCCGACACGCTCGATCCCAGGTAGTAGAACAAAAGGTAGAGGGAGGAGGCCTGGGCCCGGGAGCGGCTCACCAGGGCTCCGACCCAGGCCGAGGCGATGGCGTGAACACCGAAAAAGCCGATGGTGAAGACCACGATACCGATGACCACTGCGGCCAGTTGGGGGAGCAGGGTCAGACCGAGGCCGGCGGCCATGACCGCCAGAGCGGAGAACAGCAGCGGGCTGCGGCCGAACCGCTCGACCATTCCCCCCATCAGGCTGGAGCCGAAGGCGCCGAAGGCATAGGCGACGAAAATCAGCGCCACCTGGCTCTGGGAAAGGGCGAAGGGGGGACCGAGCAGGCGGAAGGTGACGTAATTGTAGAGGGTGACGAAGCCCCCCATGCAGGTGAAGGCGAGCAGGTAGAGGCAGAGCAGCCCGGGATTGCGCAGGTGGCCGAAGAGGGAGGCGGAGAGGGGGCCGAGACGGAAGGGGTGGCGCTGGAAGTTGCGGGAGGGGGGGAGCAGCCAGAGAAACAGGACGCTCAGCGCCAGCCCGAGCAGGGCAATCGCACCGACCGCATGGCGCCAGGGGAGGTGATCGGCCAGGAAGGCGGTAAGGATGCGGCCGCTCATGCCGCCGAAGGCGTTGCCGGCGATGTAAAGCCCCATGGCGCTGCCGGCCGCCCGCGGCTCCACCTCCTCCCCGAGGTAGGCCATGGCCACCGCCGGCACCCCCGCCAGTACCACCCCCTGCAGCAGGCGCAAACCCAGCAGCAGTTCCAGGGAGGCGGTCCAGGCCGTGGCCAGGCCGAGCAAGGAGGCCAGCACCACCGCCAGCCCCATCAACCGGCGCCGCCCCCAGGCTTCGGAGATGGAGCCGGAGATGGGGAGGGTTGCCGCCAGGGCGAAGGTGGCACAGGAGAGGGAGAGGCTGGCCATGGCCGGTGAGATGCCAAAGTCGGCCACCAGGTTGGGAAACAGGGGCTGGAAGGTGTAAAGACTGGAGAAGGTGATAAAGCCGGCGCAGAACAGGGCCAGGTTGGCGCGACGGTAAGCGCTGGTACCGCGGCGGATATAGTCCGGGCCGCTCATGGCGCCGTCAATGGCCTGCCGCCGGCCGCCGTTTCAGCAGCAGCTCGAGCAGGCTGACCGCCCCCAGCACCTGGCCCCCGGCCAGCACCCCGGCGGTCTTTTTCGCCGCCACCTTGGTCAGGGTCGGCACGTCGGCGAGGACGCTGGCGATATCGTCGAGCAGTGCGAGCAGACTGGTGCCGGCCACGGGGGAGACTCTCTGGGAATACGGATGAACGTAAAAAAGCGCTTCTCTCTGCTTCTTGACGGAGAGGCCTAGAGAAACAGGAGTCGGAGCGGCAATTATTGCAGCCTCTGCGGTCTCCGCCCCCTCTGCGTCTCAGCGTTAAATCAGCCCAGGGTGGTTACTTGTCTTTACCCTTGCCTTTGCCGTGGTTTTTACCCTCCTTGCGCCCCGCGGGTTCTCCCGCGCCGGCCGGGTACCAGCCGAGCTGCCCGGCCTTGAGGGCATGGAATTCCGCCGAGCCGGGTTTGATGCCGAGGTTTTTCGCCAACGCCCCCCAGCCCTGGCCGCGCTGTTCCCGGTACCCCTGCAGGACCACCTCGAGGGGTTGGCGGGAGTGCTGACGCAGCCAGAAACAGACGGCCGCTTCGCCTGGGTGGCGCACGTTGCTCAGCACCAGGTCGAGTTCCGTGCCGGAGGCGCCGAAGTGGGCGCCGAGGCCGGCCCGGAAGGCGCCGAAATCGGCGGCCGCGTGGACATCGAGGCGGGCCAGGTATTGCTCGATGTCGGCGCGGGCGACCCCCGCGCCGCCCAGGATCAAGGCCAGCGCCAGCAGCATGTGGACGATTTTCATCGGTCGGACTCCTCGCTCAAATTGCTCCTGCCGGCGCCGCCGGCATCGGTTATACTGGTGGCGACCCCCTTGCCTTGGAGTTCCGCCATGTCCCTGCGCTTCCTGATGGTCCTGTTGCTGTTCCCCTTGCTTATGGCCGGTTGCGCCAGCACCGGCAAACGCACCGGCGAACTGCTGGCGGTCAACCACCAGAACCTGAGCGACACCGACCTGCAGAGCTACTACCGCCAGCTCAACGACCAGATCGCCCTGGAAGAGCGTGGGCGTCGCGGAGGCACCTGGGTCGGCGTCGGCGTCGGCAGCAGCCCGGTTTCTGTCGGCGTCAGCCAGCAGGTGGGCGGCGGGCCGGTGGTGGCCGAAGAGCTGCGGGAACGGCGCAACGCCGTACGTTCCGAACTCGACCGGCGCGGCCTGCTTCCCTAGTCTAGCCGCCGCAACTCCACCAGTTTTCGCTCCTGGTCGAAGCGCAGCAGGAACCGCCCCTGCACCCCGCCGTGGCGCAGATAAGGGCGCAGGTTGGAGGCGTGGAAACGGACCCGGGTGCCATCCTCGGCGGTCACCGCCACCATATTGATTTCCCCCCGATAATAACGCAACACCTCCCGGGCGGAAATATTCAGGTCGAACCGCACCTCGATCATCCCCGCTCCCTTGCGCCAGTCGTCTCAGTCCTCATGCCGCAGCGGCGGCAGGCACTCGCTGCCGTCGCGCATACCGGCGACCACCGCCGCCAGCCCCGCCGCCAGGGTCGGATAACGCAGCTGGACACCCAGCACCTCCACCAGCTTGCGGTTATCCATGCGCCGGGATTCACTCAGGTAGGAGAGCATCAGCGGGTTCATCACCTGCTTCGCCTCGACCAGAGGGACAGCCGGAGGCCGCGGCAGACCCAGGGCGTCGGCCACGGCGAAGAAATACTGGCTCATGGTCCCCCCCTCGCCGTCGCTGACATTGAACACCTCGCCGTGGCCGGCCCGTTGCGCCGCCGCCAGACAGACCTGGGCCAGGTCGTCGGCATGGATGCGATTGGTGGCGGGGGATTCCTCTTCCCGCAGCACCGGGTGGCCGGCCTGAATGCGCGCCACCGGCAGCCGCCCGGGACCATAAATCCCCGTCACCCGCAGAATCACCACCGGCACCCCGCAGCGCTCCCCCCATGCCAGCAGGGTCTGTTCCGCATCGAGGCGGCGCCTGGCCCGGGTGGTCTGGGGGTTAACCGGGGTCTGCTCGGTTACCAGGGCGCCGCCGCAGTCGCCGTAGACCCCACTGGTGCTGACGTAGACCAGTTTGCCCGGAGCCTGATCGGGGCCCACCGCGGCGCAAAAATTCCGTGCCCGCGAGTCGCGGCTGCCGCCCCCGGGGGGCGGGGCGAGGTAGACAACCGTCGCGCCGGCGCAGGGCAGAGCGGCCAGGCTCTGCGGGTCGTCCAGGTCGGCCTGCAGCACCTGCAGCCCCTGCTGCCGCAGCCACTGGGCCTTAGCCTCGGAGCGCACCACGCCGGTCACCGTCGCCCCCAGGGCCCGGGCCAGCTTGCCCACCCGCAGGCCGATATCGCCGCAGCCGACGATCAAAACGCGATCCATCGCCCCCTCCCCCCTAGGCCAGAGCCTTGCCGACGATTTCCCGCACGTCCCG
>CAZYXS010000233.1:0-3554 GCA_964650955.1 uncultured Desulfuromonadales bacterium | reverse complement strand
TCATCCCGCTCCTGGGTTGCCTTGCGGAAGCTGCGGATCCCCTTGCCCAGGGCAGAACCGATCTCGGGCAATTTGCCGGCGCCGAAAACGATCAGCACCAGCACCAGGATCAGGACCATTTCGGTTGTACCAAGTCCAAACATATGGGCCTCCAACTCCCCCAGGGGAGCCGTTCGGTAACGGGAAGAGTGGGGGGGGGGGGCGACCTGCAGGCCGCCCCGCCCCGAAAAGACTTAGGCAGGGTGGATCGCGTCGACGGGGCAGCTATCCACGCAGGCGCCGCAATCGGTGCAGGTTGCTGCGTCGATGACGCGGACATCGCCTTGCTCGCTGATGGCGTTGACGGGGCAAGTCGGGTCACAGGCGCCGCAGTTGATGCATTCCTCATTGATGAAATAGGCCATGGGTTTCACCTCCTCTGCTGGGTTGGGTGGGCTGGTTCGCGAACGGAGATTGAATACTACACCAGCTGTTCGCCCCTTGTCCACCCCCGAAAAGCCACAATCCCCTTGCAAATCCGCAGCCCTTCCGCTAGTCTGCTAAAACGCTTTTTTGCTGCTGTTTCCGCCCGACACGGGCGGTTGGTCTCGACTCGGCCGCTGCCAAGGGGAGGCAGGGGTCGGGGTGCAAACACCTGTGTTCTGAGTGAAACTGGGTCATCAAATAACAAGGAGGAGTGCAATGGATATTTTGGCACTGAACTGCGGCAGTTCGTCGGTCAAGTACCAACTGTTCGATTGGAAAAAGAAGGAAGTCGTCGCCAAGGGGATGGTGGAACGCGTTACCATCGGCGATTCCTTCATCATCCACGAAGTGCCGGGGCGCGAAACCTACCGCGAGGAGTACGAATGCCCCGACCACCAGGTGGCTATCCACCTGATCATCAAGACCCTGGCCAGTGAGCGCCACGGAGTGGTCAAGGACATGAAGCAGATCTCCGCCGTCGGCCACCGGGTGGTGCACGGGGGGGAAAAATTCACCTGCTCGACCCTCATCGACGACGCCGTGCTGCAGGCCATCAAGGATGTCCAGCACCTGGCACCGCTGCACAATCCGCCCAACATCTCCGGCATCGAAGCGGCCAAGGCGGTGCTTCCCGACGTACCGCATATCGCCATCTTCGACACCGCCTTCCATCAGACCATGCCCAAGCATGCCTATACCTACCCGGTGCCCTACGAATGGTACGAGAAGCACGGGGTGCGCCGGTACGGCTTTCACGGCACCAGCCACCTCTATGTGTCCAAGCGGGCCGCGGTGATGCTTGGCAAGGACTCCAAGGACTGCAATATCATCACCATGCACATCGGCAACGGTGTCTCCCACTGCGCCATCCAGGGGGGGATTTCCGTCGACACCTCCATGGGCCTGACCCCCCTCGAAGGGGCGGTCATGGGCAGCCGCTGCGGTGATATCGACCCGGCCATTCCTGCCTTCATCATGGAGAAGGAAGGGCTGACCCCAAAGCAGATCGACAACATCCTCAACAAGAAGTCCGGGGTGCTAGGCATCACCGGCCAGTTCACCGACCGCCGCGACGTGCTGGAGGGGTTGGAGAACGGCTGCGAGCGCTGCAAGCTGGCCCTGGATATCGAGGGCTACCGCCTCAAGAAATACATCGGTTCCTACATGGCCGCCGTCGGCCGCCTCGATGCCGTGGTCTTCACCGCCGGGGTCGGCGAAATGGGCTGGCAGATCCGCGAAAGAGCCCTGGAGGGGCTGGGCCACATGGGCATCCACCTAGACAAGGAAAAGAACCGCAACACCATGACCCGCAAGCGGGAAAGCGTGATTTCCACCCCCGAATCACCGGTCAAGATCTTCGTCATCCCCACCGACGAAGAACTGGTCTTCACCGAGGACGTGGTCGCCATCCTCGAAGGGACCTACACCGACCACATGAAGTTCCGCTACAGCTTCTCCAGCAGCGAGTTCCAGCGCAAGTAACCAAATGCTGACAAGGTAGGCCACAGATGCAGCGAGGCCGGTGGGAATCCCCACCGGCCTCGCTTTTTTCCTGGCTCAAGCAGCGCGGATCAGCCCTGGGCCTGCACCGCGGTGATGGCCGCCACGCTGACGATGTCGTCCACCGAGCAGCCGCGGGAGAGGTCGTTGACCGGCTTGGCCAGCCCCTGGATGATCGGACCGACCGCTTCGGCGCCGGCGATGCGCTCGACCAGTTTGTAACCGATGTTTCCGGCATCGAGGTCGGGGAAAATCAGGGTGTTGGCCTTGCCCGCCACCGGGGAGCCGGGGGCCTTCTTCTCCCCGACCTTGGGCAGCAGGGCGGCATCGGCCTGCAGTTCGCCGTCGATCTGCAGCTGCGGATCGAGCCCCTTGGCGATCTCCAGCGCCTTGAGCACCTTGTCGACGTCACCGTGCTCGGCGCTCCCCTTGGTGGAGAAAGAGAGCATCCCGACCCGCGCCTCGACACCGAGGAAGCTCTTGCAGCTGCGGGCGGTGGCGACGGCGATCTCCGCCAGGGCCTGGGCGTCGGGATTGGGATTGACGGCGCAGTCGGCGAACAACAGCACGCCATTCTCGCCGAACTGGGGGTTCTTGGTGACCATCAGGAACACCGAGGAGACGGTGCGCATCCCGGGAGCGGTGCCGACCACCTGGAAGGCGGCGCGCAGCACGTCGCCGGTGGTGTTGTAGGCCCCGGCCACCGCCCCGCCCGCGTCGCCGCGGCGCACCATCATCGAGCCGAAGTAGAGGTTGTCGGCGCCGGTCAGCAGGACCTTGGCCTCGTCCCGGGAGAGCCCCTTCTTCTTGCGGATTTCCACCAGTTCGTCGATATAGGTCTCGAGCTGGGGCGCGGTACGGGGGTCGAGCAGGGTGACACCTTCGAGGCTGGCGCCGAGTTCGACGGCTTTGGCATTGAGCTTGGCCGGATCCCCCAGCAGCACCACCTTGGCCAGGCCGTCCTTGACGATGCGGCCGGCCGCCTGGACCATGCGGTCATCATACCCTTCGGGCAGCACGACGGTTTGCAGATTCTGACGAGCTTTGGCCTTGATCTGATCCACCAGATGCATAACATCTCCTCCAGATAACGTTGTTTTAAAATACAATCCGCTTTTTATACCCGATGGCGCAGGACGGGTCAACCTCTATTGCGTACCGGAGAGACCGCTGGCCAGCAGGGGGAATCCTCATGTATAATTGGCGCAGTCATCACCCCAGCCCTGCAAGGTCCAATGAGACACGTCAACCGCCCCCATCTGCTCCTCGCGGGCTTCCTCTCCATCTCCCTGCTGCTGCACCTGCTGGTGCTTCTGCTGCTCCCCCGCGACGGCATCCTGCCGCCACCGCCGGCTCCGGAGCCGGTCTACGTGGAGGTGGTCCCGCCCCGGCCCAAGCCCCGGGAACTCGACCTGAAGCCTCCGCAGACGCCCCCCACTCCCCGCACCACCCCGGCCAAGCGGCTGGGGCCCCAGGACCAGCAGGTGGCCCGGGAAACCGCCCCCAAGGGAGACGCTCCGGAGGACCTCCGGGGCGCAAGGTCCGCACCGCCTGCCGTTGCGACACCGGCGCCGACCCCGCGGGCGGCG
>CAZYXS010000232.1:0-3609 GCA_964650955.1 uncultured Desulfuromonadales bacterium | reverse complement strand
TGACCTCGGCGCCGAAGCCGGCGGCGCGGCTTTTCATGTACATGTCGAGCAGCCCCTTGCCTTCCTCGACCCGCACCCCGAAGCGCACCCCGTCGTAACGGGCCAGGTTGCTCGAGGCCTCGGCGGTGGCGATCAGGTAGTAGCAGGCCACGGCATAGTCGGTGTGGGGGAGGCTGACCTCGACGATCTCGGCGCCGAGCTGGCGGTACTGGGCGATGGCGGCATCGACGGCCACCTTCACCTCGGGGTCGAGTCCCTCGATGAAGTACTCCTTGGGCAGGCCGATGCGCAGCCCCTTGACACCGTCGCGCAGGGTGGCGCGATAATCGGGGGCCGGCAGATCGACGGAGGTGGAGTCGGCCGGATCATGGCCGGCCACCGCCTGCAGCAGCAGGGCGCAGTCCTCCACGTCCCGGGCGATGGGGCCGACCTGGTCGAGGGAGGAGGCGTAGGCGATCACTCCGTAGCGGGAAACCCGGCCGTAGGTCGGTTTGAGACCGACTACGCCACAGTGGGAGGCGGGCTGGCGGATCGAGCCGCCGGTGTCGGTCCCCAGGGTGCCGGCGGCCTGGCGGGCGGCCACGGCGGCGGCGCTCCCCCCCGAGGAGCCGCCGGGGACGGTGGCCAGGTTCCAGGGGTTTTTCACCACGCCGTAGGCGCTGTTCTCGTTGGAGCTGCCCATGGCGAACTCGTCCATGTTGAGTTTGCCGAGGATCACCGCGCCCCGTTCCCTGAGGCGGGCCACGGCGGTGCCGTCGTAAGGGGCGACGAAGTTGTCAAGCATCTTCGAAGCGCAGGTGGTGCGCACCCCGGCGGTGCAGAAGATGTCCTTGAGAGCCAGGGGGATGCCGGTGAGCAGGTCGGTCTGGCCGGCGGCGATGCGCCCATCGGCCTCGGCCGCGGCGGCCAGGGCTTCGGCTTCGCAGACGGTGATGAAGGCATTGACCTTGTCATCGGTGGCGGCGATGCGGTCGAGAAAGGCCCGGGTCAGCTCCACCGAGGTCAGCTCTCCGGCGATGAGCTTGGCATGCAGGTCGTGGATGGTCAGATCGGTCAGATTCATGGGATTCACAGACTCGTGGCTCGGGATAAGGAAAGGGAGGTCTATTCGATCACCTTGGGGACGCGGAAGCAGCCATCCACCGGGGCCGGCGCGTTGAGCAGCGCCTTCTCCAGGCCGATGGAGGGCTTGATCACGTCGGCGCGGAAGGCGTTCTCCATCGGCACCGCATGGGCGGTGGGGACGATCCCCTCGGTGTTCAGTTCGTTGAGCTTGTCCACGTAACCGAGGATGGCGTCCATCTGCCCGGTCAGGGCGTCGAGTTCCTCCGCCGGAAGGGCCAGACGGGCAAGCTTGGCGACGTGCCCCATTTGGTCGCGGGTTATTTTCATCTTTATCAAATCCTCCGATTCAGTCCTGGGTGGCAAGCAGACAAGCTAACATGGAAAGCCTTGTTTCTCAAGCATTCCAAGCAGCTTCCCTGGCCTCGAGGCAGGTTGAAGGCAGCCGCCGGGTCCGTCAAACGGATTGCATTTTCTCCAACTGGTGGTACATTGATAAGCGGTCGGCCAGTCAGGTACGACGCAAATTTTATCCATGTCGATAAGGAGTCAAGAATGAAGAAGAATCTGTCTTTACTGTTGGTTTCCGCTCTGGTGGCCGCCGGCTGCGCCCAGCCCCCGACCAAGACCCAGCAGGGGGCCATGATCGGAACCGGTGTCGGAGCGGCCGTGGGTGCCGGTCTGGGGCAGGCGATCGGTAAGGATACCAAGGGAACCCTGGTCGGGGCCGGTATCGGTGCCCTGGTCGGCGGCCTGGCCGGCGGCGGCATCGCCAACTACATGGAAAAGCAGGAAATGGCCATGCGCCAGGCGGTGGCCGGGGTGGAAGGGGCCAATGTTCAGCGCAACATGAACACTCTGGCGCTGACCTTCAAGTCGGACGTGATGTTCGACACCGGTTCGGCGGTGCTCAAGGCGGGTGCCTATGACGAGATCGCCCGGGTCGCCCAGGTCATGAACCAGTACCCCGAGACCACCATCCAGATTGCCGGTCACACCGACAGCGTCGGCTCCGAACCGGCCAATCAAGTCCTCTCCGAGCGTCGCGCCGAGGCGGTGAAGAACGCTCTGGCCGCTCAGGGGGTCAGCCCGGCCCGCATGCGGACCATCGGTTACGGCGAAAGTCAGCCGATCGCGGACAACAACACCGATGCCGGCCGGCAGATGAACCGTCGGGTGACCGTCACCATTACCCCTAACCAGTAAGGGAGGACGCGGCCCTCAGGTCGGCTTCGTCCCCCAGAAGCAGCAAAGGCCCGCCGGTTTACGGCGGGCCTTCGTTTTTCAGGAAAGTTCGAAATCAGCTCTTCTGGTTGTCGTCGAGCTGTTTTTTTTCCTCATTTTCCTTCTCCCCGTCCTTGACCCCGTCCTTGAAGTTGCGCAGGCCCTTGCCGAGGGCGCTGCCGACCTGGGGGAGCTTTCCGGCGCCGAAAACGATCAGAACCAGAACGAGAATGATGATCAATTCCTGAGTGCCGAGTCCGAACATGGGTCTCTCCTCTTCCTTTGGCAACTGAAAAACTTTCCAAACTATACATCAGTTTTCCGTTCCTGCACAACGTATACATTGGCGGGGGCATAAAACCATGGCATCGGAAAAAAATATTCGTATAATCATATGTTGTCGGTTGGCCAACCCGGAGGGGTGGATGGAGCCATGGATGAAGTGACTGGAGTCATACTGGCCGGTGGCAGAAGCCGGCGCATGGGACGGGACAAAGCGGTGCTGCCGGTGGCCGGCCAGGCCCTTTTCGAACGGATGCTTGGGACCATGCGCCAGGTGTTCACCCGGGTGCTGATCGCCGGCGACCGCCCCGACCTGGCCCGCCCCGACCTGCCGGCTTATCCCGACACCTTTCCCGGCAGCGCCCTGGGGGGGCTTTACACCGGCTTGGCGGCGGCGCAAACCCCCTACATCTTTGCCGCCGCCTGCGACATGCCCCATCCCGACCGGGAGCTGATCAGCACCCTTTGCCGCCTGCGCCGGGGATACGACCTGGTGGTGATCCGCACCGAGGCGGGGCTGGAGCCACTGTTCGCAGTCTACGGGAAAAATTGCCTGGAGCCGATGCGGGAACTGCTCGAGGCGGGGAATTTCCGCATCTATGACTTTTACCACCGGGTGCGCGTGCGCTATGTCGTTGCGGCGGAGTTGCCCGTCGGCTGGCGTCGCGCCCTGAGCAATATCAACACGCCGCAGGACTACGCGGCTCTCGAGGAGGTCTCTGCCATGACCCTGAGCGTACCCGTCGTATCCATCGTCGCCAAGAGCGGCACCGGCAAAACCACCCTGCTGGAAAAACTCATCGTCGAGCTCAAGGGACGCGGCTACCGCATCGCCGCGGTCAAGCACGACGCCCACAGCTTCGAGATCGACCACGAAGGCAAGGATTCCTGGCGGCTGACCCAGGCCGGCGCCGATACCACCATCATCACCTCCCCGTCCAAGGTGGCGGTGATGAAGAAAAACCGTCCCAATCAGGAGCCGACCCTGATCGAGACCATCGCCAATTATTGCGGCGATGTCGATCTGGTGCTGACCGAGGG
>CAZYXS010000231.1:0-3609 GCA_964650955.1 uncultured Desulfuromonadales bacterium | reverse complement strand
CCGCCAGAAATAAAATAATACGGCAGCTCAGCAATTCTGGTAGCGCGCCGAAAGCATAGATCATCCCGGCTGTTTCGATTGCCGGCAGAAGTGACAGCCGGGTCCCGCGCAACGGACGGTCGCCAACCCCGTCAGGCCCGGAAGGGAGCAGCGGCAACGACCTCAGCCGTGTGCCGCGGGGGTGCCTGGCTGTCACTTGTGCCGGCAATTCTCCTTTCCGGCACCTCTCCGTTCCGCCGTCCCCCTCCCTCCGATGGAGTCGTCGCAACGCCATGTCCTACCTGGTACTGGCCCGCAAGTGGCGGCCGCAGACCTTCGCCGACCTGGTCGGCCAGGAGCATGTCAGCCAGACTCTGGCCAATGCCATTGCCACCGGCCGGGTCCATCACGCCTTCCTGTTCACCGGCGCCCGGGGGGTCGGCAAGACTTCCGCCGCACGCATCTTCGCCAAGGCCCTCAACTGCGAGGCCGGTCTCTCTCCCACCCCCTGCAATGTCTGCCCCTCCTGCGTCGGCATCACCGCCGGCCAGAGCCTCGACGTGTTCGAAATCGACGGTGCCTCCAACACCGGGGTCGACGACGTGCGGGAGCTGCGGGAGAATATCCGCTACCTGCCGTCGCGGGCGCGCTTCAAGATCTTCATCATCGACGAAGTGCACATGCTCTCCATCAACGCCTTCAACGCGCTGCTGAAGACCCTGGAGGAGCCGCCGGAGCACGCCAAGTTCATCTTCGCCACCACCGAGCCGCACAAAATTCCTGTTACCATCCTCTCCCGCTGCCAGCGCTTCGATTTCCGCAAGATCGCCCTGCCGCGGGTGGTGGGGCGGCTGCAGGAGATCGTTGACGCCGAAGGGATCCGCATTTCCGTTCCGGCCCTGACCCTGGTGGCGAAGCGGGGTGACGGCAGCATGCGCGACTCTCTCTCGACCCTGGACCAGGTCATCGCCTTCTGCGGTGAGGAGGTGGGGGACGAGGATGTGCAGGGACTGCTGGGGATGGTCGATCGTCGGCTGCTGCTGGAGACCGCCCAAGGTGTGCTGGGGCGGCAGGCGGGACGGGCGCTGGAGGCGGTGCGGCGGGTGGACGACCTGGGGCACTCTTTCCGCCAGTTCGGCCAGGAGCTGGTCGACCTGTTCCGTTCCCTGGTGCTGTGCGCGGTGCTGCCCGACCCGTCGGAGCTGCTGCAGGCCACCGCCGAGGAGCTTCGGGAACTCCAGACGCTGGCCGAAGGCTGCGGACTTGAGGAGCTGCAGCGGGCGCTGGCAGTGCTGATCAAGACCGAGGTTGAGCTGGCGGGCTCCAGTTTTCCCCGGCTGACTTTGGAGATGGCGCTGGTACGGCTGGCCACCCTGCCTCCGGCACGGGATGTGGCGGCAATGGTACGCAAGCTGGAGGAGCTGGAGCGGCGTCTGGCGGCCACCGGGGGTGCTTTGCCAGCAGTTTCGTCGCCACGGCCTCGAACTGCCGAGCCGTCAACCCCACCGCCGGTCGAGCCTGCGCCAAAAAAGCCTGAGGCCCCGGTTGCCGCTCCGACGGGCAGTCGGGGCTGGCCCGGCCTGGTCGAGTTTGTCCGCCAGAAGCGGCGGCCAGTGATTGCCTCGCTGCTCGAGCATGGCAGCCTGCTGGCCTTGGAGCTGCCGCAGCTGGAAATCGGCTTCGCCCCCGCCTCATTTCATCTCGAGCAGTTGCGGGATGCCGACAACCATGCCGCCCTCTGCGCCATGGCGACGGAGTATTTCGGCCAGCCGGTGACTCTGAAGGTGACCGCGGTGGCTGCCGACAAGGCCGCTGCGCCCCCCTCGCTGCTGGCCGAGCGCCAGGCCCAGCAGAGCGACCGCCAGCGGCGGCTCAAGGAGGATGCCCTCGCCCACCCCATGGTCCAGGCGGTCAAAGCGGTGTTCGGCGGCGAGGTGGTGGATGTAAAACCGATCGACAAGGGGTTTGTCTGAAAGCAGCGCCCATGCCCCCCTGACCGGTGGTCGGTGTTGGGGGGCGCAGGCGGTGCCCGATCATCGAAATGCCGCGGCAGGCGGCGCAGCAGGGAGGAAGACCGATGTCCAAAGGTTTGGGTAACATCATGAAACAGGCCCAGATGATGCAGCAGAAGATGGGCCGCATGCAGGAAGAACTGGCCGAGCGCACGGTGGAGGCTACCGCCGGCGGGGGCATGGTGACTGCGCTGGTCAATGGCCGGCAGCAACTGGTGTCGTTGAAGATCGAGAAAAGCGTGGTCGATCCGGAGGATGTGGAGATGCTCCAGGACCTGGTGGTGGCCGCCGTCAACGAGGCGGTGAAAAAGAGCCAGGAAATGGTGCAGGGGGAAATGTCCAAGATCACCGGCGGCTTCAACATCCCCGGCTTGTTTTAAAATAGCACCTTGGAGTTCTCCAAGACCACCGCGGGTCGATTCCGCGGTGGTCTTTTTTTTGTATACGGCAGCAAGCTAATTTGTTATGCTGGCTAAGTTTTTAAATGGTCAGACCGCATTTTTTTGCCCAAGCCAAAGAGTTTTCGTGGGCTTGAAAAGAATAAAACGCCATTTCAAAATACGGAAATTTTATTCAGGTAATGGTCGAGTCCACTCCGTCTTTCGCGCGGCTGGTCGTGGCCCTGGGCAAGTTGCCCGGCATCGGCCAGAAAACCGCCACCCGCCTGGCCTTCTTTATCCTGCGCCAGTCGGCCGCCGAGGCCGAGGCTTTGGCGATGGCGATTCGCGAGGTGAAAGAGAAGACCCGGTTCTGCTCCCGTTGTTTTCACCTTACGGAAGCCGACCCCTGTTCCCTCTGCACTGACCCTGCTCGGGACGACCGTCAGCTCTGCTTGGTGGAGCAGCCTCAGGACCTGCTGGCCATCGAGCGCAGCCGTTCCTTCCGGGGGCGCTATCACGTGTTGCAGGGGGCCCTCTCGCCCCTGGACGGCATTGGGCCGGAGCAGTTGCGGATACGGGAACTGCTCGGTCGCTTGCAGGAGGGGCGGGTCGAGGAAGTGCTGGTCGCCACCAACTTCTCGGTGGAAGGGGAGGCCACAGCCCTCTACCTGGCTCGGTTGCTGCGCCCTCTGGGGGTGCGGGTGACCCGGCTGGCCCATGGCATCCCGCTGGGCAGCGATCTGGAATACATTGATGAGGCCACGGTCAACCGCGCCATCGAAGGGCGCCGGGAGATCGAGGCCTAGTTGTTTCCTGCAGGGGGCCGTGTATATTTTTACTCTTCGTGGTAATCGATAAGGGCCCGTCGCGGGCCGCCCTGGCTGGCAATCCGGTTTCTCCGTAGGAGCGAGGCCATGCCCCCACCCAAAAACAGCACAGAAGGAGGAGTACATGTCGCGAAAGATGGTTTGCATCGACGGTAATACCGCGGCGGCGCATGTGGCACATGCGACCAACGAGGTGATTGCCATCTATCCCATCACCCCGTCCTCGGTCATGGGTGAGATCTCCGACGCCAAGAGCGCCGTCGGCGAGAAGAACATCTGGGGCACCGTGCCCAAAGTGGTGGAAATGCAGTCCGAAGGCGGTGCCGCCGGGGCCGTCCACGGCGCCCTGCAGGCCGGTGCGCTGACCACCACCTTCACCGCCTCCCAGGGGCTGCTGCTGATGATCCCGAA
>CAZYXS010000230.1:0-3613 GCA_964650955.1 uncultured Desulfuromonadales bacterium | reverse complement strand
ATGGCCCTTTGGACACGGATGAACACGGAAGAGGCGGAAGGTTTGGCCGCGGATTCACCCCGTTAGAGTACTTTACGGACAAACATCTTAAATTTTCAGTCAAGTTCTATAAAGCCAAAAGCGTTCACCGCGAGGGCGCAAAGGTCGCAAAGGAAACCTTAAATTCAGATTTCAAAAGCATAAAAAACCTTCGCGTCCTTCGCGTCTGGCGGTTTAACGGTTTGGTTTTGTTTCATCGGTCTGAGGCAGAGCCTCGCTAAAAATAAGGATCTTCTAACGGGGTAAACGCCGATGAACGCGGATAAAACAGGAAGGATTTGGACACGGAAGGGGCGGATAGTACGGATCAGGGCGGATGATGGGAGAGGATGCAGGATTCAGGATACATGAGTCATGAGCCCTGATCCATGATTGCATCTTGCATCCTGCATCCTGCTTCTTAATGATTTCCTTGCTGCCTGGCCGCTGATAAGGAATCACTGGCCCGCTGCTTCCATTCGCCGGAAGCAGCGGGCCGGATAAAACAACGGCCTGCTTAATTATATGAGGCTGATCGGCTCAACTCAACATAGCCGCTGATGGGCTCACTGCCGATTCGTGAAAATAAACCCCCTGCATGGAGGATGTCCCCATTCACGGCCAGGCCAAGGATCCAGTCTTCGACACCGGGAGCCCAGGCGGTCGCGATGCCTGTCGAGGCATCTAGTGACGCAAGATAATTTCTCGTCGCGCCACCGATAGAGCTGAATTGGCCGCCGGCATACACAACATCACCGCTCACGGCAAGAGCCTGTACCTCGCGGTCCGAATCGGGGTTCCAGCCGGTGGCATTCCCTGATGAGGCATGGAGTGCAGCTATGTAGTTCCGATTCTGGCCGCCGATGTTCGCGAACCAGCCGCCTGCGTATACCACGGACCCGTCCGCGTTTACGGCAAGGGCGAAAACCCGGCTGTTTGCATTGGGATTCCAGGCAGTAAGGGCGCCTGTATCAGCATTAAACGCAGCTATGCGGTTTCTCGTTTCGCCCCCGATGGTCGTGAAGTCGCCGCCCGCGTAGATCGTGGAACCGCTCACGGTCAGAACGCGCAACGCGTCGTTGACGTTCGGGTCCCAGGCAGTAGCAACGCCCGTGCCGGCATCAAGGGCCGCGAGGCGGTTCCTGGTCTCTGCTCCTATCATCGTAAAATCTCCTCCTGCGTAGACCATGGATCCGCGAATGGCAAGCGCGTTAACCCCTCCATCGGCATTCGGGTCCCAGGCAGTAAGGGCGCCTGTATCAGCATTAAACGCAGCAAGGCGGTTTCTCGTCTCGACCCCGATGGTCGTGAACCAGCCGCCCGCGTAGACCGTGCTTCCGTTCACGGCAAGGGCGGAGACGTCGCCATCAGCGGCAGGAGCCCAGGCAGTGAGAGCGCCCGTAGCTGCATCGAACGCAGCAAGGCGGTTCCTCGTCTCTCCCCCGATGCTCGTGAACCAGCCGCCGGCGTAGACAGTGCTCCCGCTCACGGCAAGGGCCCATACCCGTTCGCTTGCTCTGGGGTTCCATGCTATTGCCGCGCCGCCTGTGTCGTTCAGAGCGGCAATATGGTTCCTCGTCTGCCCCCCGATGTTCGTAAATTTGCCTCCCGCGTAGATCGTGGATCCGCTCACGGCCAGAGCATATACTTCATTGTCTGCATTGGCGTTCCAGGCAGTGGCGTTGTTTGTGTTCTGGGTCGCGTCAAGAGCTGCGATATAGCTCCTCGCTGCGCCCCCTATGTTCGTGAACCAGCCGCCGGCGTAAATCGTGTCACCGCTCACCGCGAGCGCAAGGACTCCTCCGTCTGCATTGGGGTCCCAGGCAGTGGCGTTGTTTGTGTTCTGGGTCGCGTCAAGGGCTGCGATGCGCGACCGTGTTTGACCTCCGATCGTCGTGAACTGGCCGCCGGCGTAGACCGTGGCCCCATCCCCGCTCACTGCAAGGGCATGAACGACATTGTTTGCATTGGGATTCCAGTTAGTAGCATTACCAGAGGCGTCAAGAGCAGCGATGTATTTCCTGGCCAGGCCGCCAATATTCCAAAAATATCCGCCTGCGTAGATCGTGGTGCCGCTTACTGCAAGGGTCAGAACTTCGCTGTCTGCTGCGGGATTCCAGCTACTGATAGTGCCTGTGGAACCATCTATAGCAGCGATGTAGTTCCTGTCTTGACCCCCAATGACTGTAAAGGCGCCGCCAACATAGACCGTTGAATTGCTCCTCCCCAGGGCACTGACGCGGTTGTTCGCCCCGGGATTCCATGACGGGTTCACTGTACCGTCCGCGAGAACATGGGCTATGTTGCTCCGCGCCAGACCGCCGACATGTGTGAAGTCTCCCCCGATATACCAGCCGCCGCTCCCGTCCGCCGCAACAGCGGCAATCGTGCCCAAAACCTTCGGGAAGACCGCGGCCCTCTGGCCTGTTAATGCATCAATGGGCACTCCTGCTCCTGTGGGCGTCCCCACATAGGTAAAGCTGCCGCCGATATAGGTGGTCCCGTCCGGCCCCAGGGCAATGGTGTTTACCTGGCCGTTCGTCACGTATCGCGATTCCGAACAGGTGATCGATATGGCAGTGACATTCCCGCCCGAAACCGTGCCGGTCCCGCTCGTGACCGTGCAGCCCTGGCCCGCGGGCCGTGATTTCACGGCCACGCTGTAGGCCGCGCCGCTCGAAAGAACAGTCCCAAAGGTGAATGTTCCGTTTGCCGTGATGGTCAGATCATCGGCGCCGTTGTTCCGGAGCACGAGCGTCCCGGTCAGGCCGCTCACCGTCCCGCCCACTGTATAGTTGCCAGTGCCCCCGCCGCCGCCACCTCCGCCGCCATTGCCGCAGGCCCCTGTTGCCAGGAGCAAAGCCATTGCCAGACCCACTGCCCTAACACGCCAGAGCCAATGCCTGTCCATACTACGACACCTCCAGATTGTAGTATATTCGCCTGGTTGGCGAACAGGGCTGCGCCGACAACTGTTGTGCGGATATCATAATGACTGCGCAAATTTTCCTGCATGCTGTCCGGCGCAACCTAAGCAAGCTTAGCATAAAATATGGTGTTGTCAAAAAACAATTGAGTTACACTGCAAGGCAGGTCACTGGTGCGGAGCCTTCGACGCTTTGCAGATTTACTGGCAGAGCTCGCGCACGCCGCAGGCAATCATTGATGCATACGAATGCGATGGCTTCAGAATGCGCTTTTTACTGGAGTGACAACAGGTGGGATTGCCTGTCGGTCATGGCAGGACAGCAAAATACGTATTAAAACAGATGGTCCTAATAACGGCAGTTGGACACTGAAAATGCGGATAAACACTGAGAAGGCATATACTTCTGTTCTGAAAAACTTTTGCTTTGCAGGTGAGTTCTTTTTCAAGTATTGACAATAGGTTTCACTCGACTTTATCCGATGTTCCTGATTGTATCCGCGTCCAAATGCTTTTTTTAGGATGATGGAAGAGGATGCAGGATTCAGGATACAAGTCGCAGGATGCTAGCGTGCATATAGATCATGGATCAGGGATCATGAATCATGGATCAAGCATCAGACGCGCCTCGTTGATCCGTGTTTTTCCGTGTAAATCCGTGTCCATATC
>CAZYXS010000229.1:0-3627 GCA_964650955.1 uncultured Desulfuromonadales bacterium | reverse complement strand
GCTGTTTTGGCTAAAACCGGGCTAGGGCTTCAACACGTTAACCAAACGCGTTGGCTTTCGGGCCGCCCTTTTTCTATGGTCCGGTTCCTGTCAGCAATTTCTGGCAAATGGTTGCAAGGGTCGCGGCCTCGGTTTCGGGCCGGTAGAGGTCGGGGTGGGGATGGCTGAGACTATTCCGCAAGGCCGGGTCGTTTGCAAGGGCGCGGGCCTGGTACTGAAATTCGCCGGCACTCTCGAAGCAGAGGCCATTGCGCCCCGGTTGGACCACCGCCAGGTTTCCTTCGATGCGGCGCACCAGCATCGGGCGGCCGAGGCTGGCGGCTTCGAGCAGACTGTTGGGAAGTCCCTCGCTGCTTGAATTGTTGCAGACGATGTCGCTTTGGCGCATCGCCGCGGCCATCGCCGCAGGGGGGATCTCCCCGAGGTAGCGAGCCCAGGGACGGGACTCCAGGGCCCGGAGAAGCCGGGCGGCATATGCGGGTTCGAGAAGCGGGCCGCAAAAGGCCAGCAGGGCATTGGGATTGGCAGCTGCTACGGGTTCGAAAAGGTCCAGGAGTTCCAGGTTCCCCTTGACCGGGCGAACCCCGGCCGGGTGCAGGAACAGCACCGCCTCGGCCGCTATGCCTTGGTGGCGGCGCAGGTCGTAGGGGGCGCTGCCGAGGAGAATGCCGGGGGGCAGGTAGTGGATGCGCTGAGCCCATTCCGGAAAACGGGTGACGAGGTTGGATACGGTCAGGGGATTCTGGCTGAGGATCGCCCCGGCCTTGTGCAGAATTTCTCGAATCACTGGTCGCTGTTCGGCCAAATCCAGCCCCTGGTGGATGTCCGTTCCGGTCAGGCAGACTGCAAAAGGGATGGCTTGAGCAGCGGGACTCTTCAACCATGGCTGGCCGCTGCGGTAGGCGTGCAACAGCAGCGCCGCGTCGGGGGGCTGATTGAGAACAGCCGATTCCGGGAGCGCCGCGGTCGGGTCTATCTCGACGATGGCGACCCGGTGGCCGAGGGCCTGCAGGCCGGCCTGAAAACGGCTGGCGGTGACCCAGTTGCCGGCGACCCGGGATTGTTCGGGGGTAAGAATCAGCAGGCGCATGGCAGAGCGGCGAAGGTGATGAGTTGGATGCCCCGGCGCTGAATGGCCGCTTTGGCTTCCGGGCTGGTCAGTGCGGCCAGTTCGATTTCCCGGGCCGGGCCGCCAAAGGGATCGTTCCGGTCGAGATAGCCAGGATGCACCATCAGCTCCCAGGTTCCCGGGGGGAGGCGCTCGAGCAGCGCCAGCAGCCGAGGCAGGTCGAGGCGATTCAACAGGGGCATGCCATAGAGGCCTTGTGGGGTGTGCAGTCCACCGGCTGCCATGGTGGCCGCCATGGCCGGGGCCAGGCGGCGGTAGAGGTCCAGTTCCCGACCGAGGGTGCCGGGCGGGTCTGCGGCCGCGGGCTCCATGGGCAGGGGCAGGCGCAGGGCCGGGATAGAGAACTCAGCCGCCAGGCCCAGCAGCATGGGTGTCAACTCGGGAAACAGGCCCCAGTGCTGGTGGGTGTCAAGGTGGCTGGGGTGCAGGCCCGCGGCCAGGATCCGCTCCACCTGAGCCTGCAGTTCCCTGTGCACCCCTTTCGGCTCCGGGAGCCCTTCGGCAAAGGCGCGGCGGGTGGCCGCCTTGCCGCGAAAGCGCCCGGCGGCGTCGGTCAGACCGGCAATGGGGCCGCTCAGGGCCTGGCCTTCGGAGAGGTTGAGGTGGACTCCCACCGGGAGTCCGCTCCCCTTCGCCAGGGCGGTCGCCTCGGCAAAGGCTGGTGCGTTGGCCAGCAGCGAGGCTTCAGTCACCAGCCCTCTCTCGAAGGCCGCGACGATTCCGCGATTGCGCCCGGGGCCGCTGCCGAAGTCATCGGCGTTTATGATCAATCTGGGACTGGTCATCGGTCTAGTCTATCATTGGGGGGGCGTTGCGGCGAGCCAATTCTGCTTGCCATGGATCGGTCGAAGGGGAAGGTCGAGCTCAAGGCTTCCCCTTTGCCGGGATGGCACTATAATGAAGCGGTGGCCGCCGGGCTTCCAGCCCTGGCTCCAACTCTTGCGATGCAGATGGTGAGCGATGAAAAAAATCCTGATCGGCGTACTGCTGCTGGCTCTGGCTGGCGGCGGAATTTACTACTGGTGGACCAAGCGGAGCGATGACCAGCAGGTGCGGATTCTTGCCGCCGAGGCGGTAACGCGCGGGCGGGTGCGGCAGGTGCTCGAACAGACCGGAATCATCAAGGCCCAGGTCGGGGCGATGGTCAAGGTCGGCGCCCGTTCCACCGGTACGCTGGAACGGATGCTGGTGCGGGTGGGGGAGACTGTGGCCCAGGGGCAGTTGGTGGCCCGCATCGACAACCGGGAGCTGCGGGCGCAGCAGGCCGAGGCGCGAGCGCAACTGGCGACTGCCAGGGCCCAGGCGGAGTTCAGCCGGGGCAATCACCAGCGGCGGCAAGCCCTCTTTGGCGAGGGTTTCGTTTCCCGAGAGGAACTGGAGCAGGCGCGCCAGCAGGCGGAGGTGGACGAGGCCCGGGTGCGGGCGGCGGAGGCGTCCCTGCGCTCCATCGACATCCGCATCTCCTACACCGAGGTCTACAGCCCCATCGCCGGGGTGGTCAGCCAGGTCACCGCTCAGGAGGGGGAAACCATCGTCGCCGGGCTGCAGGTGGCCAACCTGGTCACGGTGCTCGACCCGCTGCGGCTGGAAATGTGGGTCTACGTGGACGAAACCGATGTCGGCCAGGTCCGGCCGGGGCAGATGGTGGAGTTCCGGGTCGACGCCTATCCCGACCGGGTCTTCACCGGCCACGTGCGTACCATCTACCCACAGCCGGAAATCCGCGACAATATCGTCTATTACCAGGCGCTGGTCGATGTCAGCCCCGCGCAGGCCCTGGATCTGCGGCCGGAGATGACCACCCAGGTGCAGATCGTGGTGGCGGAGCAGGCCGAAGTGCTGACCCTGCCCAATACCGCATTGAAATGGGTGGACGGTCGCCAGGTGGTGTACGTGCAGGGGCCGGGGGAGGAAATCCACACGGTGAGCCCCAAGCTCGGCCTGACCGGAGTCAGCCACAGCGAAATCCTGGAAGGGCTCCAGGAGGGGGATCGGGTGGCGACCCAGGTGGTGCTGCCCAAGAACGCGGCGAAAAAAGGCAAGCCATGAGTGAGGCGCCGTTGGTCAGCCTGCAGGGGCTGAGCAAAATCTTCCGCCAGGGGGACCTGGAGGTGCCGGTGCTCAAGGGGATCGACCTGGAGATCGCCGCCGGCGAGTTCGTCGCCCTGCAGGGGACCTCCGGCTCCGGCAAGTCGACCCTGCTGCACATCCTCGGTCTGCTCGACCGCCCCAGCGGCGGCCGCTACCTGTTGCAGGGGGAGGATGTGGCGGTCCTTCCCGACGAGCGGCTCAGCCGGTTGCGCAACGGCCTGATGGGCTTCCTGTTTCAGAGCTTCTACCTGGTGCCGTATATCTCGGCCCTGGAGAATGTTATCCTCCCCGGGCTCTACAGCCCCACCCCCGGCCGCTCTTTGCGGCAGCGGGCTCAGGAACTGCTGGCCGAGGTCGGCTTGGCCGACCGCATGCACTTTCGCCCCGGGCAGCTCTCCGGCGGCCAG
>CAZYXS010000228.1:0-3661 GCA_964650955.1 uncultured Desulfuromonadales bacterium | reverse complement strand
GCTGATCTGGTTTCTGCACACCGAATTCGGCCTGGCCATGCTCGCCACCGGGGATAATCGGCAGATGATCACCAGCCAGGGGGTGAACACCGACAACATCCTGATTTTCGGCATCGGCCTCTCCAATGCCCTGGTGGCCCTGAGCGGGGCGTTGCTGTGCCAGTCCCAGGGGGCGGCCGACGTCAACATGGGGGTTGGAACCATCGTCGCGGGCCTGGCCTCGGTCATCGTGGGGGAAACCATCTTCGGCGACCGCAGCATTACCCGGGCCATCATCGCCGCGCTGCTCGGTTCGGTCATCTACCGCCTCGCCATCGCCCTGGCTTTAAGCGTTCGCCTGGGCGATTTCAGTATCACCCCCAGCGACCTCAACCTGATCACCGCGCTGCTGGTCATCGTCGCCCTGACCCTGCCCAAAGTCCGCCGGAGGCTGCGTTTCCGATGATCGCCCTGGAACAGATCGTCAAATACTTTCACCGCGGCAGCGTCAACCAGGTGTTGGCTCTCGACCACCTCGACCTGCGAGTGGAGCGGGGGGATTTCATCACCATTATTGGTTCCAACGGTGCCGGAAAATCGACCCTGCTCAACGGCCTGGCCGGCTCCTACGGCCTGGACGCCGGGCGTATCAGGGTGGATGAGCAGGATATCACCCCCTGGCCCGAGCACCGCCGCGCCGCTTACATCAGCCGGGTTTTCCAGGACCCGCTGCTGGGGACCTGCGGCAGCCTCTCCATCGAGCAGAACCTGGCGCTGGCCCTGCGCCGCTGTTCCCGCCATGGCCTCGGGCGCGGGGTCAAGGCCAAGGACCGGGACCTGTTCCGGGACCAGCTTCGGCACCTCGGCCTGGGCCTGGAAAACCGCCTGCAGGACCGCGTCGGGCTGCTGTCCGGTGGCCAGCGGCAAGCCCTGACCATGCTCATGGCGACCCTGGTGCGGCCGGAAATCCTGCTGCTGGATGAGCACACCGCCGCTCTCGACCCCAAGACCGCTCAGCAGATCCTCGATCTGAGCGCCCGCCTGGTGCAGGAGCAACAGCTCACCGCCCTGATGGTCACCCACAACATGCGGCAGGCCCTGAGCCTCGGCAATCGCCTGATCATGCTGAACCAGGGGCAGATCATTCTCGATGTGGCTGGAAAGGAAAAGGCTGCGATGCGGGTGGAGGATCTGCTCGAACGGTTCTATGCCGTGCGGGGGGAGGTTTTTTCCCAGGACCGGATGCTGCTGGTCTGACTCGGTCCCTTTGTTTACACATGGAGGAGGGCGCTTCCCCGGCAGGAGAAGCGCCCTTTTTGCATTGCATTGCAGAGGCGGGGGTTACTTGTAATAACCGACGCAACAGACCTGGTCGCCAACCTTGGTGACGAAGGTAACCTTCTGGACCGGGTCGCTGGAGCCGGGGCGGGGCCACATGTAAGCGACTTCACTGATGCTGCCTTCGGCCGCCTTGGCGTAGATTTCCTCGCCAAGGGCCTTGCCGGCCTTGTCCTTCAATTCTTTAAGGCTTTTGCCGGTCAGGGAGGGGTGGGCGGTAAAGTTGCCGTCCGGGCCGCCGCAGAAGGGATAAAGGTCGCGATCCTTGAACCCTCCTTCGCCCTTGGCGAACTTGGCGAGGGCATCGGCCTTGTTGGCCTTGACGGCGGCGACGGCTTTTTCCAGCATGGCCTTGGCTTCGGCGGAGGTGCCGAATTCACCGGCAACGGCCACGGACACGAACAGCAGGCTCAGGGCGGCGAAGGCACACAACAACTTGATCCGGTTCATCCTGTTCTCCTTTTTCATCCATGAAATAACGTGAACAGCGGCGACTTGCCGGACCACCCGGCGTGTCAGGCCGGATGAATATAACAATATTTTATTTCGTCTTCAAGGAAAAATTTATTGTCGCTAATTTGCGAAAACGGAATCGCTAATTATGGAGACAATGTCATGATCTTCAAAACTTAGTCCTGTAACAGTGTTATTGAGGGCACCGTTCCATCCGGCACCGAGGTCATCGACGTTGGCCGCGACCACGGTCGTGCCGAACATCCACATCCCACCCCCGACGTTCAAGGCGGTTGTGACTCCTGCGCCCCTCGGGACGGTCGACCCAATGGCTCCGATGACGATGATCGAACCAGTTATGGCGATGCAGGTCGTGGTGGGTGATGTAGCTTCTCTGGTGAATATGGATGGGGTGACGATGTCGGAAAGAGTGACCGTCAAGGTAATAGGACCCCCGGTAGGCGTGGCCACTGCGATAGACATAACCGAAGCTCAGGTAAATCCGATAGGGATAGTAGAACTCGGCAGGATAATAATAATACCTGGGGGGAGGGTGGGTGATGTAGATCGGGGCCTGGGCCACTGCCTTCGGAACCGGCCTTTCGACCTCGGTTTGAGCCACAAGTTCCCAGGTCCCGTCCGGCTGGCGGCATGCTGTGCCATATCCCTGCTGTTCCTCGCCACCAATGACGATGGTGGTGATGAATTCCCTGCAGGGCCCTTTGCCACCATCCTCATAGGTTTTCACTGGGACTACCCCGCCGGAATTGCCGGTATCGGGGTTCACCCAGTCAGAGGATTGGTTGGTCCGGTTGTATTCAAGGGCGTATTGGATAGTGTCCGCCATGGCCTGCCCCTCCGGGTCGGCCGATGGTTGTCCTACCGCGATTTCCGCCCCCCCCAAGAGCCCCCCCAAGAGCCCCACCAGTAGCACCAAACCGAACACGCTGCTTTTCATCGTTTGTCTCCCTGCTCTTGGCAGTTTGCTGTTCCGGAGCCATAAATGGTTTTTCTTGGATAATACCACATCCCAGGCAGGTCGCCCCAGACCCATGCTTCCTGTTCCAGCTCTTAATCAAATCTCAGCCTTGAAAAAACAATGTCTCATACTTAACGATTTTTTACTTTTTTCCTTGGACGGTTGCAGTTTAAGAGAAATTCTACAAATCGACATGTTTTTTTCGATACTGGTTGCAATGAACCGAATTTTGGAATAAGAATGACGTCGTTGAAGTTACTATTTCCCTATTGAAGGAGATATCACCATGTCCACCCTGCTTGAAATGGCGACCAGTATTGTTGCGGCTCACGCCTCCAACACCCCGATGAGCAAAGAAGAACTCCTGGCAGAAATCCAGGAAGTCTACAAGGCCCTTTGCGCCATGGAAAAAGGCGTCGCCCCTACGGTCGAAGCGGCCGCTACCACCGAAGAGGAAGTGACTCCAGTCATCAGCAAGCGCAAGGCCTTTGGTAAAGACAAGATTACCTGCATGCTGTGCGGCAAGTCCATGACCACCCTGGCCCGCCATCTCAACACCGAGCATGGCATGAAGCCCGGCGAATACCGTAAACAGTTCGGCATCCCCCGCACTCAACCGTTGGCGGCCAAGTCCTATTCCGAATCCCGCCGCCAGATGGCCCTGGAAAAGGATCTCGGAGCCGGCCTGGCCAAGGCTCGCGCCGCCCGCGCAGCAGCCAAGAAGTCGACCGCCAAGCAGCCGGCCGCGAAAAAGGCCACTGGCAAGAAAGCATCCAAGGCTCCCAAGAACCAGGAAGCCTGATTCCTTGCCCATCCCTGCCAAAACCCCTGTGGCCCGCCCCGGACCGCAGGGGTTTTGTTTTTTTTCGGAGTGCGATCTCTTCCCAGCGGCACCGCAAATGGTATAATCTT
>CAZYXS010000227.1:0-3687 GCA_964650955.1 uncultured Desulfuromonadales bacterium | reverse complement strand
CAGGTCAGCGACGAACCGTATAACTGGGCCGAACTCGCCAGCGGTTTCAACCGCCAGACCACCCTCTCCCCCCTGCATGGCGCCCTGCTCGTCGCCACCATCCTCAACGGCGGACAGATGCCGGTGCCCAGCATTGTCGAGAAGATTGCCAATGGCGAAGGGGAAGAGCTTTACCGGCGGGTTGCGCCGGCCCCCAGCCCCCCCCTGATCTCCGCCCGCGCCGCCGCCGCGCTGGTCGAGA
The DNA here is from genome assembly GCA_964650955.1 of uncultured Desulfuromonadales bacterium. Lineage (GTDB taxonomy): Bacteria > Desulfobacterota > Desulfuromonadia > Desulfuromonadales > CAZYXS01 > CAZYXS01. Next base: position 3,446 of record CAZYXS010000227.1, on the reverse strand, counting down.
TGATGGAAACCACCATCCATTCCGGCACCGCCCGCAAGGCCTTCAGCCATTACCAGAAAGACCGCATCCTGGCCGGATTGCAGATCGGCGGCAAAACCGGCTCCCTCAGCAACGCCACCAACGATGTGCGCTACGACTGGTTCGTCGGCTTTGCCCGGGAACGGCAGGGTGGGCGGCAAGTGGCGATCGCGGTCATGGCCGCCCACCAGGATTTCATCGGCATCCGCGCCAGCGATTATGCCCGCCGGGCCTTCACCTATTACTTCGACCATTCCGGAGCCCAGATGTGACCAGCGGCAGCCATCGACCAGGGTGGCGCCAGGCATCGTCCTTCTTTAGGCCCCGCCTCAGCCAAGAGTCATCGGCAGGGCCGTCACACCTCCCAACCAGGATCCACTGCAGCCTTTATGACTCCCATGCCGCCTCCCCGCCAAGCCCCTCTGATCGACGCCCTGCAGCAACTGGCCGTGGGTTCGCTCTATTCCCTCGGCCACAAGCTGCAACTGTTCAAGGCCCTGCAGCTGTGCCAGCAGCAGGCGGTGCGGCCGCCGAGCTGGGACAAGACACGGACCCAGCTGAGCATCGAGGTGGTGGACGATCGGGTCCTGGAGGTCAACCTGAGTCTTCAGAACAGCCGACTCGAGGCTCGCTGCGAGTGCGGCGGTGCTTCGCGCACCTGTGAACACCGCCTGGCCGTACTGCTGACGCTGAAAAAGGCGCTGGATCCCCAGACGGTGAGCGGCTGGCGCGCCCTGCCCGAACACCTGGAAAAAATTCGCGCCGGGCTGCTCGCTGGCGGCGAAACGCTTCTGGTCAAGGCCGGGGCACCCCGCCGGCAGCCGGGCCAAGGAAAAACCGTCCCCCCACCCAAACCCCCCGCCCAGTTCTCCGTCGTCCTGAGCGATCGCTACGGCATGGTCAGTCTTGAGGTCGCCCGCAACGGCATCCCCGTATTGCCCTACACCCGCGGACTCCCCAAGCCGCTCGTTCCGCTGGTGGAATCGCCCTGGGCGACGCGGACCCACCCCGCCGCAGCGCTGTGCGCCCTGCTTGATCAGGGCCGCCTGGAATGGCCGGTACAGGTCCGCGCCGAGAACGGCCGCCTGAGCGCCCTGAGCGTCGCTCCGCCCCAGACCCGCCAGGGCTTGCTGCGGCTGGATGCGCGCCGGGACGGATTCCATCTCGGCCGGGTGCTCGACGACGGCAGCCGCCTGGGTGGCCGGCTGTTCTGGCTGGGCTCCTGGGTCGCCGATGTCGATCACGACCGCCTGCTGCGGGTGCGGCCACCGGAGATCTGGTCGCTGTGGCCGGAAATGCTGGCCGGCGCCGAGCCCCTGCCGCAGGGCGCGGGCGGACGCATCGAGCCCCGCAACTTCCTCGGCCTGGAATTTTTTTCCGAGGGACAAGAGACACCCCTGGACGAGTGCCAGCTGCAGGTGGAGGGCCAGCAGCAACTGGTGACGCCGACCCTGCTGACCAACTACCATGTCGAGGTCAAGCTCGACGACGAAGACGAGGTGGAACTGCTCGCCGGGGCCCGTTACGAAAGCCTCAATCTGTGTCTCGACTTGCGGGCACTGGCCCTGTTCACAGAAGAATTCTTCGACCGCACCTCGGCGCCCCTGCGCACCCTCAAGCGCCGCCGGGTGCTCTACGACACCTTCTTCGCCCTGCGCCGCGCCGCGACCAAGACCGAACGCAGCCGCATCCTGCGCGGCGCCATCTCCGGCCCGAATTTTCACCAGCGCAGCCTGGCGAGCGAAGCCCGCAACCTGCTGCAAAATCTGCTGGCCCGCGACGCCCAGACCGGCTGGCACCTCAATTTCCTCGCCGGCCGCTGGGTGCTGCTGCAGCGGGACCGGGATCGAGAAGCCCAGTTGCTGGAAGTGCTCTATCGCCGCTTCGGCGATCAGGCCCTGCGCGACGCCCTGGTGCCGGGCGAATTCTGCGTCAAGCGCAAGGTCCTGCTCGCCGCCCTGCCGTCGCTACTGGCCGAACTGAGCGCCCTCGGTGTCGAATTGCGCCTCGGCGGCCAGCCCGCCCGTGCCGCTCGCCTCGACATCCGCGTCTGCAGCGAAACCAAGGACATCGACTGGTTTGAACTGCGCCCGGAAATCCGCTGCGAGGGGGCGCTGCTCGACCAGACCCTCTGGCGCAAAGCCTTGGCCGAGGGGATTTTCGCCGCCGAGGGCCAACTGCACCTGCTTACCGACCGCGACCGCGAGGCCCTGCGCATCCTGGCGGGGCTGGGCGACGGCAAGCCGCGCAAACGTCACGAGCTGGTGCGCGTCCCGCGTCTGCACATCCTCGACCTGCTCGCTCTGCGCAAGCTCGGCGCCACCCTGCGCCTTGACGCCGAGGACGAAACCATCCTCAACCAGTTGGAGAACTTCGACGGCCTGCCCTGCGTCCCGCCGCCACGCCTGCAGGCCACACTGCGCGGCTACCAGCGGCGCGGCTACGAGTGGCTGGCCTTTCTTTACCGCCACAAGTTCGGCGCCTGCCTGGCCGACGACATGGGCCTGGGCAAAACCATCCAGGCGATCAGCCTGCTGGCGGCCTTGCACCAGGGCCAGATCGCCCCGCGCGCCACCGGCATCCCCCATCTGGTGGTGGTCCCGCCCAGCCTGTTGTTCAACTGGGACAGCGAGATCGCCCGCTTCGCCCCCGAGCTGCGCACCCTGACCTACCGCGGCCAGGAGCGCTCCACCGATTTTTCCGCCGCCGACATCGTGCTCACCAGCTACGAGCTCGTGCGCCGCGACATCGAAGCGCTCAGCGCCCTGGCCTTCCACGTCATCATCTTCGACGAGGCCCAGGCGGTGAAAAACGTCCAGGCCGCGGTGACCGGCGCCGTGCGGCGGCTGCAGGGCGTTTTCAAACTGGCCCTGACCGGCACCCCGGTGGAAAACCACCTGGGCGAATACTGGTCGATCATCGACTTGACCCTGCCCGGCCTGCTCGGCCCCTACCGGCGCTTCGGCAACGGCCGCGGCGAGGTCCAACAGAGCGAACTGAGCCAGCTCATCGCCCGCACCCGCCCCTTCGTGCTGCGCCGGACCAAAGAAAAAATCGCCGCCGAACTCCCCGACAAGGTGGAAATCGACCTGCACCTGGATTTGAGCGACGAGCAGCGAATCCTCTACCAGAACACCGTCGCCGCGGTACGCGCCGAGGTCGCCGCCGCCTGGCGGGAGCAAAACCAGGCCCAGGCCCGCATCACCGCCCTGGCCGCCCTCACCCGTCTGCGCCGCCTGTGCCTCGACCCGCGCCTGGGCGGTGGCAAGGCCAAGACCGCCGCCTCACCGAAGATCGCCGCCCTGTGCGACCATCTCGAAGAGTTGCGTGCCGAAGACCACAGCGCCCTGGTGTTCTCCCAATTCACCAGCTTTCTCGACCTGGTGGAACCGGCGGGTAAATTTGCTGTTCGCCCGGCGCAGCGCGGA
>CAZYXS010000226.1:0-3702 GCA_964650955.1 uncultured Desulfuromonadales bacterium | reverse complement strand
GGTTATATAAGTTTATCGCTCTTTGGGTGTCCCAGTGACGAAGTCGGGAAAAAGTCGCATTGCTAATTGATGTTACAATTGATCAGGGATACTATGAAATTAATGCAAATTTTGATAAACTTGTAAGCGGTTCGTATTATTACAGATTGCAGGCAGTTGATGAAAATAATTCAGACAATATTTTCACTGAAACAAAAAAACTAAAATTAATAAAATAAATTTTATTTTGAATTTATAATTTCCGATGCAGAGCCGACAATTGAAATAAACGATTCTGCTTTCAAACATGCCCCTCCCACCAAAGCTCCGTCAATATCGGATTGAGAAAGCAATTCAAGAGCGTTTTGAGCGTTTACACTCCCTCCGTATTGAATAATCATTTTTTCTGCAGTTGCCCAGGAATACATTTGTGAAATAAGTTTCCTGATCATTTTATGAACCTGGTTAGCTTGTTCGGGAGTTGCCGTTTTCCCGGTTCCGATAGCCCAAACCGGTTCATATGCAATAATAATTCCGGATATTTCATTTTCACTCAATCCTGCGAGACAGCCTTTTATCTGTGTGGTAACAATCTGGTCGGTAACACCCGCAACACGTTCTTCCAGCGTTTCGCCTACGCATAAGATTGGAATTAAATTATTTATCAGAGCTTGTTTTACTTTTAAATTTATGAAGTCATTGCTTTCTTTAAAATATTGTCGCCTTTCGGAATGTCCGAGAATAACATATTCACACCCGACTGATTTTAACATCCCGGATGATACCTCGCCTGTATATGCACCGTCATTTTGGTGATACATATTTTGCGCACCCAGTTTAATTTGCGATCCTTTAATAAGTCCGCTTGCGACAACCAAAGATGTGAACGATGGACATAGCACAACTTCTACATCAGATGGAATTCCATTCATTCTTTCTTTTATTTCTGTCGCTAGAGTAATTGTTTCATGAATATCTTTATTCATTTTCCAGTTTCCAGCAATTACTTTTTTCCTCATAAAAAATCCTTATATCGAATTAATTGACTGAAATCGCATTTGTTACTTTTTCGGCGGCTTCTTTCAGGCTTTGAGCGACTGAAAAATTTAAGCCCGAATTCTTAAGAATTACCGCTGCTTCTTCCGCGTTCGTTCCGGCTAATCTGACAACAATCGGTATATTAACGTTTACTTTTTTTGCAGCTTCCACAACACCGGTAGCTACTCTATCGCACCTGACAATACCGCCAAATATATTGATCAAAACCGCTTTCACATTATTATCAGCTAAAATAATTTTAAAACCGTTTTCAACTGTTTCCGCATTTGCAGTTCCTCCAACATCAAGAAAGTTTGCCGGTTCGCCGCCTGCCAATTTTATTATATCCATAGTCGCCATAGCGAGTCCTGCCCCATTAACCATACAGCCGACATTTCCGTCTAATTTAATATAATTTAAATTGTATTTCGATGCTTCAATTTCCAACGGTTCTTCTTCATCGAGATCTCTCAATTCAAGAATTTCGGGATGACGGAAAATCGCATTGTCGTCGAAGTTCATTTTTGCGTCAAGAGCAATTACATCTCCGCTTTTCGTAATGACAAGGGGATTAATTTCCGCAAGGGATGCATCCAATGCTTCGTAAGCTTTATATAAAGCCAGCAGGAACATAACGCCATTTTTAAATGCGTTGCCTTCCAATTTTAAAGCAAATGCGAGTTTTCTTGACTGAAATTCGCCAAATCCGATTTTCGGATCTACCCATTCCTTGAAAATCAACTCAGGAGTTTCAGCGGCAACTTTTTCTATTTCAACTCCCCCCTCGGTTGAAGCCATCACTACATTCTGTCCGCACACCCGGTCAAGCGTGACTCCTAAATATAATTCCCTGGCAATATCGATTCCCTCTTCTATTAATAAACGTTTTACAAGTCTCCCTTCCGGTCCGGTTTGATGTGTTACAAGCTGCATCCCAAAAATTTGAGAAGCAAATTGCTTTACTTCTTCCAAACTTTTTGCAACTTTAACACCACCCCCCTTCCCTCTGCCGCCTGCATGTATCTGAGCTTTTACAACCCAGACACTTCCACCAATCTCTTGTGCAATTTTGACGGCTTCATCTACACTAAATGCAACTTTGCCTTTGGGTGTGGGAACATTGAATTTTCGCAATAATTCTTTCCCCTGATATTCATGAATTTTCATTTTCGTTGGTCCTTTTTTTGATAGGATAAATTCTTATCGGTTAACGCAAAATAACTTTTAAAATATAATTGAAATGAGTGTGAATTGCAATTGTAATTTTCCAATAAATATAATTAAGCGTATAGTCATTCTGATTTTATACTAAAAATATTCTTGACAGAAAGATATAAAAAAATTATATTATGCTTGAGACGTAAAACGTTCTAAGTTTAAATATGGTTGGATAGGTAAGTATTCAAGCGGATGGTGTGAATGATTCTGAAATTAAATATATTATATAAATGATAGTTAAAATAGAAGAGTAATTACAGTTAATACCTTTCGAAGATCGGTGCAATAATGTGCATTATTACTGTAGTTATGTGAAATTGCCCACCCATGAAACAGAAAGGAGAATTATACAGATGAACGCACATGCGATACCTCGGCATTTTCTTTTCATGGCATTGCTTTATTCCACTGGTACTGCACAGTCGCCTGATTCGTTCTTCCCCCACCACATGGGGAACATTTGGCAATATCGCTCTCAGTTCACGCAACAGATTGTCTCCACCATTCGCTTTGTCCGTGACTCCACTGGAGCGAACGGAAGTGTCTTTATCTGGTACATCATTCAAGGAATAGGTGGCGGCGTGTACGAGATCGAATCGTCTTTCAATGTTTGGGAAGTGTCTGGTGATTCCCTGACACGCGTGCGCCACGAATACAGCCTTGCTGCAACGATCGGTCAATGCTGGCGTGTCAACCCCATGCCGCCGCCCTACGACAGTGCTCGCGTCGTTGACATTTATCCCGAAAGCGTATTTGGCCAACCTGCCACGATCAAGAAAATCGATTATTGGCAGAGGTTTGAGCTTGGTGACAGCCTTTGGTATGGCACTCGCTACCTCGCAAGCAACTTCGGCCTTGTCCGATGGGACATTGAGCCATCGGATATCTGGTATCTGTCCGGTGCAATCGTTGACGGTGTGCAGTGGGGTTAGATTGTTTCTGTAAGACAGGAAGACCCCTTGCCCGATGAATTTGTACTCTTTTAAAATTATCCCAATCCGTTCAATTCATCAACCAATGTGACGTTCAACTTGCCGAGCACAGGCAGAGCAACACTAGTGCTATATGATGCTCTTGGCCGTACGGTTGCCACGTTGCTTGATGAAATGATGCAGGCTGGTACATGGTCGGTTACATGGAATGCGGCGGGGTACAGTAGCGGAACTTATATTGCGAAGCTCCAATCTACCGGACAAATCAAGGTCATCAGAATCATACTCATCAAGTAAGAAAGGAGGGTGCCAGTATGAGGGTAACAACACCGGCAAGCGACAGGTGACACTGCCGCCTGCCGGCTCATCGGCACGGGTTCGTCGGTCTAACCCCATTGCGTTTGCGCAACGGCGGCCCGTGCCGCATTTTCAGCGATTCCAATATGCGCAAACGTAATCATCATTTCAATCATAGGAGGTTTTGAAAATTCCCGCTGAAAACTGACCCACTTTTCCCGCTGAAAATTGACCCACC
>CAZYXS010000225.1:0-3702 GCA_964650955.1 uncultured Desulfuromonadales bacterium | reverse complement strand
CCCCCCGTCCGGCTCGGCCGGCTCGACGAGTGGATCGCCTCCACGGCCCGGATGCTCCGCGTCTCCGGGGCCCGCGCGATCGTCTCCGCCGGCGGCTCCCGCCGCCTCCTCGCGGAGCCCGTCGCCCTCGCGCGTCCGGACCTCGGGCTCCTCGACGCCGCGGCCCTCCTCTCCGGCGCGGACGAGCTCCGCCGCTTCCCCGCCCCCGCGGACCTCGGCCTCGTCCAGTTCTCCTCGGGCTCGACGGTGGACCCGAAGCCGGTCGCCCTCACCCACGCGGCGCTCCAGGCCCAGGTGGACGCCCTCACCGCGCTCGTCCGGCCCGGCGCCGAGGACGTCCTCTGCTCGTGGCTGCCGCTCTACCACGACATGGGGCTCGTCGGCGGGCTCCTCGGGGCGATGAGCTACCCGGGGCCGCTCGTCCTCCTCCCGCCCGAGCACTTCCTCGCGCGGCCCGCCCTCTGGCTCCGCGCCGCCGCCCGCCACCGGGCGACGATCTCGGTCGCGCCGAGCTTCGCCTTCGCCTACTGCGCCGGCCGCGTCCGGGACGAGGAGCTCGCCGGCCACTCCCTCGCCCCGCTCCGCTTCCTCCTCGACGGCGCCGAGCCCGTCTCCGGCGACGCGCTCCGGCGCTTCGCCGCGCGCTTCGCTCCTCACGGCCTCGACCCCCGCGCGCTCGTCCCGGTCTACGGCCTCTCCGAGGCGACGCTGGCCGTGACCTTCGCCGCGCCGGGCGGCCCGCTCCGGGGGCTCGTGCTCGACGCCGCCGCGCTCGCGCGGGGCGAGGTGCTGGCGGTACCCAGGGGTCACGACGAGCGGACAGGAAGGGATCCGTTCACCCTGAGCCTGTCGAAGGGCGAACGCCGAGGCTCGACGCGAGTGACCACGGCCATGAGAGCGGACGGGGACGGGAACGGCGGGTCGCGGGCGGGCCTCCGCGAGGTGGTGCCGGTCGGGACGCCCATCCCGGGCGTCGAGGTGGAGATCCGGCGGGAGGACGGCTCGCTCGCCGGGGAGGACCGGGTCGGCCGGATCTTCGTCCGCGGCCCCTCGCTCCTCCGGGAGTACGTCGGAGACCCGGCCGCGACCGCCCGCGCCCTGCCCGGCGGCTGGCTCGACACGGGCGACCTCGGCTTCGTCCACGCGGGAGCCCTCCACGTCCACGGCCGCGAGAAGGATCTCGTCATCGTGCGCGGCGCGAACCACGCGCCGGAGGAGTTCGAGGCGGCGCTCGCGGGGCTCCCCGGGCTCCGGCCGGGCGCGGCCGTCGCGCTCGGCCACGAGCCGCCGGAGGGGGGCGAGGCGCTCCTCGTCCTCGTCGAGCGGGCGCGCGATCGCGACCCCGCGGAGGACGGGGCGCTCGAGGCGGAGGTGGGCCGGGCGCTCACGGAGCGGACCGGGCTCTCGCCGCACACCGTCCGCGTCCTCGCCGCGGGCTCGCTGCCCCGCACCTCCTCCGGGAAGCTCCGGCGCCGGGAAGCCCTCCGGCGCTTCCAGGACGGCACGCTCGGGCCGCCGCGCGCCGGGACGCTCGGCGTCGCGGTCCAGGCGGCCCGCTCGCGCCTCCGCGTCCTCGTCGCCTCGCTCGGGAGGAAGTCGTGAACGAGCGGCGCCCCGATGCGATCGCGACGAGGTGGAGGGGCCCGTGAGCCGCACGCGCGACGTCGCCGTCGCCGGCGGCGGCCCCGTCGGCCTCGCCTTCGCGGCGGCCGCGGCGGCGCGGGGGCTCGACGTCCTCGTCCTCGAGGCGCGGGCGCTCCCCGCCGACAAGGCCTGCGGCGAGGGGATCCTCCCCGGCGGCGTCGCGGCGCTCGAGGCGCTCGGGGTCCGGGACGCGCTCGGCCCGGCCGAGGCCTCCCCCATCCGCACGCTCCGCTGGACCGACGTCGAGGGCCCCTCGGTGGAGATCGAGCTCCCCGCCCCGGGAGGGCTCGGCGTCCGGAGGACCGCCCTCTCGGCGGCCCTCCTCGCGCGGGCCCGCGCGGCCGGTGCGGAGGTCGTCCGCTCCGGGGTGGAGGGACACGAGCGCCGGGAGGACGAGGTCCTCGTACGCCACGGGGGAGGAGAGGCCCGCGCGCGCCTCCTCGTCGCCGCGGACGGGCTCGCCTCGCCGATCCGGCGGCGCGAGGGGCTCGACGTCGAGCCCCGCGGCCCACGCCGCTACGGCCTCCGGCGCCACCTCGCCGTGGAGCCCTCCGCCCGCGGCGTGGAGGTCCACCTCGGCGACGGGCTCGAGGCCTACCTCACCCCCGCGGGGAGCGGCCGGCTCGGCGTCGCCTTCCTGTTCGAGCGGCCGGCGCCCGGCGGGTGGGACGCGATGCTCGCCCGCTTCCCGGAGCTCGAGGCGCGGCTCCGCGGCGCGAGGGTGCTCTCGGACGACCTCGGGGCGGGGCCGCTCCGGCGCACCGCGCGCGCCCGGGTGAGGGACCGGCTCGTCCTCCTCGGGGACGCCGCCGGCGCCATCGACGCCCTCTCCGGCGAGGGGCTCTCGATCGGCCTCCGCTGCGCGCTCGACCTCGCCGCGATCGTCCCCGAGGCGCTCCAGGGAGGCGCGACGCGGGAGGCGCTCCTCCCGTACGAGCGGGCCTGGCGCCGCCGGTGGCGCCCCTACGCCTGGTCCACCCTCGCCCTCCTCGCGGCCGTGCGCCGGCCGAGCCTCCGCCGCGCGCTCCTCCGGCTCTCCGCCCGGGACCCGCGCCCGCTCGCCCGGCTCGTGGCGGCGGCGGTGGGGTGAGGGGCCGATGGGGTGAGGGGCCGATTGACCGCCCTCCGCCCCCCTGCTATCAAATCCCCCTCCATGGCCGACGCGAAGAAGACCCAGAAGACGAAGAAGAAGGCGCCCGCGGCGAAGGGCGGCGGCAAGAAGACCTGCACCGTCGCCGGGTGCAAGCGCGCCTACCGCGCGAAGGGGCTCTGCTTCTTCCACTACGGGAAGTGGCGCCGCGGCGAGCTCGAGGGGCGCCCGGGCCGGTACGTGACCTGCTCGAAGCCCGAGTGCAAGAAGAAGGTCGCCGGCCACGGCCTCTGCCAGGAGCACTTCGACGCCTGGAAGAAGGCCCGGAAGAAGAACCAGGGCGCGGCTGCCGCCGCTCCCGGTCCGGCCGCGGCCGAGGCCCCGGCCGCCTCCTAGGCGCCGGGCCCGGTCAGCCGCGCTCGCGGAGCATCCGCTCGAGCGCCTTCACGGCAGCCGCGAGCAGCTCCACCTCGCGCTGCGTCGGCTCGGCGCGCGCGAGCACACGCCTCAGCTCCGTGAGGACGAGCTCCGGATTCTGCGGGTTCAGGTACCCCGCGGCCGACAGGAGCGCGCGGGTCCGGTCCCAGAGCGCCTCCACCGTCTCGTGGCGGGCCGGGTCCCCCCTCGCGGCGCCCTGCGCCTCGCCGCCCGGAACGGTCGCCACCTCGTAGGCGATCACCGCCACCGCCTGGGCGAGGTTCATCGAGTCGTACTCGGGCGACGTCGGGATCGTGCAGAGCGCCTGGCAGGTCCGCAGGTCCGCGTCGGAGAGCCCGCGCCGCTCCTCCCCGAAGACGATCGCCACGTCGCCGGAGCGGCTCCGTTCGGCCACCTCCCGGGCGAGGGCGCGGGGGTCGAGCCGGGCGAGCCCTTCCACCTGCCGCGACGACGTCCCGCAGACCCAGGTCGCGCCGGAGAGGGCCGGGCGCAGCTCCGCGTGGAACCCCGCCGCCTCGAGCAGCGGCGAC
>CAZYXS010000224.1:0-3792 GCA_964650955.1 uncultured Desulfuromonadales bacterium | reverse complement strand
GCGGCGTGCTGCGGCTCGTAACCAAGGACGCGTCGAACAAGGAAAGCGTGAATCCCGCTGACTGGACCGTGAGCACGGTCATAGTCGGCATCGGGCCGGTGACTGCGTCGGTGCGCAAGCTGCTGAACTCGGAAACAAAAACGCTCTGGCTCTTCTTCGGGACCGGCAGGTATTTCTTTGAAAAGAGCGGCAGCGCCGACGACGGCGCAGGCCAGCGCCATCTCCTCGGCATGAAGGACCCCTGCTTCGGCGAAACAGGCATCGACCGGGGGTGCACCACGACCAGGACGCGGAGCGATCTTGTAGACGTGACCGATGCAACGAATGCAGTTTCAAACCCGACGGCCGCAAACTACTACGGATGGTACATTTCACTCGACAGCGCCGGTCTTGCGATCCATGCGCCTGAGTTGGAGCGGGCCTACAATGCCGAACGCGTCATTACCGATCCCTCGGCCGGTGGCACGGGTGTGGTGTTCTTTACGACCTATAAGCCCTATGACGATGAATGCGCCCTGACCGGCAGGACCTTTATCTGGGGCCTGAAATACGACACCGGCGGTTCCGCCGCCGATCTGCTGCTCGGCACGCTCGTCATTCAGCTCTCAAAAGGCCAGATCGTGCAGGTGAACCTGAAAGATGCATTCACCGGAAAGCAGGGCAGAAGGGGCGACGTGGGGCCTGGGGCGCCTCCGGGACCGGGCGGCGGCATCATCGCGCCGCGGAGCGCCGTGAACAAGACCGTGCATATCAAGGAGCGATAATGGCCTTCACTTCGGACGGAACGCTGGGGCGGCCCATGAAGCGGAACGGCTTCACCTTGACGGAAATGCTGATGGTCATTACCATCGTGGGCGTATTGATGTCCATAGCGGGTATTGCGTATAATACGTGGCGCCAGAAGTATAATCTCGAGTCCCAGGTGCGCACCATGCACGTGGACCTTCTGGATGCCCGGGCCCAGGCATTGCAGAAGAATACGGCCAGATTTGTGACGGTGGCGGCGGACGGCTACACGCTGGCAGAGGACACGAACGAGTCCGGAGGAAATGCGCCTGATGCAGGGGACACAAGCCACCCGAAAAAGCCGCTGAAGTTCACTTCTGCGTGGACAGGAACCATCTTACTGGATTCCCGCGGGCTGGTTAGTGCTCCTGACAAAATCCTCTTCAATACTGGAGGCGTTTCCGCCGCTGTCGACTGTATCGTATTTCATACAACGCGGATCAGAGTGGGGAGATATAATGGGACTGACTGCATTTCGAGATAACAAGGGCATGACACTTGTCGAGGTCCTGATAGCCATGGTGGTGCTGCTCATCGCGGCCCTGGCCATGCTGCAGACCTCGGCCCTGAGCATTCACACAAATGTTGCGAACTCGCTGCGCGACGAGGCCGGCGGCGTGGCAGAGGGGACGATGAACCAGATCAGGAACATTCCTTTTGCCAGTCTGACCGACACAGGGGCCGCCGGCGCCGCGGAGCCGACGGTCGAGCGCAAGCACCGGGCTGGGTCCGTTTCCTATGCGGTTCGAAGAGTTGTGCGCGATATTTCAGCGGACGCAAAGCAGGTGACCGTAACGGTGACCTGGACCTACAAGGGCAAATCCTCCACCCACAGCATCACGTCCATCCGCAGGAGGAACACATGAGGCGCGAAAGCGGTTTTACGCTGGTGGAATTGATCGTCGTGATGGCCATATTCGGCCTGGTCATGGCCGGCGTGGTCCAGATGTTCACGTCGACGCTCACGCAGTTCAAGCAGCAGGGCAAGATAGCCGAGTCGAACATCGAAGGCATCATCGGGCTTGAGATGCTCCGGCAGGACATTGAGAATGCGGGCTTCGGCCTGCCCTGGAGGCTGTCGGCGTCCACCGTATATGAGGAAGCGGAGGGCGTCAATGCGTCGGTATATAATGATGAGACAGCATCAGCTCCCATGAATCCTCCCCGGGCGCTGGTGAGCGGAGGCGGTGCCGGGGTCAATGGGTCCGATGTGCTGGTCATCAAGGCGACGAACGTGGCGCGCAGCAACGCATCTCAGAAATGGACCTATGTTGACAGAGACAATGTGAGGAAGTCCTGGGAGGCTGCCGGCGAGGACCTGGTCAGCACTGACCGGGTCGTTGTCATCGCTCCCGGAACCGACGACGGAAACCGGCGGGCACTGGTGGATTCCAGCGGAAATTGGAAGGTCACCTATTCCGACACGTCGAGCTTTGCGCCGACGACGGGCTATAATTTCATATACGGCATTGATGACGCGACGCTTCGGATGCCCTTTAACAGGGCTGATTACTATATCCTTGATCGCACAGGATCGACAACGGTGCCGGACCGGTGCGCGCCGAAGGCGGGCATTCTTTTCAAGGGAACCATCAGCCAGACCGATGGCACGCGCGCCTTTCCGCTTCCCTTGCTCGACTGCGTCGCCGATATGCAGGTTGCGTTCCGGCTCGACAGGGATGGCAACGGTGAGATAGACTCTGTGACGGATGTCCTGACCGACAGCACGTCCGGGCTGGATCTTACAGCCGAGGAGATACGCAACCAGGTGAAAGAGGTCCGCGTATACATCCTCGCCCATGAAGGCCAGAAAGACAAAAACTATATCCATCCCGTGACGAACATCCGCGTGGGCGATGCGGGCATAGGCGCGGGCAGGGATTTCGGCCTTGGCGCCGACGTCAACTACCGCTGGAAACTTTATACCCTGATCGTCAAGCCGAAGAACCTGAAGTAAGGCATGATGCCGGATGTTGACCAGGTAAGGAACGCAAGAAGACACGAGGGTTGGACGGGTGGAAGAGGCTAAAGGACGGCACTATGAAGAATATCAGCAAGCATAGATTTCTAACGCGCAATTCCTTTTCCGCACAGGGCAATCAAAAGGGCATTGCCTTGGTGATGGTGCTGGTGCTGTCTGCCATCGGGCTGGCCCTGATGACGACGCTGATATATCTGGTTACCGTAGGCACGCAGGTGTCGGGGGTCCAGAAGCGGTATAAAACTGCCCTTGAAGCGGGTATGGGCGGCAAGGACATAGTTCTGCAGGTCGTTTCCATGAAGGACAAGGACTTTACCGACATTGAGGGCCTCTTTACGGCGATGAACGCAGCGGGCGCGGGCATTACTGCTGCCATTACGACTGCCCCGGAATGCAAAGGTAATGACGCAGGACTGGATTATGAGGGCCTTCAGACAAAGCTGCGGGCATCATTCTCCACCTGGTCAGCTGAATGCGGCCTGGTAAAGACGCTTACCATTGATCCGACCGTGGCCTCCACCTATGACATGAAATTCAGGATCGGCTCAGGAATTCAATACGACGTATACGCACGGATAGCGGATACGGTCTCGGGAAGCCCCGTGGGCAATGACGCAGGACTTCGCGGCGCCGGGGTGGTGAACAACCAGGGTGAGACGATCGAGGTGGCGGGCATTCCGAACCTGTATACCATAGAAGTGCTGACCGAGAACAGCGCTAATTCCCAGGAAAAGGCAAAACTCCAGATATTGTATCAGTATTGATCCCTTACTGCTTTAATCCGACAATGAGAAATCGCTATCTTGTCATAATTGCCCTTCTGTCAACATCCCTTTTCCTTTCCTGTGATCCAGGGCAAGCCACGCGGAAATCCTCCGCTGCAGGCGCTGTTTCTCCGGGTGGGGAAGGCGCGTATTTTCTTGAAGTAACTCCGCAAGAAATTGTACGCGGCTCTGCAGTCGGGTTGATTGCAACGGGCTTTGATCTATCAAAGGCCACGGTGGTTTGGTTGGTGAACGGCAGGC
>CAZYXS010000223.1:0-3814 GCA_964650955.1 uncultured Desulfuromonadales bacterium | reverse complement strand
GGCCCACCCCCGCCACCAGGTCGACAAAACTTACCTGGTGCGGGTCCGCGGAACCCTGGACGAGGCCGCCCGCCGGCAACTGGAACAGGGCGTGAAGCTCGAGGACGGCCTGACCGCTCCCGCCCGGGTCGACCGGGCACGCACGGTGGGGCAGCACAGCTGGTTCGAGATCACCATCCATGAGGGGCGCAACCGCCAGGTGCGGCGCATGTGCGAGGCGGTTGGCCTGGCTGTCAGCCGCCTGAAGCGGGTCCGCCTGGCCTTCCTGACTCTGGGGGATCTGCAGCCTGGGCAATACCGACTTCTCAGTCGCCAGGAAGTTGCCAGGCTCAAGTCATTATGAGGGGTGCAGCGCAAAATACCACCCCGCTTGGTTAATTATCTGCAAATACCTTTAATCTTGACAGTTCTTCCGGTATTACGCTACATTCAAAAACTACCCGTTTTTACTTTTTCGTAAGGGATGACGCTTTTGTCGACCAAAGACAAACTGCTCGAATCTGCGCAGAAAAATCTCGAAAAAGGGCAGTTGCTCAAGGCCATCAGGGACTATCAGAAGATTGTCCAGGGTGACCCGAGGGACGTGCGGATCCGCCAGAAACTGGGGGATCTGCTCTGCCGTGCGCGGATGAACGAGGAGGCGTTGACCGAGTACGAGGCGGTGGCCAAGTTTTACGCTGAGAACGGTTTTTATCTCAAGGCCATCGCGGTCTACAAACAGATGCAGAAAATCGACCCGGCCCAGGTCAAGATCTACCACCGCCTGGCCGAGTTGAATGAAAAGCAGGGTCTGGTCGGCAATGCCATGGCCGAATACAAGAACCTGGTCGGGTACTACGAACAGCAAAGGATGATGCCCGAGGCCATCAACGTCCTGCAGAAAATGAAGGAGTTGGGTCCGGACAACCTCAATATTCGGGTCAAGATCGCCGAAAGCTACGCGCAGAGCCAGCTGTCCGACAAGGCCCTGGTCGAATTCAAGGAAATTCTCCATCTTCTCGAGCAGAAGGAAGATTTCGCAAAGGTCATCAAACTTTACGAGATTTTTCTCCCCATGCTGCCCGCCTCCGTCGAACTCAACCTCGGGCACGCCCTGGCATGGATCCGCAAAGGGGATATCGCCAAGGGAACGACCCTGCTCAAGGCCGAACAGACCCGCCACCCTAACGATCCGGCCGTACTGCGGGCGCTTGCCAAGGCGCATCAGACCGGAGGTGAGTTTCTGCGGCAGCGGGAGATTTTGCAGGCCCTGCTCAAACAGCAGCCCGGCGATCTCGACGCAGTGCAACAGTACGCCCAGTCCTGCCTGGATACCGGCGCCGCCAGTGGTGCCCTGGACATTCTGGAACAGCATCGGGAGCGCTTCCTCAAGGAAAAAAAGCTCACCGGCCTCAAAGGATTCTACGAAAAGCTGCAGGAACTGCTTCCAGGCGACGGGAGGGTCTACAAGACCCTGTCTACTATCTACGAGCTGACGGGTGAAGGGGAGAAACTGTTCCAGCTCATGGCAGCTTCCCCCGATGCCCCGGTTCCAGTTGCTCCAGCGCCCCCCTCGACTGCCGAGGAAACCCTGGGCGGCTCCCTGCTGGAAGAGGCCGGAGCCGATCTGGAACTGGAGGATTTCTCGCCGGAAAGCCTCTCTTTCGAGGAGCCCTCCGGGCCCGAGGAAATTCCCCTCGAATTCCTTGAGGAGAGTGGAGCCCCTGCTGCCGTTGCGGAATCGGTTGTTGCCAGTCCCGTCGAACAGGAATTGGACCTGGATCTCGACTTTGATTTCGGCGATCCCCTCGATGATCCTCTCGACAGCCAGTTGGAGGACAGCGGCGAACCGGCAGCGGAAATGGAGGGCAGCGCGGACCTCGAGCTGTCTTCGGAGATGGGGGACGCCGTGACCCAGGGGGTTTACGGGGCCAACTCCTTCGCGGTTCCGGAGGAAAGCCTTGACCAGTTGCTGGAACTCGAACTGGAACCCTTCGTTGAGTCTGGCGGGGAGGAAGCCAAGGCTCTTCCGGTGGAGTTGGAAGAGGCGGAGTTCTACCTGCAGCAAGGGTTGTTCGGCGAGGCGGAGCATCTCTGCCTGAATGTTCTCGAGGCCCTGCCGAACCAGGAGCGGGCCAAGGAACTGCTCGATGAGGTGCGCCGGCGCAAACCCGCTCCGACAGGTGATTTCTACGATCTGGCCGCCGAGATCAGCAAGGACGACGACCTCGACAAGGCCAGCGACAACAAATCCGGGCGCTTCCGGGTTGACGGCGTGGTCACCGAGGGGCGCGGCATCGAACCGCAGATCGACGAGAACGACGTGGAGTCCCACTACAACCTCGGGATCGCCTACAAAGAGATGGGGCTCTTCGAGGACGCCGTCGCCGAATTCGACTATGCCATGCGCCACCCTTCGCGGAAAATCGACTGCCTGACCCTCAAGGGGATGTGCCAGGTCGACCTGGGGCGGTTCGATGCCGCGGAGGCGACCTTCAAGGCCGGCCTCGGCGATCGCAAGTTGAGTTCCGACGAGCGCATGTCCCTGCTCTATGAATTGGGAGTTCTGCTGGAAAACCGCGGGCGGCTGGACGAAGCCCATGAAACCTTTCAGCAGGTGGCCGACATCGACCTGTTCTATCGCAATATCGGAGATCGGCTGCAGACCCTGAAAAAACGTCTCGGCGTTTCCGGCAATGACCAATCTCCCGGTGCCAAGGGGAACAAGGACCGGGTTTCCTACGTCTAAACGGCCAAGTTACAGGGGCAGTGTATGAGCTATGCCGAACATTTCGGACTGGACCGCGAGCCCTTCTCCAACGCGCCGGACGCCCGTTTCTATTACGACAGCGAACAGCACAGCCAGGCCCTGGTGAGGCTGATGTATGCCGTCGACTCCAACAAGGGTTTGGCGGTGCTCATCGGCGGTGTCGGTACCGGCAAGACCACCCTGGCCCGCCGCATGCTCGACAACCTGCCGGAGGACCGCTACGAGTCGTCCCTGCTGGTCATGGTCCATTCGGGCATCACCCCGGAATGGATTCTCACCCGCATTTCCATGCAACTGGGGGTCGAAGCCCCGGCCGCCGATCGCCTGACCCTTCTCAAACAACTCTACGAGCGGTTGTTGGCCATCGAGGCATCGGGGCGCAAAGCCGTGGTGCTCATCGACGAGGCGCAGATGCTGCAGACCCGGGAGCTGATGGAAGAGTTCCGCGGACTGCTGAATCTGGAGATTCCCGGGAAAAAGCTCCTCAACATCGTCTTCTTCGGTTTGCCCGAGGTGGACGACTGCCTGCGTCTGGATGAACCTTTGGCCCAGCGGGTGGCGGTGCGGTTTCAGCTGCGCTCTTTGTCGGTGGAGACCACCGCGTCCTACGTCAAGCACCGGTTGCGGGTGAGCGGCGCCAAGCGGATGCTGTTTTCCTCCGATGCCATTCCCGCTATTCACGGCTATTCCGGCGGGGTGCCCCGGCTGATCAATACCATCTGCGACAACTGCCTGTTTGAGGCCTTCCTCCGCAAGATGCCCGAAGTGTCCATAAAGGTGGTCTACAGCGTCGCCGGTGACCTGGGCCTGCTCAGGCAGCCCACCGCCACTTTGGATACGGCCCAGACCGAAGGGGAACTGGACGAAATCGAGAACATGCTCGACCGCCTGGAACAGAAATTCTGACCTGCCTACTGCAGGCTCTCTTTCGAACGTTGCGGCCGGTTTGACCGGCCGTTGCTTTTCCAGGGGCCTGATCGCCCCGCCGACGAGATCCGCCATGCCCCAAAAGATCCATATCCTGCCGGAAAACCTCTGCAATCAGATTGCTGCCGGAGAGGTGGT
>CAZYXS010000222.1:0-3819 GCA_964650955.1 uncultured Desulfuromonadales bacterium | reverse complement strand
GGTGCGGTCAGGGTTTGGCATAGAGCGATCCTCGGGATGGAGGCTCACGGTCAGCTGGGCTTGAAGGCATCGAAGCAAGAAAAGCGCCAATTTTTCGTGAGCGGCCTGGGGGATTCTCCCCGTTTCCTCTCGAAGACCCGCATCGACCACGGGAAAAACCTGGGGTTGGGCAGAATTTTTCCGTGCTCAGCCGGCTTCCTTCATTGGTTTTCCCCGAGGCTCGGTCATTCCGCATTCCTGGGTACGGCATTGCGCGGAGCCGGTTTCGGTCATTCAGCATGCCCGTATTTTGTCGCCAATGTCAAAACATTGTTCTGTTGCTTGTCGAGTCTTTGACAAATACGCTCCATTAATCCTCAATGAACCTTTTTCCGGCGGTTTGGGGGAAAAAAGCTTTGAACTCAAAACGCGACTCGGAGTAAACTGTCCAGACCGGATAACTCCCCGTAGTCACATTGAAACCCGCGTTTTCATCCGGCCGGAGGCGACCCATGCTGCAGAGTCTCGAGGATTCCGCGCCTTATCCGATCCTGGTGGTGGAGGACAACCATTTCCTGCGGCATGTCCTCTGCAAGCTGCTGGAGGAGGACGGTCATCAGGTCACCGCGGTCCCTGACGGCGTGGCAGCCCTGGCGCACCTGCAGCGCAATACCTGCCCGATCGTCATCACCGACTGGGTCATGCCGGGAATGGATGGCCTGGAGTTGTGCCGCGCGATTCGCGCTTTGCCGCTGGAGTGCTATATTTACGTGCTGCTGCTGACGTCCCAGGAGTCCAAGGAGGACCTGATCCTGGGCCTGGAAGCGGGGGCCGACGAATACCTGGTCAAGCCGGTCAACGAGGCGGAACTGCGGGTGCGGCTGAAGATCGCCCGGCGCATTCTCAACCTCGAGCGCTCCCTCAAGCAGAGCCTGGAGGAACTCAAGCACCTCTCGGTGAAGGACCCGCTGACGGAGTTGTATAACAGGCGTTTTCTGGCCGAACGCCTGCCTCAGGAAATCAAGCGGGCTTCCCGCTATGGTCGCAGCCTGTCGTTGATCATGCTCGACATCGACCATTTCAAGGAGATCAACGACACCCATGGCCACGGCACCGGGGACCAGGTTCTCAAAGCCTGTGCCGAGGTGCTGCAGGAGGCCATCCGCCAGGACGTGGACTGGGCGGCACGCTACGGCGGCGAAGAGTTCCTGCTGATTCTGCCCGAAACCGACCATGCCGGCGCGCTGGTGGTGGCCGAGCGGCTGCGGCGGCATTTTGCCGAGGAGCCGCTGTCGGTGGGAGATATCCAGATCGGTTTTACCGCCAGTTTCGGCGTCTCCACCTACCCCCATGAGCGCCACCAGGGTTCCCTGGGGGCGGAGACGCTCCTCGAAGCGGCTGACCGGGCCCTCTACCAGGCCAAGAAAACCGGTCGCAACAAGGTCTGTGCTCTGCCCCTCTAGCTGTCGAGATGCGTATGTTGGATCGTTTTCGCCAAGCCCAACTGAACCTGCCATCCCCCCCGGCCATCGCCATGCGTATCCTGCAGGCGGTGAAATCTCAGGATGCCTCCTTTCGCGATCTCGGCAGAATCATCGCCGCAGACCCTGCCCTGACCGCCAAACTGCTCAAGGTGGCCAACTCCTCCTTCTACGCTTTGCCGAACAAGGTCACCAGCATTGACAAGGCCCTCTCGGTGCTGGGGGTGACCGCCCTGAAGAATATCGCCCTGTCTTTCGTCATCGCCAAGAACCTGGGTGGGGACGGGGCCGGTGGCTTCGATTTCGAGCATTTCTGGAAACGCTCGGTAACCGCCGGGGTGGCCGCCGAACTTTTGACCAAGCAGTTGCGCCGACGCAACGAGGACGCCTTCGTCAGCGCCATCCTGATGGATCTGGGGATCATGGTGCTGTTGACCAGCCGTGGGCTCGACTATGCCGCTTTGCTGGCGGCCAAGGGGGAGAGCCGGCGGCCGTTGCAGGCCCTGGAGCAGGAGCGGCTGGGCTTCGATCACCAGGAACTGACCGCCGAACTGCTGGCCGATTGGGGGTTGCCACCCGCCGTGGTCGAACCGATCCGCCATCATCACCAGCCCGAGGAGGCGCCGGAGGAATTCCGCTCCGCGGCCGAGGTCCTCGGACTGGCCAACCAGATTTCCGGCCTCTATCATGGACGGCAGCGGGACGCAGCGGCAGCCCGCGTCAAGTACCTGCTGCATGCCAGTTACGGCCTGAGCGAGACGGACAGCGCCCGTCTGATCGACCAGGTGGCCGAGCAGACGGTGGAGATTCTGTCCAGCTTCGAAATCGACCCGGGGGACCTCAAGCCCTATTCGGAGCTGCTGCAGGACGCCAACGCCGAGCTGGGCCGGCTCAACCTGGCCTACGGCCAGCTGGTGGTGGAGTTGCGCCAGGCCAAGGAGGGGGCGGAAAAGCTGGCCGCCGACCTCCGCCAGGCCAACGCCCGGCTGCAGGAACTGGTCTCCCGGGACGGCCTCACCGGACTCTACAACCACCGCTATTTCCAGGAGGTGATGGACCGGGAACTGAGCCGCGCCGAGCGCTACGGCCACAGCTTTTCCCTGATCCTGTTCGACCTCGACCATTTCAAGAAGGTCAACGACACCTATGGCCACCAGCGCGGCGATACGGTGCTCAAGGCGGTCAGCGCGCTGGCCCTCAAGGCGGTGCGGGCTTCGGACGTGGTCGCCCGCTACGGTGGCGAGGAGTTCGCGGTGGTCCTGCCGGAAACCCCGGAGGCCGGAGTCGGCGTGTTCGCCGAACGACTGCGGCGGGGCATCGAACAGTTGAAGATCGACGCCGACGGCGTTACCATTGCGGTCACCGTGAGCCTCGGCGTGACCACCTACCACAGCCGGCAGCACCGCCACGATAAATCGGCCCTGATCGAGGCCGCCGACCAGGCCCTCTACCAGTCCAAGCGCGGCGGTCGCAACCGCCTCACCGCCATCGCGCCGCCGGCCCGCTGAATCCTCCCGAATCTCCCGTTCCAGGAAGGAACCCTGCATGTCCGCAACCGCTGCCGTCACCATTTACCGCAAGGATTATACCCCTCCGGCCTACCTGGTCGAGAGCGTCGCACTGCGCTTCGAACTCGGCGAGGAGGCCACCGACGTCCGCTCGCAGTTGCGGCTGCGGCGCAACCCGACCGGCCCCGGCGGACCGCTGGTGCTGCTGGGACGCCAGTTGCAGCTCACCGGCCTGCGCCTGGACGGGCGGGAGCTGGGCACGGCGGACTATGCGGTGGATGCCGAAACCCTGACCATCCCCGCAGTGCCCGAGGAGTTCCTGCTGGAGGTGGAGACCCGCATCCATCCCCAGGCCAACACCTCCCTGGAGGGGCTCTACACCTCCAGCGGCAACTTCTGCACCCAGTGCGAGGCCCAGGGCTTCCGCAAGATCACCTACTACCCCGACCGGCCCGACGTGATGGCCCGCTTCACCACCACCCTGGTGGCCGACCGGGCCAAATATCCGGTGCTGCTGTCCAACGGCAACCCGGTGGAGCGGGGGGAGCTGGAGGGCGGGCGGCACTTCGTCACCTGGGAGGACTCCTTCCCCAAGCCGAGCTACCTGTTCGCCCTGGTGGCCGGGGACCTGGTACGGATCGAAGACCGCTTCGTCACCGCCTCGGGGCGGGAGGTGGCCCTGCAGATCTTCGTCGAGGCGCGCAACCGCGACAAGTGCGGCCACGCCATGGAATCGCTGAAAAAATCGATGCGCTGGGACGAGGAGGTCTACGGCCTGGAGTACGACCTGGACATCTACATGATCCTGGCGGTGGACGACTTCAACATGGGCGCCATGGAGAACAAGGGGC
>CAZYXS010000221.1:0-3918 GCA_964650955.1 uncultured Desulfuromonadales bacterium | reverse complement strand
GCTCGACGCCCTCCTCGAGGCCTGCGACGCGATCGTGCCCATGCTCGACGCCCCGGTGGACGGTGGGGTCCCGGCGAAGACGATCGAGGACCGCCTCCGCACGCTCGCCGCGGAGCCCGCCCCCGCGTCGCCCCCGGCGGCCGCCGCCGCGCCGGCCGGGGACGGAAAGGAGCAGGACGCGGGCGCGCCCGCAGGCGAGCGTCCCGCGGTGACCGGGGAGCAGGAGGCGGTGAAGCCGGCGATCCGGCCGGAGCTCGGGGCGAAGCCGGTCGGGTCGATCCGCGTGGACGTGGACCGGCTCGACGAGATCGCGGCTCTCGCGGGCGACGTGCTCGTCGAGGGGGCCCGCTCGCTCCAGCGGTCCCGGGAGCTCAACGGTCTCTTCGCCCGCTGGGCGCGTCTCTCCGACCGGATCGTCCTGCTCGCCGAGGCGATGCGGGACGAGCGGCTCGCGAGGGCCCTCGAGCAGATCGAGGGGGACGTCCACCTCCTCCGGTCGGACACGTTCCGGTTCTCCCGCTCCCAGGCCGAGGCCGCCTCCTCCGCCCAGGCGCAGTTCGGGCTCCTCGCGGAGCGGATCGGGAACGCGCGGCTCATCCCCCTCGCAGCGGTGCTCGGCGGCTTCCCCCGGGCGGCCCGCGACATGGCGCGCGAGCAGGGGAAGGAGGTGGAGTGCGCGGTGAAGGGCGGGGAGACGGGCGTGGACAAGGCGATCCTCCTCTCCCTGAACGACCCGCTCGTCCACCTCGTCCGCAACTGCGTGGACCACGGGATCGAGCCGCCGGAGGATCGGGTCGCCGCCGGGAAGCCGCGCGCCGGGCGGATCGCCCTCTCCGCCCGGACCGACGGCGATCAGCTCGCCGTCACGGTGGAGGACGACGGCCGGGGGATCAGCCCGCAGAAGGTCCGGGCCGCCGCGCTCCGGAAGGGGATCGTCGGGGAGCAGCAGGCGGCGAGCCTCTCCTCCCGGGCCGCCCTCGACCTCATCTTCATGGCCGGCTTCTCCACGAGGGAGCAGGCGGGCGAGACGAGCGGCCGCGGCGTCGGGCTCGACGTGGTCCGCAAGCGGGTCACCTCGCTCGGCGGATCGGTCACGGTGGAGTCGGAGCCGGGGAGGGGCTCGAAGTTCACGCTCCGGATGCCGCAGTCGCTCTCCCTCATGAAGGTGCTCCTCGTCCGGATCGACGACGACGTCTACGGGATCCCGGCGGGGGACGTGGACAGCGTGGGCCGGCTCGACCCCACCCAGATCACCGAGGTCGCCGGCATCCGCGCCGTCCGCTACCGGGGCAGGCTCATGCCGGTCGTGGCCCTCGGGCCGCTCCTCTCGCTGAACGGGGGGCCGCGCTCGAAGCGGCCCCACGTGGCCCACGTGATCCACGGCACCGAGGGGGCGGCCGTCGTCGTGGACGGGCTCTTCGGCGAGCGCGAGGTGGCGGTGAAGGCCCCCGGGGCGTTCGTGAAGGGGATGCGCTTCGTCACCGGCGCCGCGGCGCTCGAGGACGGGCGGGTCGCGCTCCTCCTCTCCACCCCGGACATCGTCGGCGCGGCGCGCCGGCTCGCCTCCCCGGCCCTGAGCCGCGGCCGCGAGCGGCGCCGGCTCCGGATCCTCCTCGTGGACGACAGCGCCATCGCGCGCGAGGCCGAGGCCGCGCTCCTGCGCTCGCTCGGGCACGAGGTGGACGAGGCGGTGGACGGGGAGGACGGGTGGCAGCGGCTGCAGTCCGGCGCCCACCACCTGCTCGTCACCGACGTCCAGATGCCGGTGCTCGACGGGATCGACCTCACCCGCCGGGTGAAGGCGACGCCGCGCTTCGTGAAGCTCCCCATCGTGATCCTCTCCTCGCTCTCGGCCCCCGAGGAGCGGCGGCGGGGAGTGGACGCGGGCGCGGACGCCTACCTCGTGAAGGGCGAGCTCGAGCCCGAGGGCTTCGCGGCGACGCTCGAGCGGCTCACCGGGGTCGGCGCGTGACCTCCGAGCGGTCGATCCGGGTGCTCGTCGCGGACGACTCGGAGCTCTTCCGGGAGGTCCTCGCCCGCGTCGTGGCGGCCGAGCCGGGCTTCGAGGTCGTCGCCACCGCGGCGGACGGCGACGCGGCCGCGGCGCTCGCCGCGGCGCACAAGCCCGACGTGATCACGATGGACCTCAACATGCCCGACTCCGACGGCTTCTCGGGCATCGCGCGGATCATGGCGGAGACGCCGACGCCGATCCTCGTGCTCACCGCGAACCGCGAGGAGGCGGTCGGGTTCCGGGCCCTCTCCCTCGGCGCCCTCGACATCCTCGAGAAGCCCCGGGCGACGGACGACCTCGACGACTTCGGCGCCCTCCTGCGCTCGAGGCTCCGGCTCCTCGCCGGCGTGAAGGTGATCCGGCACCTCCGGGGGCTCCGGGACAGGAAGGCCCCCGCGCCGCGGAAGGGGGCGCGCCCCGAGGTCGTGGTGGTGGGGGCCTCCCTCGGCGGGCCGCGCGCCCTCGCGACCCTGCTCCGGGGGCTGCCGGCCGGCTTCCCGGCCCCCATCGCGGTCGTGCAGCACATCGCCGACGGGTTCACCGAGGGGCTCGCGAGCTGGCTCGCCTCCGAGTCCCGGCTCGCCGTGAGCGAGGCCCGCGACGGCGAGCCCCTGCGGCCCGGCCGGGTCCTCCTCGCCCCGACCGGCCGGCACCTCCTCGTCGCGGAAGGGGTGGCCCGCCTCTCCGACGCGCCGCCCGTCGACACGTTCAAGCCCTCGGTGACCCCGCTCTTCCTCTCCGCGGCCCGCGTCCACGGCGCCCGGTGCTGCGGCATCCTCCTCACGGGGATGGGGCGGGACGGCGCGGACGGCCTCCGCGCCATCCGCCAGGCGGGGGGCGCCACCTTCGCGCAGGACGAGGCGACGAGCGCGGTGTTCGGGATGCCCCGCGCCGCGATCGAGGCGGGGGCGGTCGAGCGGGTGCTGCCCCTCGAGGAGATCCCCCGCGCGCTCCTGGAGCTCGTCCGGTGATCGCGGTCGCGACGGAGGTGCTCCTCGACCTCGCCGCGCTCCTCAAGGAGCGGGTGGGGCTGCACGTGCGGCAGGACGGCCACTCCGCGCTCAAGATCGCCCTCGCCGCGAGGCTCGACGAGCTCGCCGCCACGGTCCCCGATCCGTCCGCCTACGTCGCCCTCCTCCGCTCCGGCGCCGGCGACGAGGAGATGCGCCGGCTCCTGCCGCTCGTCACCGTCGGGAAGACGAGCTTCTTCAGGGACGAGCGGCAGTTCCGGGCGCTCGACGCCCTCCTGCCGGACCTCCTGCGGCGGGCCCGGTCGGGCGGGCGGCGGATCTCGATCTGGTCGGCGGGCTGCGCCACGGGGGAGGAGCCCTACTCCATCGCGATGAGCGCGGCGAGCGCCGGCGCGGAGCCCGAGCACCTCGAGCTCCTCGCGACCGACGTGAACCCGGAGGCGGTGGCGTTCGCGGCCCGGGGGACCTACGAGGCCCGCAGGGTGAAGGAGATCCCGGCGCCCCTCCTCGCCTCCCACTTCGACCGGGGCGGGGACCGCTACCACGTGCGGGGCCACCTCCGGCGGTACCTCGCGGCCATCCGGCCCCACAACCTCGTCTCCGCCGTCTTCCCGCGGCCGGCGGGCGGGGGATGGGACGTCATCTTCTGCCGGAACGTGATCATCTACTTCGACACGCCGACCACCCAGCAGGTGCTCACCCAGTTCCACAACGCGCTCGCCCCCGGGGGGTTCCTCTTCCTCGGCTACTCGGAGTCGCTCTTCCGCCTCTTCGAGGGGTTCGACCTCACCGAGGTGGCCGGCGCCTTCCTCTACCGGCGCCCGGAGACGACCCGGACCCCGGCGCCGCCGCCGCGGCCGCGCCCCGTGCCTTCGTCGCCGCCCTCGGTGACCCACGTCGCCACGAGGCCGGCGGCGGGGCCACGGCCCGCCG
>CAZYXS010000220.1:0-3918 GCA_964650955.1 uncultured Desulfuromonadales bacterium | reverse complement strand
CATACCCTACATGGTGCCCGAACCGGACCTGGAGGCAACCTTGGCCCATCTGGCCAGTGCAGTTCCCCTGGCGCTAGCCACAAACCGCGGCGGCAGCGTCCGGGAGGTGTTGCGCCACTTTGGTCTGGAAGATTATTTTTCCGTGGTGGTGACAAGCAAGGACGTGGCCGCGCCCAAACCAAGCCCCGACATGCTGCTGCTGGCGCTGGAACGGATGGGGCTTGAATCCCGGCAGGTGCTGTTCGTGGGGGATTCGGAACTCGATCAGGCGGCGGCCCGGGCGGCGGCAATCGGCTTCGTGGCGTACAAGGGTGGGGTCGGCGGGGATTACCAGGTAGAAAGCCACCGTGACCTGGTGACCTTGTTGGCACAGGGCGGGGTGGTCAGAGCTTTTTGACCATCTCCAGCATGTGGCCGCCGCGGATCTTCTTGTAGCTCACCTTGTCCATCAGGGAGCGGATGATGAAGATGCCCCGGCCGTGCTCCTGCAGGCAGTCGAAATCGGGCTCACCCAGAGAGCAGATATCGAATCCCTGCCCCTGGTCATAGACCCGGATGGAGAGGTTCTTGTTCAGAATGCTGATGCTGATGTGGACGACCTTTTCGGGGTCGTCCTCGTTGGCATGACGGATGGTGTTGGCCATCGCCTCCGTGAGCACCAGGTTGAGGTGGTAGGCCAGTTCGTCACGGTTGCCGGTGTAGCGCTTCATGGTCCGGGCGATATCTTCACCGATGCGGCCGATCAAACCGAGGTACCGGGTCTGGTTGGGCACCTTGATATCGACTTCGATTTTTTCCCCCATGGTCCCCTCTCTGCAGGGTGCACGCCTCAGGCCGGGGGGTCCTCCCCCCGACCCCGGTCCGTTGGTCTGAACTGGTTCCTAGAAGCTGGCCAGAGCCTCCTCCGCGGTGGCGAAGATTTCGAACACCCGGTGCAGGCGGGTGAGTTCGAACATGGATTTCACCTGGGGCTGCAGGCCGCAGAGTTTGAGGTTGCCGTTGCGGGCGCTGGCGTTTTTGAACCCAGACACCAGCGACCCCAGTCCGGAGGAGTCGACGAAGCGGACATCCTTGAGGTCGATGACCAGGTTGTGCTTGCCATCCTCGAACAGGCTCAGCATCTGGGTCTTGAGACTACCGCTGTTGTGCGCGTCCAGGCGCTCTTCCTTGACTTCGATCAGCACCACCGCTCCCCGGTCCAGAATATTCACCATCATCGCAGGCTCCTTGTATCCTCTGCCAAAAGTTGGTTGCGCAGGTGTGCATCCATCGGCCTGTACCGTCTGCTGCAGGCCCCTCCCGCGTCACTCTTCAGCCTAGCACATCGTTAATCATTTCGCCAAGATTCAACTTGGTTTCGGTGGATTTTCCACCGCAGCCAAGGGGTCTATTTTCAGTACCACCATGGAGACGTCGTCATTGAAAGCCTGCTGGCCGGTGAACAGCCGAACCTGGTGCAGGATGTTGTCGATGATCTGGGCCGGGGGGAGGTCGTTCTGCTCGTTGAGCAGAGAGCAGAGCCGCTCCTCGCCGAAGAAGTCCCCATCGGTGCTCTCAGCTTCGGTGATGCCATCGGTATAGAGGAGCAGGATGTCTCCGGGGCGCAGCATCGCGGTTTTCTCCTCATAGGGGAATTGGCGACGCACCCCGAGGATCAGTCCTTCGGCATCGAGCCGTTCGCAGCTCTTTGTTTCGTGGCGGAAAATCAGCGGCGGATTGTGCCCGGCGCTGGCGTATCGCAGGTGTCCGGTCCCCTGATCGAACTGGAGGTAAAACATGGTGATGAACAGTTCCGCGCGACTCAGATCGGCATAGAAGAACTCGTTGACCAGCTGCATCAACTGGCTCGGGCTGGTGATGTCCCGGGCCTTGGCCTGGATGAAGGTGCGCGCCTCGGCCATCAGCAGGGCGGCGCCGATGTTATGTCCCGAAACATCGGCAATGAGCAAATCGAGGCCCTGGTTCCCCCGTGGGAGAAAGTCATAGTAATCCCCCCCCACCTGCTTGGCCGGGACGCACAGGCCTGCAAGGGCCACCCCGCCCAGGACCGGCACGCTGTTGGGCAGCAGGCTCAGTTGGATGGTTTTGGCGATTTGCAGCTCCCGCTCCTGCTCACGGGCCTCGATAAGGCGCTGGGTCTGGTTGGCGTTGCGCCAGGCGATGCCGACCTGGCCCGCCACACTCAGAAACAGTTCGAGAAACTCGTCGGTGAAAATCCCCTTGATGGTGCGGGAGAAGGCCGACAGCACCCCGATCGGTTCCCCCTCGATGGTGATGGGCGCGTGGGCGAAGGACTTGATTCCCTCCCTATGGATGATCTGGGCGGTGATCGGCTTGTCCAGAAAATCCGTATCGTTGGCTACGGCCACGGCATTGGTGAGAAAGGCCCGGCCGATATAGGTGTCCATGGAGATATCCCGCTCCGACTGCCCCAGGTGCTCGGAACTCATCCCCCGTTGACTGCGCACGGTCAGCGTCATCTTGTCCTGATCGATGATGCGGATGACGCAGAGATCGAATTTGAACTGCTGGCGCAACTGGTCGAGAATATTGTCGAGAATGGTCTGCAGGTCCTGCCCCCCTGCCACCACCCGGGCCGTCTCGTAGAGCACCCCGAGCTGCTCGCGGCTGGCGGAGCGGCCGATGGTGACGGTGCCGAAGATGTCGAAGACGTCCTCCATCTCGCTGCCCCGGGCGGCCAGGTAGTTCTCCAGGATGATGCGGGCCGGCGCGGCGCCGACAGACCCGGCCAGGGTGCGCTCGGTGAAGCGCTTGAGGTTGGGAAGCTCGTATTCCGACAGGCTCCCCTTCTCGTCGATTTCCCGGTTGCCGAGGTAGCCGGCAATGGCGGCATGGGCCTGCTTCTCGCCGATGAACTTGGTCATCAGGTCGACGAATTCCATGATGGTCGGGGCTTTGCTGATGCGTTTGCGGGTCTCCGGGTCGTCGCTGCGGGTAAAGACGTCGACGAATTTCACCGCCTGTTCCTGCTCGGCGCGGCTGGGGGCGGAGAGGAGGGAGGCGCCGATATAGGCGCCGATGTTGAAGAACAGGGTCCAGAACAGGGAGTGGGACCAGATGTCGAAGCCGCGCAGGCCGAACAGCTCCAACGGCCGCAGCAGCTCGATGCCGAACAGCCCCTGCTCCAGGATGTCGCTGGTCATCCAGCCGGAGCGGACGAAGGAGGGGATCAGCAGGGTATAGAACCAGATGGCGAAGCCGAGGCACAGGCCAAGCACTGCCCCCCGCCGGGTGGCGTTGCGCCAGTAGAGGCCGCCGATCAGGGCCGGGGCGAACTGGGTGGCGGCGATGAAGGAGATCAGGCCGATGTTCACCAGCGCCACCGAATCGCCGATGATCTTGTAGTAGGCGTAGCCGAGAAAAATCACCAGGGTGATGCTGAGGCGCTTGATGTGGATCAGGGTCTTGGCCAGATCCGGAGTATTGGGGCTGAACTTGAGGATCAGCGGCATGACCAGGTGGTTGAGGATCATGGTGGAGAGGGCCACCGATTCAACCATGACCATGCCCGCCGAGGCGGAAAAACCGCCGATGAAGACCAGCAGCGCCAGCCAGGGATGACCGTTTTCCAGGGGGATATGGATGACGAAATAATCCGCCAGGGTGGTGTCTCCGCCGTGCAGCAGCAGGCCCCCCAGGGCGATGGGGATGACGAACAGATTGATCAGGAACATGTAGGCGGGGAACTGCCACATGGCCCGCTTGATGTGCGACTCGTCGGAATTCTCGATCACCATGATATGGAACTGGCGCGGCAGGAACATGAAGGCCATCATGGAGATGACCAGCATGGTGAACCAGAGGGTGTAGGGGATCTGCTGGGTATCGAGCAACAGCAGGTGCCGGCGCTCCGGGTACTCCTCGAGAAAACGGGTGAAGATATCGCCGAAACCGTCG
>CAZYXS010000219.1:0-3927 GCA_964650955.1 uncultured Desulfuromonadales bacterium | reverse complement strand
GGCAGGTTAGCCGATGGCCGGCGGCTCATCAAGATGGGTGGGGTTGACGCTTACGATCTGGTGTTGGGTCCAATCAGATTTTATCCGGCTTTTTCCGCGTCAATCCGCGTGCATGGGTTTTGATTTTATCTTGGAAACCCGGGACACTTCCCATATTTCCCCCCTTCGAGAAACCCAACCGTTTCGGGGGGCCCCGAGGGGGCGCTCTTAACTAATTGACTAATTTCCAACGAGTTCCAGCGACAATACTCAAACTCGACCTTTGAGGGGGACAGGCACCTTTTAATGAAGATGCCTAATCACTGGGCACGCGCTCAATCTTCATCCCTACTGTCCCTCAAAACATTTCGCGCACCGTGAATCACAGCAAGGACATCGATCTGATCAGGCTTGATGTAGTAGATGATGCGGTACGCACCCTCTATAATCTCTCGTATCTGTTCCAGATCGTATTCAGGAACCCTGCGGCCAGAAAATGGCGCATCGCCAATCTGCTGTGAGCGACGGGTAAGGCGGTCGACCATGCGCAGGGCATATTGCGGCGAATCCTGTGCAATGTATGCGTAAATCGCGTCGAGGTGATCCTGTGCGGTCGCTGTCCAGACAACCTTCATTCTGGCAAACCATACTTCGACCGAACGTCCCGAACGCCTATCGTCCGGCCTGCCCGACTGTCGGCCAACCCTCGCTCGATCGCCTCACGCACGTAAATCTCGTGCATAAGATCATCCCATGTGGCGTTTTCCGGCAAACGGTCAATCAACTTGTGGGCTTCCGATTTTTCCATAACAGTCGCCATATAATCTCCTTAGACTAAAGAACCCCAGAGGAACCCCAGAGGAGGGGGTGCCTTAGGTTTCGGGGTCAGGCCTGCAAGATTGCAACTTACTGTCATTGGGGGTGCCTTTGGGGTCAGGCTTCCTGCCTTGACACTTTTAAATTCGAAGACCTCTGAGTGAATACGCGGGGACATTCTATAGTAGCCACGTCAAGTCAAAAAAATTTCTTGCGGAATCTAACGTTGTTAGCATTTTATGGGGAACTCGGGACACTCCCCATATTCCCCCCCCTTCGAGAAACCCGGAAAACGGAAGCAGGGGGGGGTTATACAAAAACAGCCTTCACGCACTCCCGATCCACAACCGAGGAAAGCTTTCGATCGGCACAGACAAAGCTGTCCTCATCCTTTTCACAGTAGGTCAAAAACGTCGCCAACTGAAGACTGTCCAGCGTCCTGAGCCCATGAGAATCGGCATACCGGGAAAGCAGCCTGCACGCCTCGTCATAGACCAGCGAGGCGACATGGAGAACCTCAAACCGCACCTCGCAATCGTATTCGAATCGCTGCAGCACGGCCTTCAGCGCCTTTGCGCTCAGTTCCTTTTCTCGTTGCTTACGGAAAATGGCCGAATGCAGCTCAACGCGGGCGAGCTCGGAGATGATCAGGGGTGACTGATCAGCATAGCGGGCCAGACAGAAATCGGATCCGGCCTCGCGATGGTAGATTTTCACCAGCGCCGAAGTGTCGAGAAAGTACCTCTTCACAGCCGCTCTTCCCGCTCGACCGACACGGCCTCGGCCCAACTGCTCTTCGATGACGAGGTCAGCTCCAGCACCTGCTCGATATCTGCTGCTGCCATCCGCCGTTTTCGTGGAGCCCTCCGCAGGCGATTCATTTGCCTCAGGTGCTCGTAGACCGCAGCCATCGACTGGTTGTCCAGAGCGTCCAACTCATGTTCTATCTTCTGTCTCAAAATTGTCATGTCTACCTCCGTAACAACCCGCGTCCGAGGGGAACGTAGCTGGGAGAGTTCCGGGGACAGTATATGGAACTGTCTGCTGACTCTTCACTCTCCCAAAACCCCGGACTTGGACGCGGATCAAATCTGATGCACGCGGATTCTCGCCGACCGAACCCAAAACCAAGGTGAGGGGTCGGGGGACAGGCACCTTTTAATGAGCCCCCATAGCTTTCAACCAGTCCGCCATAAATTCTGCATAATCTTTCAAGTTTGAAAAAATACGCTTAGCAAGTTCTTCATTGTAGGTATGCACCGTTAAATTCCGATCATCAACCATCACCATGGCTAAACGTGACTCATCTTCAGAGAGGAGACCAACTTGCAGACAAGCACGAACAACGCCCTTTGGCGAACCTAGTTCTAGCCCTTCCTTCTCACGCAAATAAAGTTGAGCGGCCTTCCAGATGGCTTCAAAGGTATATTCGAAACGTTGAATGGCCGCATCCCGAACAACGTCATCGACAGATTCTGCCAATGGTAAATTCGTTAACGTTGCAAGAGCATTGACAGCAACCTCTATTCTTTCCTTTAATCGATCCACTCCACCCCCTCCGAAAGAACTCTTTGACGAAAAGCTTCGTCAGTTTTTGAAATATCTACCAAATCTACATTGTAAAGGACATTACTTTCTTCAAAGTCTTCTCGCACTTGGCTTAACAGGCCTGCGGGGAGTTCTATTTGAGAGAGAACTGCTACATCAATATCAGAAGTAGAACGCGCCAGACCTGTCGCGTGTGACCCGAACAGAAAAATGCGAACCGGATATTTTGCAAGCCTGGCTTGAATGATTTCTCTGATCTTTTGTATATCCTGATCTGCAACCATCATTTCACCTGATTATTGGGACTTCTGGGGGGACTGGCACCTTTTAATGAGGTACTCGTCTGCCCTGCTCACCCCCACAGACGGGAAGCTAATGGGAGCTAACACTTTAAGACGAAAAGGGTGACAGATTTATTTTCCCCGCCGACCTCATTCCCCTTCGCTCACCCGCCAGCCCTTCTGGTGCGCCTCAGTATCGCGGCGGTGGGCAGACAGATCAACTGCAAGCCCCTTAATTTGACCTGATTGCTGATTGACAACCGCTTCTACAGCCTCAACTCGGTGCTCTAACCTGTCTATTCGTTCAATAATCATCTGTTGGCCTTCGGCCAGAATTTCGAATTTATGTTGCACGTCTTCGGCAAACACCCCGACGACCCGAGTCATCATCGCTTCAATCTGTTTCAGTTCCTTTTCTTCCACGGTCGTTTCGCTCCCACTATTGAAACCCCGGTCCCCACCAAGGGGGACAGGCGCCTTTTAATGAGACCCATTCCTTTATTTCCACGCCCACGGGCTATTGACTGTTTTATCCCTCTTCCGCCCTGGACTTCTCCAACATGCCAACCAGCAGAGGCCGAACTGCTGGAATATCCTCCTTCACCGTTCGTCAGACGACTTCCAGGCATACCCCGACATAGTCGTGAATCAATTTGTCCCGCATTCCCGCCAGGCTCTTCCACGGTATGCCAACGAACCGCCGCCGCCAATTGGCAGGGATTTTCTTGGTCGCCTCGCCGATTATTTCAAGGCAGCGAATGACCGCAAAGGCCGTTTTGTTATCTTTCTTGAAAACACCGAGATCTTGAGCGCCAATAAATTCCTCTGCCTTATCCATGGCATCAAGAATGTCCCGAAGATAATCCTGAACCAGCCGTGGCTCTTTCATATAGGCAGGGCTTCTCCCTTTATCCTCTGCCCGATTGCGGGTTTAAGCGCTGCCTCCTGCACCAACGCCAAGAAGCCGCGAAAGGTCTCTCTCCAAGTCGAGAAAGCGCAACATCCCAGGAACTTCGGAAAACTCGGCCAGGACATCGAGGTCGCTTCCCCTACGCTGCTCGCCCCGAACATACGATCCGAACAACCCCAGAGATATCACAGAATATTCCCGACGCAAGCGCGGCAATTCCTCGCGAAGACGAGCGGCCATCTGCTGCACATCCTGATCTTCTCGCTTAGACCGTGCCATGGAGCCTCTCTTTCTTCTGCGTACACCAAGTTTAATGGGAACCTTTGGGGTCAAGGGAACCTTGATGCCCTCGCAAAAGTGCTTACGCCGCTCGCACGATGAAGCGGTCGATTT
>CAZYXS010000218.1:0-3949 GCA_964650955.1 uncultured Desulfuromonadales bacterium | reverse complement strand
AAGATCCAGGAGGAATCGCTCTACTACGAGCACAAGAAGCACGACGGCTCGCATCCGATCATCGGCGTGAACAGCTTCCGCAACCCGAACGGCGATGTGCCGCAGCACGTCGAACTGGCGCGCTCCACCGAGGCGGAAAAACAGTCGCAGATCGCGCGTCTGCGCGACTTCCAGGCGCGCAATGCGGCGCTGTCCGGCCCGATGCTCGCCAGGCTCAAGCAGACGGTGATCGACAACGGCAACGTCTTCGCCGTGCTCGTCGATGCCGTGCGCGTCTGCTCGCTCGGCCAGATCTCGGCGGCGCTCTACGAGGTGGGCGGCCAGTACCGACGTTCGATGTAATCTTCAATACCGCCAGGAGGACTGCCGGACGCCATCCTCTTGGCGTCGTTTTTTGGCCATTGTCGCGGCTCATCGAACGTCATTTCGCTCGCATGGATACGGGCCTGGGCGTAGCATAGCCACCATGATTCCCATCGCAGTCTGCTCATCGCGGCGAAGCTTTGTCCGGCAAGTCTCCTGCCTTGGCGCGGGCTTGCTGGCCCCTTGGGTTCTGTCGGGATGCGGTCGGGAGACGCCTGTCGCTTTGGGGGTCCATCCGTGGCCGGGCTACGAGCCCCTTTTTCTCGCCGAAGGCTTCGGCTGGCTGCCGCGGCAGGCGCGCCTGGTCCCGGGCAGCAATGCGGGCGACTCGTTGCAGCGCTTGCGCGACCGGCAGATCGATGCGGCCTGCCTGACCCTCGATGAGGTGCTGCGGGCCCGGGCCGAAGGGATTCCGCTGGTGGTCGGCCTTGTCTTTGACGAGTCGGTGGGGGCCGATGTCGTGCTGGCACGCCCCGGCATCGGCTCGATCCAGGCGCTGCGCGGCAAGCGGATTGCGCTGGAGCACAGCGCCGTCGGCAACCTGGTCCTCCATCAGTTGCTTGAACGCATGGAAGCGGACCGCGCCAGCGTCCGCCTGGTCGATTTGTCGCCGGACAAGCATCTGGCCGCCTGGCAGGCCGGCGAGATCGATGCGGCGATCAGTTACGCGCCCTTTTCCAGCCACCTGATGCGCGCCGGGGCGCAGCGGCTCTTTGACAGTCGCCAGTTTCCCGGGCTGATTCTCGATGTTCTGGCCGTGCATGCCGCGGGTCTGGCACGGCAGACGCAGACCTGGCGGGCCGTGCTGCAGGCGTATTTCCGCGCACTCGACCACTTGCGTGTCAATCGCGAGGATGGTTTGCGCCGCATCGCCGCCCTGCGCCAGCTGACCCTGGCCGAAACGGAGCAGAACTTTGCCGGCCTGAACCTGCCCGACCGCACTGCCAATGCGCGCATGCTCGCGGCGGGAGGCGATGTCGTGCGTGCCGCCCGGCTGCTCAACGACCTGTTGCTCAAACAGGGCCTGCTGTCGAAACCCGACAACTTGCAGGGCCTGCTGAGCACTGACCTGCTGCCCGCGGAAACATGAGCGCCCGACGCCTGTTGCGATGGCTGCTGCTGATGCTCTGTTGCCTCGGCCAGGCTTGGGCCGAGGAGCCGTTGACGCTGGGCATCTACGCATTTAGGTCAAAACCGCAAAGCGAGCAGGCCCTCCAGCCGTTGGCCGATTACCTTTCCGCAGCGCTGGCAACCCGGCGCGTCGAGCTGCGCGTGTTCGACCAGGCTGAACTGGAGGAGGCCATCAACCGGCATCAGGTCGATCTGGTGATGACCAACCCGCTGCATTACCTGACCCTGAGATCGCACAACAACTTCACCGGTGCGCTGGCCACCCTCAGCCGAGAAGAGAAAGGCATCGTGACCCATTCCCTGGGCGGGGTGATTCTCGCCCGGGCGGCGGATGAAAGCATCCGGGCGCTGGCGGATGTGCGGGGCAAGCGTATCGCCTCGGTGATGCAGAAGCATCTCGGCGGCTATGCTGCCCAGGCCTATGAGCTCGCCCAGGTCGGCATTCGCCTGCCGCAGGATGCCCAGGTTGTCACGGTCCCCAAGCACGATGAAGCCATCCAGGCCTTGATCGACGGCACGGTCGATGTGGCCTTCGTGCGCACCGGCATTGTCGAGGCGCTGGTCGCCGAAGGAAAGCTGGATCCTCAATCGATCAAGATCGTCAATCGGCAGAATTTCGCCGAGTATCCCTACCTCGTGTCGACGCGGCTGTATCCGGAGTGGCCGTTCCTGGCCCTGCCGCATGTCGACAAGAAAACCGTGCGGCAACTCCTCGCCGCCCTGCTGTTGCTGGACGCCCATCACCCGGCCGCCCAAGCTGCGGGAATTGCCGGTTTTTCGCCGCCGCTGGATTACCTGCCGGTCGAAAACGTCGCGCGCGAACTAAGCTTTGCGCCCTACGACAAGCCCGTTGCGCTGCCGCTCGAAAAAATCGTCCGCCAGCACTATCCCACCCTGATCGCCGTGCTGGCGGCGTTTGTCGCCATCGTCCTGCTGCTCATGGTGTTGGCGCGGCGCAACCGTCAGCTGTTGGGAGCCACAAAGGAACTGAATCGCTACCGCTACCAACTTGAAGCCGAGGTTGCGGCGCGCACGGCCGAGCTGGTCGGCGCCAAGGAAGCCGCCGAGGCCGCCAACGTGGCAAAAAGCGCCTTCCTCGCCAACATGAGCCATGAAATCCGCACGCCGCTGAATGCCATCACCGGCATGGCCCATCTGCTGCGCCGCTCGGGGGTGTCGGCGGCGCAGGCCGACAAGCTCGACAAACTCGAGGCAGCCGGACTGCACTTGCTGGAAATCATCAATGCCGTGCTGGATCTCTCGAAGATCGAGGCCGGCAAGCTCAGTCTGGAGGAAGTGCCGGTGCACATCGAGGCCCTGCTCGGCAACGTCGCCTCGATGCTGGGCCAGGAAGCGCGGAAAAAACATGTGGCATTGAACACGGAAATCGTCGCGCTGCCCCGCCATCTCTTCGGCGATCCCACCCGGCTGCAGCAGGCCCTGCTCAACTTTGCCAGCAATGCCATCAAATTCACCGAACGCGGCCGCATCACCCTGCGCGTCAGCGTGATGTCGGAAACCGATGAGGCCGCCACGCTGCGTTTCGAGGTCGAAGACAGCGGCATCGGCATCACCCCCGAGGCCCAGTCGCGGCTCTTCAGCGCCTTCGAACAGGCGGATAACTCGATGACCCGCAAGTATGGCGGCACCGGTCTCGGACTGGTCATCACGCGCAAGATCGCCGAGCAGATGGGCGGCACCGTCGGGCTGCACAGCACCGCAGGCCAGGGCAGCACTTTCTGGTTTACCGCCGTGCTCAGGAAAGCGCTCCCGCATGCCCCGGCCACCGCATCATCCGGCGACAGCGACGCCGAAGAGACCCTGCGTCGCGAACATGCCGGCAAGCGCATCCTGCTGGCCGAGGACGAGCCGGTCAATCGCGAAATCACCCAGATGCTGCTGACCGATGCCGGACTCGTCATCGACCTCGCCGAGAATGGCCAGGAAGCCGTTGAGAAAGCCGGAGCCGGCAGCTACCACCTGATCCTGATGGACATCCAGATGCCGCGCATGGATGGCCTCGAGGCGACGCAGCGCATTCGCGGGATGAACAAGACCATGCCCATCATCGCCATGACGGCCAACGCCTTCAGCGAGGACCGCCAGCGCTGCATCGACGCCGGTATGGACGATTTCATCGCCAAGCCGGTCGATCCGGACACCCTCTTCAATACCCTGCTCAGGTGGTTTTCGCGACAGGAATGAAAGTCGGCGCTGGCGGGACGGCACCCGCCGCCCCGCTCATTGCGGTGTGTTCGTCAGACGCCATGCGCCGTCGCCCGTCAGCTCCAGCATCTGGCGGTGGAACCTGAAGATGGCCTGGTGGTGGCTGACGCTGACCGGCGTCACGCCCGCGGCGATCAGCTCGCGATAGAGGCGTTCCTCGTTGGCGGGGTCGAGGGCGCTGGTGGCCTCGTCGAGCATCACGTAGCGCGGCTTGGCGAGCAGCGCCCGG
>CAZYXS010000217.1:0-4024 GCA_964650955.1 uncultured Desulfuromonadales bacterium | reverse complement strand
ACCTCGAGCCTGCGCCGCAAGGCCCAGCTGCTGCACCTGCGCCCCGACTTCCGCATGATCGATATCCGCGGCAACGTCGAAACCCGCATCCGCAAGCTCACCGAGGATGACCTCGACGGCGTGGTGCTGGCGGCCGCCGGCATGCACCGCCTCGGCTTCGGCAAGCAGATCAGCGAGTACCTGCCGGTGGAGGTCTCCCTGCCGGCCATCGGCCAGGGGGCGCTGGGGCTGGAGAGCCGCATCGACGACGCCGAGATCAACGCCCTGATCGACTTCTTCAACCACCCCCCCACCGACCGCGCGGTGCGCGGCGAGCGGGCGGTGCTGCGCCGCCTCGAAGGGGGGTGCCAGGTCCCCATCGCCGCCTTCGGCGAGGTCAGCGGCGACCAGCTCAAGCTGACCGCCCTGGTCTCGAGCTGCGACGGCCAGCAGTTCCTGAAAAAGACCGTCACCTGCCATGTGGACGAGGCGGAAAAGGCCGGCACCGCCCTGGCCGACGACCTGATCATCCAGGGGGCGGGCAAGATCCTCAACGAGGTCTACAACCACGAGACCTTCAATGTGAAGAAGGAAGAGGTGTAGGGGCGGGGTCTCCCCGCCCCCCTTTTCGTCCGCAGGGGCGACGCATGCGTCGCCCCTAACCTTTTCTGGCAGGTGCTGCTTTGAAACCAGGCATTGTCTATCTCATCGGCGCCGGTCCCGGCGACCCCGGCCTGATCACCGTCAAGGGGCTCGACTGCCTGCGCCGCGCCGATGTGGTGGTCTACGACTACCTCGCCAACCCCCAGCTGCTCGAGGCGGCCCCCGCCGGCGCCGAACGGATCTACGTCGGCAAGGTGCGGGGCCATCACCACCGCCCGCAGGAGGAGATCAACGCCCTGCTGGCCGACCAGGCCCGCCAGGGGAAGGTGGTGGCCCGCCTCAAGGGGGGGGACCCCTACGTCTTCGGCCGCGGCGGCGAGGAGGCCCTGCACTTGCACCGGGAAGGGATCGCCTTCGAGGTCGTTCCCGGGGTGACCTCCAGCTTCGCCGCCGCCGCCTACGCCGGCATCCCCCTGACCCACCGCGACTTCACCACCAGCCTCGGCCTGGTCACCGGCCATGAGCATCCGGAGAAGAAGATGTCGACCCTGGAGTGGGACAAGCTCGCCACCGGCGTCGGCACCCTGGTCTTCTACATGGGGATGGCCAACCTCGAGCTGATCGCCCGGGAGCTCATCGCCCACGGCCGCTCCCCCGCCACCCCGGTGGCGGTGATCGAATGGGCCACCACCCCCCGCCAGCGCACCCTGGTGGCGACCCTGGAGACGGTGGTGGAGCGGGTCGAGGCGGAGCTGTTGCGGCCGCCGGCCATCATCGTCGTCGGCGAGGTGGTGGGGCTGCGGGAGCAGCTGCGCTGGTTCGATACCCGGCCGCTGTTCGGCCGGCGCATCCTGGTCACCCGCACCGCCGAGCAGGCCGGCAGCTTCAGCCAACTCCTCGAAGCCCAGGGGGCGGAGGCGATCAGCTGCCCGGTGATCGAAGTGGTCCCCCCCGCCACCTTTGAGGAGCTCGACCAGGCCATCCGCCGCCTGGGGGAGATCGACGACCTGATCCTGACTTCGGCCAACGCCGTCGAGGCCTTCTTCAGCCGCCTGCGGACCGCGGGACGGGATCTGCGGGCCCTGGCCGGGGTAACCCTGGTCGCCGTCGGCCCCAAGACCGCCGCCGCCCTGGCTGAACACGGCCTGAACGCCGACCTGATCCCCCCCGACTACCGGGCCGAAGGGGTGGTGGCGCTGCTCAAGGAGCGGGGGGTGACCGGCCGTCGCATCCTCTACCCCAAGGCCGAACTGGCCCGCGACCTGATCCCCCGGGAACTCGCCGCCGCCGGCGCCGAAGTCATCGCGCCCCTGGCCTACCGCACCCTCATCCCCGCCGCCGGGGCCGAGGAACTCCGTCGGCGGCTGGAGGGCCGGCAGGTCGACGCGGTGACCTTCACCTCCTCTTCGACGGTGGAGAATTTCCTGGCCATGGTCGGCGCCGATGCGTTGCAACTGTTGCAGGGAGTGGCGGTCGTCTCCATCGGCCCGCTGACCACCGCCACGGCGCAAAAGCAAGGCCTGAAGGTCGATGTGGAACCGGCGAGTTCGACCCTGGAGGCGATGGTCGAGGCGCTGGTGGGGTATTTCAGCCAGGGGAGGTAGCAGTGAAAGATCATGGGAATCATGAGAAGAATGGGAATCATGGGAAAACTGCCCTTCATAACTCCCATGACTCCCAAAACTCCCAGCCTCAAATCCTGCCCCCCCGGGGCGACTACCAGACCCTGCTCTCCTACCAGAAATCCGAGATCCTCTACCAGATCACCTACCGCTTCTGCCAACGGTTTCTCAAAAAAAACGACCGCACCATCGACCAGATGGTGCAGGCGGCCCGCTCGGGGGTGCAGAACATCGTCGAGGGGAGCAAAGCGGCCACCACCTCCAAGGAGATGGAGATCAAGCTCACCAACGTCGCCCGGGCCAGCCTCGAGGAACTGCTCGAAGATTACCGCGACTACCTGCGGGTGCGCGACCTGCCCATCTGGGACAAACAGAGCCGCGAAGCCCTCTACGTGCGCAAACTCGGCGCCACCTCGCCGATATCCTTCGAGGCGTTTCGGGAGTTCACCGAAACCCGCCCCGCCGAAGTGGTGGCCAACATCGCCATCTGCCTGCTGCACCAGACCAACTACCTGCTCGACCAACAATTGACAGCCCTCGAAAAGGCCTTCCTCAAAGACGGCGGCCTGCGCGAACGCATGACTCTTGCGCGCCTGCAGGCGCGCAAGAGTCAGAAGCCCTGAGAGTCATGGGAATCATGAAAACCTGAAGTTCATCATTCCCATCCTTCCCATGACTCCCATCATTCCCATGCCTTGCTCGCCAACCGTCCCAAGAATGGATATGGTGCTGCGCCCGGGGCCGAGTTGTGGTAGGGTACTGGGTGGCCAAAACCGGCTTTGTCCCGTCGTGAAACCGGGTACGCAAACCTTTGCATATCACCACTGACCCCAGGAGGTCCCGCATGTTCTTCCCCGAATACCGCGCCCGGCGCCTGCGCCGCAACGCCAGCATCCGCGGCATGGTCCGTGAAACCCACCTGCGGGTGGAAGATTTCATCTATCCGATGTTTTCCGCCTTCGGCAAAGGGATCAAGAAAGAAATCCCCTCCATGCCCGGCATCTACCAGCAGTCCATCGAGCATATCGTCGAAGAGGCCAGGGAAGTCCACGCCCTCGGCATTCCGGCGGTGATCCTGTTCGGCATCCCCGAGGCCAAGGATGCGGTC
This sequence comes from uncultured Desulfuromonadales bacterium, assembly GCA_964650955.1. GTDB lineage: Bacteria > Desulfobacterota > Desulfuromonadia > Desulfuromonadales > CAZYXS01 > CAZYXS01. The sequence continues at coordinate 712 of CAZYXS010000217.1, read as the reverse complement.
GGTTCCGACGCCTACAGCGACACCGGCATCATCCAGGAGACCATCCGGGCGATCAAGGCCGCCGTCCCCGAGCTGACCGTCATCACCGACGTCTGCCTCTGCGAGTACACCGACCACGGCCACTGCGGGGTGATCAAGGATGGGGACGTGGAGAATGACTCGACCCTGCAGCTGCTGGCCGCCGAGGCCCTGGCCCACGCCCGCGCCGGGGCCGACATCGTCGCCCCGTCCGACATGATGGACGGCCGGGTGGCGGCGATCCGCGAACTGCTCGACGCCAACGGCTTCAGCCATATCCCGGTGATGAGCTACGCCGTCAAGTACGCCAGCGCCTATTACGGCCCTTTTCGCGACGCCGCCGAGTCGACGCCGCAGTTCGGCGACCGCCGCTCCTACCAGATGGACCCGGCCAACCGCCGCGAGGCCTTCCGCGAGGCGGCTTTGGACGTGCAGGAGTGCGCCGACTTCCTGATGGTCAAGCCGGCCCTGGCCTACCTCGACATCCTGCGCGACCTCAAGGAGCGCTTCGACCTGCCGCTGGTGGCCTACAACGTCTCCGGCGAGTACAGCATGATCAAGGCGGCGGCCGCCAACGGCTGGGTCGACCACGACCGGGTGATGCTCGAGACCCTGCTCGGCATGAAGCGCGCAGGCGCCGACCTGATCATCACCTACCACGCCAAGGACGCGGCGCGGTTGCTGCGGGGCTGAC
>CAZYXS010000216.1:0-4182 GCA_964650955.1 uncultured Desulfuromonadales bacterium | reverse complement strand
ACTCGGCGGTGTGACAGCCTATGTCACTAGCACTGGAGCTTTGTGCATAACCAGAAAGTAATAATAGAACCAAGCTGTGACGTTTTTCGTGCCTTTGACTAAGTGTGCGTGATTGTTAACATTGAACCGCCCAGCAACCAATTGGGTCATAGGCTGATCCTGCCATTTCAGGAAATGATCTCCATCCTCCCCTATCAACGCATATTCGCCTTCGACCCGGTATTCGTTTATGTATCCCTGAATACTCGTTGGCCCATAATACGGGAAAGGGCCAGGCATTTTCTCACGCTCAGCTTGACTGATAGGCAAACGGAGGTTATTGCAAACCTCAAAGCCTTGACCTACCGGTGCCACATTCCAGTCCTCCGGGATCACCCCCACCTCGGTCTGCTTGTAGCCCTTGGGACAGTCACCCTGTTTCATCCTACTGCTCATGCCTCCCCCTCGGCGTCCAATTCCCTGGATAAGTTCGCCTCCAATTCCTCAATGGTCGGCAAGCAGGTGTCCAGAGGTTCGGGCAGGGCGCGGACGAGCTGGTACTCCGCCACGCCCATGGGCTTGTCCAGACCGGAGAGGGAGTATTCCGCCACCAGACGTTTCTTGGTTTTGCACAGCAACAGGCCGATGGTCGGTTTGTCGTCCGGGGCTTTGATCTGGGCGTCGACGGCGGCGAGATAAAAATTGAGCTGGCCGGCGTGTTCGGGTTTGAAGGCTGTGGCCTTGAGTTCCACCACCACATAGCATTTGAGGCGGACATGGTAGAAAAGCAGGTCGATGAAGAACTCCTCCCCCTCCACTTCGAGACGGAACTGGCGGCCCACAAAGGCAAAACCGGCCCCCAGTTCGAGCAGAAAGCGGGTGATGTGGCGCACCAGGGCATTTTCAATGTCACGCTCGTGCGCTTCATCGCCCAAACCTAGAAAATCAAAATGATACGGGTCTTTCAGGATCTGCGCCGCCAATTTGGCATGAGGCGCTGCAAGACGCTGCTGGAAATTGGTCAGGGCGTTGCCCTGGCGCAGATGGAGCCGACTTTTGATCTGTCCCTCCAATGTATCGCGGGACCATGCATGAGCCACGGCTTCCCGCGCATACCACTCTCGCAAATCAGGCTCGGAAATCTTCGTCAGCAGCGTGACGATATGAAACCACGGCAATTGGTCAGCAGACTGCTGACCAAATTTCCGAACCGGGCAGTGCTGTGCGAAAAAACGCATGTATTTGAGGTTGGACGAGGAGAGCCCCTTCATCTCGGGAAAAGCCGCGCGCAGGTCGGCGGCAAGCTGGTCTACAACCTTGGCGCCCCATCCCTGACTGTTTTGCCGCTCCAGGATTTCCCGGCCCATGTCATGATACAGCCGGATTTGCTCCTCATTGGCGGCCAGGGCTATCCGCTGCCGGGCACCGGCGATGCGCTGCTTGAGACTGACAAGCCAGTCCGCGTAATCCGAAGGAAGGAGAGTGCTTGGGGCGCTCATAGTTCAAACCCCATCCGTTGCAAATGCCGGTTCACCTTCGCCTCCAGCTCAGCCACTCGATCGGTCATCCGCGGCAACGGCGTCTCATAGCGCTCGGCCAGCTCCTTTACCCGCTGCGTCAACTGCTGGCTGACGCGATCCATCTCGCCGTGGATGGCGGCATCGAGGGCGGGGAGCCATTTGTCGTCCACCACCAAGGTTTTGATCTCGGCCTCGGTGAGTTTGGAATAGTGGCGGTAGGCCTTGCTGTCGAGGACAGCCTCGGCGGCCTTGAGGCGCTTTTTCAGCTCGGCCTCTTCGTTGGCCAGCTTCAGCCAGGCATTGAGGGCGGCAGCTTCGTCCTTGGCCTCCTTATCCCCTTTGATCTCCTTGAGCCGGGCGGTAACATTGGCCTTGTTCACCTTGTCCAGCTCGGCAAAGGCCCCTTCCTCCCCGCCGTGCTCCTCTTCCAGCTCGGCCAGTTGGGCGCTGATGTTTTCCAGCTCGGCAGCCAGTTTGTCGATGGCCGCCTGTTCCTTGGCGAAATAGCGGGCGACGATCAGGGGCTTGTGCACGAGGTCGCAGGTCCACCCTTTGTCCTTTTCCTTCCCCTTCTTGTCCGTCTCGACGATGCGGTAGGTCTCGGCCTTCCAACCGTCGGCAGCAATCAGGTAGCAATCGTCCTGCATGGTCTCCGCCCAGTAGTCCATCAGGTGCTGATAGACGTCGTACTGGTTGATGAGCGGCTTCCCGGCGTAGTGGGCGAGCAGGTCTTCGGACAGGGCGAAGATGACATCTTTCGGATGGCAGCCGGGCTGCAGCGCCTTGAGGGTGGCCGCGCTCTGCTTGCGCCAATTGTCGAAGTGGGCGTTCATCTCGGCGATGAAGGCGGCGAACTCGGGGTGTTCGTAGATGGCGGCCTTGATGGCGGCCTTTTCCACCGCGAGGTCGAGATAGCCGGGGCGGTTGGGCTTGAACAGGGTCTGCCGCAACTGCGGGCAGACGGCCCAGTAGCGCTGCAGGGCATCGACATCGGCCTGGGGGATGCCCCCCTGCAGGTGGCCGGCGATGTCCTCCAGGTCTTCGGCCTGCTGGCTGTCGATGTAGCGCGGCAGGTTGAGGTTGAACTCGTTCCTCTCGATTTCGTCGAAGCCGACCATGCGGGAGTATTTGGGCCGCTCCAGCCGCTTGTTAAAGACGTCGACGATCTTGTGGATGTCCTGGGAGCGCAGGCGGTTCTTGGGGCCATCCTTCATAAAGCCGCTGCTGGCGTCGATCATGAAGATCCCCTTGCGGGTGTGGGCGTCCTCCTTGTCGATGACGACGATGCAGGCGGGAATGCCGGTGCCGTAGAAGAGGTTGGCGGGCAGGCCGATGATCCCCTTGATGTACCCCTTGCGCACCAGGTTGCGGCGGATCTCTCCTTCCGCGTTGCCGCGGAACAGAACGCCGTGGGGGAGGATGCAGGCCCCCTTGCCGCTGCTCTTGAGGGAGCGGACGATGTGCAACAGGTAGGCGTAGTCCCCCTGCTTGTCGGGCGGAACGCCGAAGTGCTTGAACCGCTCGAAGGGGTCGTGGAGGGGATCGAGGCCGGTGCTCCAGCGCTTGTCGGAAAAGGGAGGATTGGCGACTACGTAGTCGAAGGTCTTGAGGGCGTCGCCCTCCTTGAACTTGGGGTCGGCCAAAGTGTTGCCCTGAACAATTTCAGCCGTGGCATTGTTGTGCAGGATCATGTTCATCCGCGCCAGGCCGCTGGTGGCGTCGTCTTTCTCCTGCCCGTAGAGGGTCACGGCGGTGCCGGCCTCATCGGCCACCTTGAGCAGCAGCGACCCCGACCCGCACGTAGGGTCATAGACGGTGGTGGCAGCGCTGGTCTTGGTCTCGCGGATGCCGAGGATCTGCGCCATGACCCGGCTGACCTCGGCCGGGGTGTAGAACTGCCCCTTGCTCTTGCCGCTTTCGGTGGCGAAGTGCCGCATCAGGTATTCGTAGGCGTCGCCCAGGATGTCGTCGCCTTCGGCGCGGTTCTTGGAGAAGTCGAGGGCCGTGTTCTCGAAAATGGCGATGAGGTTGGTGAGCCGGTCGACCATCTCCTTGCCGCTACCGAGCTTGCCGGCGTCGTTGAAATCGGGCATGTCGGAGAGCTTGTTGGCGTTTTTCAGGGGGGCGATGATCTTCTTGTTGATCTGGTCGCCGATGTCGGTCTTGCCCTTGAGGGCCACCATATCCTTGAAGCTGGCCCCCGCGGGAATGGTGATCGGCGCGTAGGGGACGCCGGCGTACTTGTCGCTGATGTATTTGACGAAGAGCAGGACGAGGACGTAATCCTTGTACTGGCTGGCGTCCATGCCGCCGCGCAACTCGTCGCAACCCGCCCAAAGGGAAGAATAGAGTTCGGACTTCTTGATGGCCACTACGGGTAACTCCTGGAAAGTCAAAGGGACCGCAAAGGATGCCTGACGGCGGGAAATGCCAAGCATTATTGCAGCTTAACGGGGCGATGGCAAAGGGTTTGTAGGGGGAGTGTCGGGGTGTGGCGACTTGGATTCAACCCCAGCTTTTGTGGGATAGGGGTCTTCTGATGCCGAAGCCTGCTTTGGCGAGGCCTACCTGCGGTTGCTGGTGGAAGTGATCCGGGTCGAGGGACAAGAGATGAAGCTATGCGGCATTGGGGGAATGGTGCAGAAAACAAAAGTGGGCCTCCTTGACGGAGTGCCCACTTTTG
>CAZYXS010000215.1:0-4221 GCA_964650955.1 uncultured Desulfuromonadales bacterium | reverse complement strand
TCCAAGGGCCTTGCCCCCCTGCAGGGTCGCCATCTCCAGCAGGACGGAGGGGGAAATCCAGGGAGAATACTGGGTGCGGGCGAAGGCCATTTCGTCCCAGACAGAAAGGCTGTCGCAACTGGCCAGGCTGTCGGTCCCCAGGGCCAGGGCAACGCCTTGGCGAAGGTAAAGCTCAACCGGGGCCGTACCGACGCCTAAACGGGCGTTGGAGCGGGGGCAGAGAACCACGGTGGAGCCGGCGCGGGCCAACTCCGCGACATCACCAGCATCGACCTGAACCCCGTGCACCAGCAGCACCTCGGGATGCAGGCCCCCGGCCTGTTTGAGATATTCGACAGGCGAGAGGCCGGCCGGTGGGGGCAGCATGTCTTGCCAGCCGACGTGGGGATAGAGAATATTGGCGATGTCTCCGCTGGAGTCGGCGAGGAATACGGCCTCAGCCGGGGATTCTCCCAGGTGGATGGAGCGCCGCAGCTTGCGGCGGCGGCCGTAATCGAGGACCGCTTCCAGGTATTCGAGGGACAACGTATAGGGGGAATGGGGGGAGAGCCCCAGGCCCATCTGGCCGCAACCCTTTTCGTCCAGCACTTGGCCGATTCCCTGGAGAATCTTGCGTCCCTGCCCGGGGTCACGTCCGAGGGTTTCGAGGAACAGGGTCCCCTGCATCAAGGTGCCGGTGTAGGCATTGCGGGCGGGAAAATAGGAGAGAATGTCACCCACGGCGCCGGTGCCGGAGGAAAAAGAGCGGGCAATTCCTGCCCGCACCGAGGGGAGAAACTGCTTCACGTCGGTTCCGCGCTTGACCCGGATAACCCGCTTGATCCAATCGACAAAGGAGGAAGGGGTTGAAGATTCGCCGAGCTTGGCAGCCCACTCGGGGAAAGCGGTCAGTTCGAGATGGGTGTGGGCGTTGACCAGCGGGGGAAGCAGGACCCCCTCCCCCAGATCCTGGAGAGCTGCTCCGGGGTAGGCCCGCCGCAATTCGGCCAGGGGGCCGACGGCAAGGATTCTCCCCGACTCCACTACGACCCCGCCACCTTCGAGGGGTGGCGCGACGATCGGCAGCAGGTAGCGGGCGGCGAACAGGGTAGCCACGGGCTCTCGCTTTCCCGGTCAGTTGTGTGTCAGCAGGGGACCGTTGTCGATGAGGCGAGTCGTCCCGAAACGCACTGCCAGAAACAGCATGGCATCCCCTGTGAGGGTCTTCATAGAGGCCAGGGTGGTCTGGTGGCGGATCTCGGCATAATCTATTTGCGCCTCAGGTTCAACCTCGATGCGCTGGCGCACAGCAGCCAGAATGGCCTCGGAAGTAGTTTCCCCGCTACGCGCCATGACCTGGGCCTGCCGCAGGGCTTCGGACAGGGAGCGGGCCTGTTCCCGTTGGGTGGGGCTGAGGTTGACATTGCGGGAACTCATGGCCAGACCGTCGGATTCCCGGATGATGGGCATGCCGACGATCTCCACCGGCAGGTTGAGGTCCCGGGTCATCTGCCGAATGATGGCCAGTTGCTGGAAATCCTTGCGCCCGAACAGGGCCACATGGGGCTGTACGATCTGGAACAGCTTGCTCACCACCGTGGTGACACCGCGAAAATGGCCAGGACGGCTGGCTCCGCAGAGACTGTCGCCGAGCCCTTCCACTTCGACATATGTGGCATATCCCTGCGGATACATATCGGCGGCCTCGGGAGCGAAAATCAGGTCGGTGCCGGCCGAGCGGGCCAGGTCAACATCGCGGCCTAGATCCCGGGGATAGCTGTCGAGATCCTCGTTGACACCGAACTGGGTGGGATTGACGAAGATGGAGAGCACCAGCAGGTCCCCTCGCTGTCGCCCCTCCCGCAGCAGGGAAAGATGCCCCTCATGCAGGTAGCCCATGGTGGGGACAAAGGCGATGGTGCGGCCGGCGGCCCGCTCGGCGCCGCAATGCTTCTGCATGGCCCGCAGATCGGTGATGATTTCCATGATGCGTTTTGGCTCCTGGGGTGGCGGTTACTTGAAGCTGTGTTCCGGACCGGGGAAGGTGCTGTCCTTGACCTCGGCGATGTAGTTTTGGATCCCCTTGTGAATCAGTTCGGAAACGTCGGCATAGCGCTTGACGAATTTGGGGGAATATTTTTCGCACAGGCCGAGAATGTCATGGATAACCAGCACCTGGCCGTCGCAGTGCACCCCGGCGCCGATGCCGATGGTGGGGATGCTCAGGGCAGCGGTGATCTCCCGGGCCAGGCTGGCGGGAATCCCCTCGAGAACCACCGCAAAGGCGCCGGCGGCTTCCACCGCAAGGGCATCGGCCAGCAGCCGCCGGGCCTGTTCATCCTGTTTCCCCTGCACCTTGAAGCCACCCATGCGATGGATCGACTGGGGGGTCAGGCCGATGTGGCCGACCACGGGAATATCCATGGCGACGATGGCGCGAATGGTGGCGGCCACGTTCTCGCCTCCTTCCAGCTTGACGGCCTGGGCGCCCCCCTCCTTGATCAGCCGACCGGCATTGAGCCGCGCCTCTCGCAGATCGACCTGGTACGAGAGAAAAGGCATATCCGCCACCACCAGCGCCCCACGGGTCCCCCGAACCACCGCCCGGGTGTGATAGAGCATCTCCTCCATGGTCACCGGCAGGGTATTATCATAGCCGCTGACCACCGTGCCGACGGAATCGCCGACCAGGATCATGTCGATCCCTGCTCCATCCATGAGCCGGGCGAAGGGGTAGTCGTAGGCGGTCAACACAGCGATCTTTTCGCCGTCGGCCTTCATCTGCTGGATATCGAGAACGGTCCTTTGCTTCATAGTCTCCCCGCGAAAAAAGAAAAACCCTCCGGAAACGGTCCGAAAGGCACAGATGCGGGCAGCGGGAGGATTCCCGGCCAGTTTGCTATCGCCTTCCGTCCCGGTCCCTGAAGATCCAGGCGGTATCTCGCCAAGGGTTGCTCGAAGGGCTGTGACATGGTTGGCTCCGGTACGGGTTCCGGGCAGGTCAGCAGCTGTATACACCAAAAAGCGCCTCAGTGAATACCACATCGGCGCGGTTTTGTCCATGAAATTCCCGGAAGTTGCGCCCTCAGCGCAATAGCTTCTTGCCGTCCTGGTAAGCGTTGCCCATCTTGTGCCCCAGGGACCAATACTCCCGCACGCCGCCAAGATAGACCAAGGGATTGAAGGCGGAACCGTCCAGAGACCCGTCGGCTCTCACGGCGGCCTCGGCGGCATGGATCTGCAGGATCTGCCCGAACACCAGGCGGTAATCCCCCAATTCCACTTCCTGCAAGTAGCGGCATTCGACGCACAGTGGCGAGGCGGCCACCAGCGGCGGCGCAACCAGTTGGGCTGGCTCCAGTTCGAGTCCGGTGACCTCGACCTTGTCCACCTCGCGGCCGGAGACGATGCCGCAGCAATCGGCCTCGACGGCGAGGTCGGCTGGCACCACGTTGACCACGAATTCACCGTTGCGACGGATATTGGCGTAGGTTTGCCGCCCATGATAAAGGGAAACGCCGAAGGTCGGCGGAACCTTGCTGACGATGCCGGCCCAGGAGGCGGTCATCAGGTTGCAGGCACCATCCTCTCCCAGAGTGGAGATAAGGGTGGTGGGTTGTGGAAAAAAGGTGATACAGGGGCCGAGCTGGCGTTTTTTCATGGCTGTTTTCCTCTGGGCCTGGAGATGGCAAGGGACAAGTTCCGTTTTATGCCAGAAACCTGCGCCCAGGTCAAATCCAACCACTCAGTTGAGCAGCCCTTCCAGGGTCCGCACCAGCGCCAGAAAGGGATGGAAGTTGCCTGGCACTTCCCGGCGTGCGGCATCGCGCAGGGCGAGGTAGAATTTGACTTTCCCCCGGCGGCTGCCGAGGTAGCGCCCGAGTTCCCCTTCGGACTGCTGCCACAGCAGCAGGGCCAAACGGTAACAGGCAGAGTTGAACCCGCCCCGCAAGGCATGCAGCGCCTGGCGGTCCCAACGGTCGCGCAGGGGGACCCCGGCCATGGCCGCAAGCAGTTCATCAATGCCGAAATACTGGCGGATTTCGGTGTAGACCCTGGCCACCTTTGGCAACTCCTGGCCGGCGGTCCGGGCAAGGGTCACCACTGCGAGGAAGTGCTCGAGCATGTTCAAGCGGGCCAGTGCGGAAGCCGTGCCCTCCTCCAGACCAAGCTGCTGCAGGCGGGCCGTCTCCTGCTGCAGGCGAGCCCCTGCAGCCAGATCCAGGATTTGGCCCTCTTCCC
>CAZYXS010000214.1:0-4270 GCA_964650955.1 uncultured Desulfuromonadales bacterium | reverse complement strand
GGTGGCAATCCGACGTTCACTGACCCGGGCGGCCAGGTAGGTCTGCAGGCTCTGGGTCGATTCGGGTTGCCGCCGGTCGAGTTCTATCACCCGGGGCAGGGGTGCGGCAAGGCCGTCGAAGGCGGCGGTGATGGTTTGCTCGGATATGCCGGCGGATCGAGCTTCTACCGCCACACCCTTCAGCCAGTTTGTGAACTCCTGGGAGGCCTCCTGGGCCGCCGCGGGCAGTGCCAGCAGCCCCCCCACCAGCAGGGCGATGATTCCGGCAATCCAGCTTCGCATGGGCATTCCTCCCCGACCCTTCCGGTAGTTTCCCCCAACGCAACCGGGGAGCTTCCATTCTACCCGGAATCGTCGGCAAGCCGGGAAATTTTTCCCGATCAAGGAAATGAATGGTTCGGCGGGGCTGAATCAGGGGAGCGGAGGCAGGCAGGCCGTGGGGTCGCCCAGGATCACCATGCTCTGGCGGTCGAGGGCGGTCAGTTGGGTGCGCAGGGCGTCGAGGGAGGCGTCGGCCTGCCCCTGGGCCACCCGGGTCAGGGCCTGGTTCCATTGGGAAAAGAGCTCCCCGACGTGACGGTAACAGCCCTGGAAAGCCAGCCCCACCGGTTCCGGTCGGGCGCGGTAGAGACCGTGGTAAAGCCCCTTCTGCAGCGACTCGGTGAGCACCTGGCCGGTTTCGGGCTGGCGCAGGGTCCAGTCGAAGGTGGGTTCCACCTGGCCGACAAAGGCGCGCAGGGGTTTGTCGGCCCCCAGCAGGAGGCGGGGGAGGGGGGCGACGGTGGCGCCGAGGCCGGCGACGGCGGTGAGGGTCTGCTCCACCGTCGAGCCGGCATCGAACAGCCCCTGGTAGGCGCTGCGGCTGTCGCTGCCGGCGGAACAGCAGGCATGGGCGTACCAGATGGCTCCATCGGGTTGCCAGGTCTGCAGCAAAACGGTCGGATCGAGGAGCTGGAATTGATCGTCCACCAGCCAACCCAACTGCCGGGACATCTGGGCCGGGTTGCCGAGCGGGCCGGTCATGCCGTGGCTGGTGGTGACCACCAGCGCGGGGTGACGGGCCGCCAGGGTCTGACTGAGCTTGGCGGTGGTGGCGTCGGGGCCTGCGAGCAACCGCAGGTCCCCATCGATCTGGGTGTCGGCCGCCAGCAGGTCAGCCACTGGTTTGGCGATGGCCCGCCGCATCAGCCAGGTAATGTCGGGCTGGCCATGGTCCACCGTCCAGACCACCGGGCGTTCGGGCCGGCAGGCCGCTGTGGCCCAGTTATTGCGCAGAGCGGCGACATAACGCTGCAGGTTTTCCCCCTCGAGGTCGAGCCGGCCGACCAAGGCGGTGGTGTTGAGCAGGTACTGCAGGCTCCAGGGGATATCCCCGGCAGAGGCGTAGATGAGCAGGTAGCGGGGCAGGCAGCCGACTCCGGTCCCCCGGGGGGAACCGCTGAGGGCGATATCCTGGGGGGCGCGGTCGACGTAGTAACGGCGCAGAAAGCGTTCCTTGAGATCGCCGCGGTATCGGAACACCGGCGCCTGGTGGCGTTCCTTGACCAGTTCGATCAGAGGATCGGGGGCATCCAGAGCCAGGGCCAGGTCCTTGGTCGGAACCCCCTCCCGGTCTGGCAGGACCAGCCCCCAGCCGACCTTGGGATGTTGCCAGTCCCGCAAATCGACGGGTTCCGGAGCGGCGAGCATGCGGGGAGCGGTCAGCAGCCGGGGCTGGACCGCCCAGTTGGCGGCCTGGGCGCCCGGGGGGGAACTGGGCGCCGTCGCGGCGCCGGTCCAGGCGTTGATGGTGAGGTCTGCGGGCCAGGGCATGGGCGCCTCAGGAGTTGGGGAAACTGCCGTTGAGATCGGGGCGCAGTTCCGCGGGGAGCGCCGCCAACAGGGCCAGGAGTTGGTCGCGCACCGCCGGCGGCGTCTCCGGCGGCAGGGCGCGCAGGGCCTTCGCCACCATCTCGGCCCGGTCCACCATCTCCTTGAAGGCTTCGGGATCGACCCCGTTGCCCCCTTTGCGGATCCGGAACCCTTCCGGCCGCACGTAGATCACCGGCAGGGCCCACTGGCGGAAATTGCCCGGTTGGTTCAGGTGCTTTTCACACAAACCGGTGCGGGGCGGGCGCAGCGCCTCCACCCATTCGAACTCCACCGACTGGCCCGCACCGATCCCGGTCAGCAGGGCCTGCAGCCGGTTGAACACCGCCGCATAGAAGCCGCTGCAGAATTCGTGGGCGTCGGGGGCGGCAATCGGTTCGAGGCAGCCGACCGCCGCGGGAATGCCGGAGGCTACCAGGCTGTGGGCCATGGAGTGGAGGTCGCTGGTGGGCCTGCCGCCTTCGCAGCAGTTGAAGGTGATCAACCAGGCATGGTCGAGACCGGGCAGGTTGGCCAATTGGTCGACCCGCAGACGGAGGGATCCGGCCGGGTTCTGCTGCAGGCGATCGAGAATGGTGGCCAGTTCCAGTTCCGAGACACCGTGGGCGGTGGATCCGTGGCAGAAGAAGTGGACCACGTGGGGGGCGAAATCGGCCAAAGCGTCTTCGATTTCGTACATCCGTTGGGGCAGAGGATCGACCCGGACGCCAACCAGCCCCTGCTGGATTTCCTGCTTGATGCCATCGAGCAGGGCTTGCTCCCCCACGTAGACCTGGAGTTCGATGGGCAGTCCCTTTTGTCTTCCTTTCAGCATCGCCTGCCGCAGGGATTCCCATTCGGGCTTGCCCTCGACCCCGAGGGCGGAGATGAAAGCGAGGAGTTTGAGGGGCGGGTTGAAGGTGTACTCCACCAGCGGGCGGTCGATGGGGGAGTCGGCCATGCGCCCGATGGGCCAGCGGCGGTCGAGGGCGAGGAAGGTGCCGTTGTCGTCGCAGAGGCTTTCCCAGAGCAGGCGCTCGGCATCCCGGACGTCGATCTTGAAATAGAGGGCGCGGACGTCTCCGGTCGGGGCGTGCATGGCCGTCTCGAGGGCGGATTTGATGGCGGGATGGGTCTGCAGGCGGTTGAAGATGGTCTGGCCGTGCAGTTTCACCGCCTGATCCTGCGACCAAGGGGGCATGGCTTCGGGGGGGCAGTCGAAGGGCATGGGAATTCGGGCGTTTTGGAAGTCTTGGGGAGCCTTGTAAAGCTGGATGGACATCCCCTCGTCCATGGTCGGCTGGATGGCCACAATAAAGCGTTGGCTCATGGCTTGCCCCCCGAGCGGGTGGTGTCCGCCGCCTTGGCGATGATCTCCTGGATCTCCTCCAGGGTTTGCCGCAGGCCCTCGGTGGTGCGCTGCCTGCGGCTGCCGGAAACCTCGGACATTTTGCGCAGCTGCAGGTTCTGCTGTTCGAAAAACCGTTCCGAGGCGGCAATCCAGGCGGGCAGGTTCTCCTCCTCTTCGAACAGGGACTTGAAGATCGGGTGGGGGGGCGCCTCGGCACCGGAGGTGGGCTCCAGATCGACGGTATAGCGGGCCTGGTCCCTCCCCTTGGCCGCGGCGCTCAGGCGCGAGGGATGGCAATAGGTAAACAGCGCCGGGCTCGCCGGCGGCGGTTCGAAGCCGGGCCCGAACAGGAAGCGGTAGACAGCGGCCAACCCCTGGCCATCGATGTCTTGGGGGATATCGTGGTGGATCACCGGACCGGGTCGCATCTGCGCGAGGCTGTCGGCGAGCTGGCGCAAGCCCATTTCGCTGTAGTTGTTTTCGGGCGTGCTGAAGGCCGCGGACCAAGCACCGACCTGGGTGAGAAAGGCGGTCAACTCCGCCGCGCCGACAAACCTGGCCAGGCGCAGGTCCTGGTTGCGCACCGGGCTTTCGGAGAAGGCCAGGGCCCCCTGGTCGCCGGAGAGGTAGCCGTGGCAGAGGAAATGGGCGATGTCGATGCTGCGCCCCCCGAGAGTATCGCGGATCCAGCGCAGCCAGGGGTTTTCGAACCCGCCCGGGCGGTCACTGACCCGGGTCGTCGCTTCGGGCGGTGGGTAGGACGCGGCCGCTTCCGGGTTGTGGACCTGGACCTGCTCCGGGGGGAGCCCCGATTCCTCAATCCGGTTTTTCAGGTGATGAAACCAGTCGAGGTCGGTAAAAAGGTGGATGGTGGTGCGTCTCGGAACCGCCTCGAGAATACGGTGAGCCATCTGGGTGAGATGGTCGATGGCGAGAAAGGATTCCTTGGCCGCCGGCAGGCTGCTGCACAGAACCACATCCAGCACCGAAGGTGTTTCCCGGGGCGGGTTGGCCAGAAAATCGGGGACCCGCAGCATCGGCAGGCCCAGCAGGGGCTGCAGCAGCCGCTCC
>CAZYXS010000213.1:0-4433 GCA_964650955.1 uncultured Desulfuromonadales bacterium | reverse complement strand
GATCTTCGAACCCTTCTTTTCCACCAAGAGCCGTGGGGAGGGGACCGGGCTGGGGCTGTCCGTCTGCCGCAAGCTGGTGGAGGCCCACGGTGGCACCCTGTCAGCACTCCCCGACCGTTCGGCAGGGGCCTGTTTCCGCCTCACCCTGCCTGCCCGGGGCGAGAAATGCTTTGACAAAAATTGTGACGATTCTTTAGGATAGGCGGACTCTCACTTACCAGGACGGCTCTTCATCCCATGCAAAAAGCCCTGCAATTACTTCATGATGACATGGCGCGGGTCGAGGCCCAGTTCCGCCAGGACCTCACCAGCGACGTGGCCCTCATCCGCAAGGTCGGCGAATACGTGCTGGCCAGCGGCGGCAAGCGGGTGCGCCCGATGCTGCTGCTGCTCGCCGCCCGCATGGCCGGCTACCGCGGGGACTACCAGATCGGCCTGGCCAGCGTGGTCGAATTCATCCATACCGCGACCCTGCTGCACGACGATGTAGTCGACAGCGCCGTGCTGCGCCGGGGCAATGCCTCCGCCAACGCCGTCTGGGGGAACGAGGCGTCGGTGCTGGTGGGGGATTTCCTCTTCGCCAAGTCTTTCTCGATCATGGTCCGGGGAGGGAACATCAAGGTGCTGCAGATCCTTTCCGACGCCACCACCATGATGGCGGAAGGGGAGGTGCTGCAGTTGATCAGCACCTGCGACCTCGACCTTGACGAGGAACGCTACATCACCGTGGTGCGCAACAAGACCGCGGTGCTCATCGCTGCCGCCTGCCAGTGCGGGGGGGTGCTCGGGGAGATTTCCCCGGAGCAGGAACAGGCTCTGCACGAATGCGGCATGAATCTCGGTATCGCCTTCCAGTTCATGGACGATGCTCTCGACTACGTGGCCGACGAGGCGGAATTCGGCAAGGCCCGTGGCCAGGACCTGGCCGAGGGGAAAATGACCCTGCCGCTGATTCACGCCCTGCGCCACTGCAACCCGGAGGAACGGGAGCGGGTGGCGGAGATCGTCGAGCAGGAGGACGGGGAGTTGAGCGATGAGGACATCGCCTTCGTCGTTGCCCTCATCGAGCGCTGCGGAGGTATCGAATACACCCGCCGCCGGGCCCAGGAACTGGTGGAAAAGGCCAAGGGGTTCCTCTCCGTCTTTCCCGCCAGCGTGGAGAAAGAGGCGCTCTTCGAACTGGCCGACTACGTGGTCAGCCGCCGTAAGTAATTCCCGGTTCAGCACCATTCCTTCAGGCCCCGCCCGCCGGTCGCGACCGGGGGGCGGGGTTTTTTCATCCCGCGGTGGAGGCCTCGACGCAAAGCGCTTCTGCTGCTGCCGGTGAGCTGCTATACTCCGCCTCATGCTGCGTCTGAATCTGCATAAAAAGGTCCTTTACGCCTTCCTGGCCCTCTCCCTGGTGCCGCTGGTGCTGCTCTCCCTCAACTCCGGACGCAGTCTGAGGGTTGTGGAGTCGCTGCTGCGCACCAGTGCCACCGAAGCCCTCGATGCCCAGGCCAGCGGCGCCCTGGAACTGCGGGCCGAAATGGTGGCCCAGGAGGTGGGGGATTTTCTGCGGGGCGTGCAGGGGGATCTCCTCGATCTCAGCCTGCTCCCTCCCCGCGCTGACCTTTACCGGGCCTTCCACGGCCATCATCGTCGCCCCATCTGGTACCTGGATGGGGTCGGTGCGCAGGCCCGGGAGCGCCGCGAGGTGGCGCCCCTCTACTCCGAACTGGCCTTCATCGGTGCCGATGGGTGGGAACGGCTGCGCCTGGTGCAGGGCGAGCCGGTAGCGGAGCTGCGGCAGGTGTCCGATCCACGGCAGACCACCTACCGCTCCGAAACCTATTTCGCCGAGGCGGCCCGGCTTCCGGTGGGTCAGGTGCATGTAACCCCGGTGACCGGTTGGCATGTGGACCGCGACCAGCAAATGGCCGGAGCCAATTACGAGGGGGTCGTGCGCTTCGCCACCCCACTGCGGGACGCCCGGCAACGCTTGCTCGGGGTGGTGGTCATCTCCCTCGATCACCGTCATCTGATGGAGTTCACCCAGCACATCACTCCCACCGAAGAGCGCTACGTCGCCTTTCCCTCCTATGCCAGCGGCAACTACGCCTTCATGTTCGATCACGAGGGGTGGATCATTACCCACCCCAAGTTCTGGGATATCCGCGGTCTCGATCCCACCGGACAACTGGTTCCCGCCTATACCGAGCAGACCTCCGCCAGCGACATCGCCCGGGGATTGATCCCCTACAACCTGCTGGTGGCCGCCTTCATCCATCCCAACTATCCGGTGGCAGCCCGGGCCGTGCTCGAGGGCAAGGCCGGGGTGGTCGACGTGACCAACGTCGGCGGTTCGCAGAAGATCATGGCCTATGCCCCGATCCCGTTGCGCGCCATCGACGGCAGTGGCGGGCGGATCTTCGGCGGCATCACCATCGGCGCCGAGCTGGAGAATTTCCATCGCCCGGCGGTGGAAGCCTCGGCCCTGATCCGTCGGGAATTCTCCCGCTTCGTCAGCGAAACCTGGTTGTTCATCGCGGTGACCGGAGTGCTGGTGTGCGTCGGTGCCTTCCTGCTTGCCAAAGGGATTGCCGACCCCCTGCAGCAGCTCATCGAGGGGACCAAGCAGATGGCCCAGGGAAACCTGCGCACCCAGGTGGTGGTCACCACCCACGACGAGGTCGGCGAACTGACGGCCAGCTTCAACAGCATGGCCACCGAACT
Source organism: uncultured Desulfuromonadales bacterium (assembly GCA_964650955.1). Classification (GTDB taxonomy): domain Bacteria; phylum Desulfobacterota; class Desulfuromonadia; order Desulfuromonadales; family CAZYXS01; genus CAZYXS01. The sequence goes on along the minus strand of CAZYXS010000213.1, from coordinate 1,718 downwards.
GAACCAGCGCCGGGAAAAACTGATGAAGACCCTGGAGGATCTGCGCCGTTCCCGCAGCGAAATCCTGCGGGAGCGCAACTTCAAGGAAACCATCGTCGAAAATATCGAAACCGGCCTGCTGACCCTGGACGATGCCCGCCAAGTGACCTCCGTCAACGGTCCGGCCTGTCGCATCCTGCAACTGCCCAATGCCCAGGTGCCGGTACCGGTGGAAGAACTGCTGGGGGCCAGCCCTGAAGTCCTCAACCCCCTGCGAGAGGCCCTCGACAACCTGGAGACGGGGCGCTGGAGCCTTTACGTCGATCTCGAACGGGGGGGGAAGCCGATGACCCTGCGCCTGGCCCTGCTGCCCCTGAGCTACGGCGGGGCAGGGGCCTGCATCCTGTCGGTGGAAGACCTGACGGAGCGGGTCGGCATGCGCCAGAGCATGGAGCGCATGGAGCGCCTGGCCTCCCTGGGGCGTCTCTCCGCCGGCATTGCCCACGAGGTACGCAATCCTCTGACCGGCATCAGCCTGCTCCTCGACGAACTGCACGACCGGTTGCTGGCCCAGCCGACGGACCAGGCCCTGATCGCCAGGGCACTGGGCGAAATGGAACGGCTCGAGGGGCTGATCACCGAACTGCTCAATTTCGCCTCCCTGCCCAAGGCCAGCCTGCGCCCCGGTCAACTCAACACGGTGCTGCAGGAGACCCTGTTCCTGGTCAAGAAGCAGTGCCAGCACAACCGGGTGGAACTGGTGGCCGAACTTGCCCCCGACCTCCCCGACATCCTGCTCGATTCGGGCAAACTCAAGCAGGCGGTGCTGAACCTGGTGACCAACGCCTTGGAGGCCATGCCCGGCGGTGGCCGCCTGACCGTCAGCTCCCAGTCCGAGGGGGGGGGGATCCGGGTGACCGTGCGGGATACCGGCGAGGGGATCCCTGTCGATCGCATCCCACTGGTCTTCGAGCCCTTCTACACCAGCAAGGGGGAGGGGACCGGGCTCGGTCTCTCCATCACCCATACCATCATTGCCGATCACAACGGCCGCATCGAGGTGGAGAGCAACCCCGAAAGTGGAACGGCGTTCACCTTCTGGTTTCCTGTCCCGGACTCCTCGCAGTACCTCGCCTGATCCGCTCTGGCGGGGTCATCCCAAGGGGAGATTTGTGTGGCGAAAAACCACCGTTTTTCCCCTTGCATTGTATACATGACCCGCCTAGGATTCTCATTTAGGGACGATTCTCCCGAAAAACCCCATAAAACCTACCTTCGCAGGTCATTAACTGGCGAATCACCGCCGGGAGGCAGCACATGGAGCGCATTCTGATCGTCGACGATGAAGCGTTCATCCGGGAAAACCTCGAGCGGATTCTGGCCGAGGACGGCTACCGTCCCTTTTCCACTGACCGGGGGGAGGAGGCGTTGCGGCGGGTGAACGAGGAGGAGGTCGACCTGGTGCTCCTCGACCTCAACCTTGGCAACAAGAGCGGGTTGGATGTGTTGCGGGCGTTGCGGGAGGTCGACCCGGAGATCCTGGTCATCATCATCACCGGCTACGGTACCGTGGAGAGCGCCGTCGAGGCGCTGAAGATGGGGGCCTACGACTACATCAAGAAGCCCTTCAAGGCCGATGCCATCCGCCTGATCGTCAAGCTGGCCCTGGAGACCCAGAGCCTGCGGCGGGAGCTGCGGCAGCTGCGGCGGGGGGGCAAAATCAAGGAGATGCAGGGGGC
>CAZYXS010000212.1:0-4442 GCA_964650955.1 uncultured Desulfuromonadales bacterium | reverse complement strand
ATCGGCGTCAGCGAGGGCGACAGGGTCGAGGCGGGCGACATCATCGCCAAGATCCCGCGCGAGACCACCAAGACCAAGGACATCACGGGCGGCCTGCCCCGGGTGGCCGAACTCTTCGAAGCAAGAAAACCGAAGGAATTCGCGGTTATTTCCGAGATCGACGGGGTCGTTTCCTTCGGCAAGGACGTCAAGGGGCGGCGCCGCGTCGTTGTGACCCCCGACGTGGGCGACAAGAAGGAATATCTCATCAACAAGGGAAAGCACATCACCGTGCAGGAGGGCGACCGGGTCACCGCCGGCGAGGCCCTCATGGACGGAGCCTCGAACCCGCACGACCTGCTGATGATCAAGGGCGAGAAGGAACTTGCCCGCTACCTCGTGGACGAGGTGCAGGAGGTCTACCGCCTGCAGGGCGTCAAGATCAACGACAAGCACATCGAGGTCATTGTCCGTCAGATGCTGCGCCGCGTGCGCATCAAGGAAGTCGGCGACACCAAGTTCCTGCTCGACGACCAGGTGGAACGCTTCGAATTCGAAGCCGAAAACGCCCGGGTGCTGGCCGAGGACGGTCAGCCGGCGGTGGGTGAGCCGTTGATGCTGGGCATCACCAAGGCTTCGCTCTCCACCGAGTCCTTCATCTCGGCGGCCTCCTTCCAGGAGACCACCAAGGTGCTCACCCAGGCAGCCATCGAAGGCAAGGTCGACTTCCTGCGCGGCCTGAAGGAAAACGTCATCATGGGCCGGCTGATTCCCGCCGGCACCGGGGTTTCCAAGTACCGCAGCGCCAAGTTGCTCATCGAAGAGCCCGAAGAGAAGCCGGAGCGCTTCGAACTCGACGAGGACATCGATGACGATGCCGATGTCGAGGTCGCGGAGGTTGAGGAGAAGGCCCTCGATTGAGGGCCGCGCTCCCCGCACCGGAAGAACTTGAATCATAGCAGAAAAAATCCTTGACAAGGGGAGGGCCGCTTGATAGATTCGGCGAGTTTTCCCCCTGTGTAAGCTTAGTGCTCTTTTAACATTACGAATAAGCGAATTCGGGAGTAGTTAGATGCCGACGATTAATCAGTTGATCCGTAAGGGACGCGAAAACAAGGAGAGGAAGTCGACCGCGCCTGCGCTGAAGGGGAACCCCCAGAAGCGTGGTGTTTGCACTCGCGTCTATACGACCACCCCCAAGAAGCCGAACTCGGCGCTGCGCAAGGTAGCCCGCGTGCGTCTGACCAATGGCGTGGTCGTGACCTCTTATATTCCGGGCGTGGGCCACAACCTGCAGGAGCACTCGGTGGTGCTGATCCGCGGGGGCCGCGTCAAGGACCTTCCGGGTGTCCGCTACCACATTGTGCGCGGTACTCTGGACCTGGCCGGGGTGAAGGGGCGGATGCAGAGTCGTTCCAAGTACGGGGCCAAGCGGCCCAAATAACGGTAGGAATCTGAGAGGACGTTATGCCGAGAAGAAGAGAAGTTGCCAAGCGGGTCATTCTCCCCGATCCAAAATACAACGATCGTCTGGTGGCCAAATTCATGAACGCCATCATGTACGACGGGAAGAAGAGTGTGGCTGAGCAAATCGTCTATGGTGCATTTGATCTGATTGCTGCCCGTACCTCCGAAAGTCCTGTGGACGTTTTCAAGAAAGCCATGGACAACGTGCGTCCTGTGATCGAAGTCAAGTCGCGCCGCGTCGGTGGTTCCACCTACCAGGTGCCGGTCGAGGTCCGTTCCGATCGCCGCAACGCGCTGGCTATCCGCTGGATCATGACCTATGCCCGTGGGCGTGGAGAGAAGACCATGCAGGAGCGTCTTGCCGGTGAATTCCTCGATGCCGCCAACAATCGTGGCGCGTCGGTGAAGAAGAAGGAAGACACGCATCGGATGGCCGAGGCCAACAAGGCCTTCGCTCACTACCGCTGGTAAGGTAAAGACGCAGCAGCTTCGGGAGGAAGTACGTCGTGGCACGTTTGGTATCGCTTCAAAAAACCCGTAACATCGGGATCATGGCGCACATTGACGCCGGTAAGACCACCACCACTGAACGCATCCTGTATTACACGGGCGTTTCCCATAAGATCGGCGAAGTTCATGACGGCGCCGCCACCATGGACTGGATGGAGCAGGAGCAGGAGCGCGGGATCACCATCACCTCCGCCGCCACCACCTGTTTCTGGAAAGACCATCGCGTCAACATCATCGATACCCCCGGTCACGTCGACTTCACCATCGAGGTCGAGCGTTCCCTCAAGGTTCTGGATGGTGCCGTGGCCGTGTTCTGCTCCGTCGGCGGCGTCGAGCCCCAGTCGGAGACCGTCTGGCGCCAGGCCAACAAGTACGGGGTTCCCCGAATCGCTTTCGTAAACAAGATGGACCGCATCGGCGCCGATTTTTCCCGCGGCGTGCAGATGATGAAGGACCGTCTTGGTGCCAATCCCGTTCCCATCCAACTCCCCATCGGCAAGGAAGATACCTTCAAGGGGGTTGTCGACCTGGTCGAAATGAACGCCATCATCTGGGATGATGAGTCCATGGGGGCCAAGTTCGAAATCATCGACATCCCCGCCGACATGCTTGACGAGGCCACTGAGGCTCGCGAAAAGCTCATCGAGGAAATCAGCAGCCACGACGAGGCGCTGATGGAGAAGTACCTCGGTGGCGAAGAGCTGACCGTTGCCGAAGTCAAGGCCGGTATCCGCAAGGCCACCTCCGCCATCCAGATCAATCCCGTTCTCTGTGGCTCCGCCTTCAAGAACAAGGGTGTGCAGAACCTGCTCGACGCCGTCGTCGACTACATGCCTGCGCCCACCGATGTTCCGGCCATCCGTGGGATCAATCCCGATACCCAGGAGGAGGTGGTCCGCCCCGCCGACGACAACGGTCCCTTCGCAGCACTGGCCTTCAAGATCATGACCGACCCCTTCGTTGGTCAGCTGACCTTCTTCCGCGTATACAGCGGCGTCATCGAGTCCGGCTCCTACGTCTACAACTCCACCAAGGAGAAGAAGGAGCGTATCGGCCGCATTCTGAAGATGCATGCCAACAAGCGGGAGGAGATCAAGCAGGTCTACTCCGGTGACATTGCCGCCGCTGTCGGTCTGAAGTACACCACCACCGGCGACACCCTCTGTGACGACAAAAACCTGGTGCTGCTCGAGGCCATGGAGTTCCCCGAGCCGGTTATCCATATCGCCGTCGAGCCCAAGACCAAGGCCGACCAGGAGAAGATGGGCAACGCCCTGCAGAAGCTCCTGTCGGAAGATCCCTCCCTGCGCGTGCGCACCGACGAGGAGACCGGTCAGGTCATTCTCTCCGGCATGGGTGAGTTGCACCTCGAGATCATCATCGACCGCATGATGCGCGAATTCAAAGTCGCCTGCAACATCGGCGCCCCCCAGGTCGCCTACCGCGAGTCGATCACCAAGAGCGTGGAAGTGCAGGGCAAGTTCGTGCGCCAGTCCGGTGGCCGTGGTCAGTACGGCGATTGCTGGCTGCGCATCGAGCCCCAGGAACCAGGCGCCGGCTTCCTCTTCGTCGACGAGATCAAGGGTGGGGTCATCCCCAAGGAATACATCCCGGCGGTGGGCAAGGGGGCCGAAGAGGCCGCTCAGCTCGGGGTGCTTGCCGGCTTTCCCATCGTCGACGTCAAGGTCTCCTGCTTCGACGGTTCCTACCACGATGTCGACTCCTCCGAGATGGCTTTCAAGATCGCCGGCTCCATGGGCTTCAAGGCCGGCGCCGCCAAGGCCTCCCCGGTGCTGCTCGAGCCGATCATGGCCGTCGAGGTCGTGGTCCCCGAAGACTACATGGGCGATGTCATGGGCGATCTGAGCAGCCGCCGCGGCAAGATCATGGGCATGGAAGCCCGCGGTGGTGCCCAGACCATCAACGCCCACGTGCCGCTGGCCAACATGTTCGGTTATTCCACCGACCTGCGCAGCGCCACCCAGGGGCGTGCCACCTACTCCATGGTGTTCGACCACTACGAGCAGGTCCCCAAAGCTATTTCTGAAGAAATCATTGCCAAGGTCAAAGGCTGAGAGGAGGGTGTCCCATGGCTAAAGCCAAATTCGAAAGAACCAAACCCCACGTCAACATCGGTACCATCGGTCACGTTGACCATGGCAAAACCACCCTGACCGCAGCCATCACCAAGGTTCTGGCCTCCCGTGGCGGCGCCGAGTTCAAGGCTTTCGACCAGATCGACAACGCTCCCGAGGAGCGCGAGCGCGGTATCACCATCGCCACCGCCCACGTCGAGTACCAGACCGAGAAGCGTCACTACGCTCACGTCGACTGCCCCGGCCACGCCGACTACGTCAAGAACATGATCACCGGGGCCGCCCAGATGGACGGCGCCATCCTGGTCTGCTCCGCTGCCGACGGCCCCATGCCCCAGACCCGCGAGCACATCCTGCTCGCCCGTCAGGTCGGCGTGCCCTACATCATCG
>CAZYXS010000211.1:0-4446 GCA_964650955.1 uncultured Desulfuromonadales bacterium | reverse complement strand
GCAGACCATCCCGGTCCCCATGGTCATCGGCCACGAATACGCCGGGGTGGTCACCGCCATCGGCCAGGAGGTGAGCGGCTTCGCCATCGGCGACCGGGTCTCCGGCGAGGGGCATATCACCTGCGGCCACTGCCGCAACTGCCGCGCCGGCCGTCGCCACCTCTGCCGCAACACCCTCGGCGTGGGGGTCAACCGCGCGGGGTGCTTCGCCGAGTACCTGGTGATCCCGGGGGTCAATGCCTTCAAGATCCCCAAGGGGATCTCCGACGAGACCGCCGCCATCTTCGACCCCTTCGGCAACGCCGTGCACACCGCCCTCTCCTTCGACCTGGTGGGGGAGGATGTACTCATCACCGGCGCCGGCCCCATCGGCTGCATGGCCGCGGCGGTGGCCCGCCACGCCGGCGCCCGCCACGTGGTGGTCACCGACCTCAACCCCTACCGCCTGGAGCTCGCCCGCAAGCTTGGCGCCACCCGCACCGTCCAGGTGGACCAGGAGTCGCTGCGCACGGTGATGACGGAACTCGGCATGCTCGAGGGCTTCGATGTGGGGATGGAAATGTCGGGGGCGCCGGCGGCCATCCGGCAGCTGCTGCAGACCATGAACCACGGCGGCAAGGTGGCCCTGCTCGGCATTCCCCCGGGGGAGATGGCGGTGGACTGGAACCAGGTGGTGTTCAAGGGGCTGGTGCTGAAGGGGATTTACGGCCGGGAGATGTTCGAGACCTGGTACAAGATGGCGAGCCTGCTGCAGGCCGGCCTCGACCTGGCGCCGATCATCACCCACCGCTTCCCGGTGGCGGACTACCGGCAGGCCTTCGAGGTGATGCGCTCGGGGGAGTCGGGCAAGGTGATTCTCGACTGGAGCTAGGCCGGAACACTTACCCCCGCTCCCGCCCGCAGTTCCAGCAGGCGTCGAACTGCCCTTCGAGCGGTTCGCCGCACCCGGGACAAATCCAGGAGGAATCGCTCTCACCGCTCCGCAACCACTGCTCCAGCAGCAATTTCGCCCGGGGATAGATCTCGTCGTCGATCACCCAGAGCTCGGGGAGACATTTCAGCACCGGAATCTCCCCCAGGGCGGTGAAGAGGTCCTCGTTGCGCAGCAGGCAGGGAATCCCCTCCTGCTCCAGGCGCTGGCGCAGCAGCAGGGCCAGGGGGCGCTCGGCCAGGCTGAACCGGTGCAGACGCTTCATCGGCGGTTCAGGCGGCCAGGGCCCGCAGCAGGTCGGTGCCGAACTCCCGCTGCTGCCAGCGCTTCAGGCCGGGGATGGCCGCCAGCGCGGCGAGGTTCCGCGGGAGGCGACGGGCCAGTTCCTCGAGCATGGCGTTGTTGATCAGCACCCCGGGGTCGAGCTCCAACTCCGCGGCCTTGGCCTTGCGCCAGTCCTTGAGCCGGGCCAGCCGGGCATCCACCTCCGGATCGCGCAGCACCCGTTCCCCGCGGGGGAAGCGGGGCAGTTGCTCCGCCGGCACCGCCAACCCTTCCGCCACCGCCCGCAGCAGCTCCCGGCCGTAACGGTCGACCAGCCGCGGCGGCAGCCCCTCGATGCCGGTCAGGGCCGAGGGATCCTCGGGCTGGCGCCCGGCCAAGGCCAGCAGCGGCTGGTTGCTCAGCACCTTGAAGGGAGGACAGTCGCGGCGCCGGGCTTCGGCGTCCCGCCATTGCAGCAGCGCCTCGGCCACCGCCAGCGCCCGCCGCTCCAAGGTTCCCGCCCCCTTCAGGCGCAGGAACATCGGACCCTCCTGCTCCCGGAAGCGCCCCTGCTCGAGCAGCTCGAACTCCTCCGCCACCCATTCCAGGCGCCCCTTCTCCCGCAGTCTCCCCTCCAGCAGTTCCACCAGCTTGTGCAGGTGCCGGGTGTCCTCGGCGGCGTAGCGGATCATTCCCGCCGGCAGGGGGCGCTGCGACCAGTCGGCGCGCTGAAACTGCTTGTCGAGCTGCACATCGAAATATTTGCCCAGCACGTCCGCCAGGCCGACCCGCTCCTCGCCGAGGAACTGGCAGCTGATCATGGTGTCGAACAGGCCGCGGATTTCGATGGCAAAATCCCGGTGCAGGCAGCGCACGTCGTAATCGGCGGCATGGAAGATCTTGCGGATGGCGGGATCGGCGAGCACCGGCCGCAACGGTGCGAGGTCGGCGCCGGCGAGGGGATCGACCAGCACCGTGCGCTCGGGGGTGGAAAACTGCAGCAGGCAGACCTTCTCCTGATAGTTGTGCATGGAGTCGGCTTCGAGATCCACCGCGATGGCGCGATGGCGGCCAAGCTCGGCGGCCAGTTCGGCCACCGCCGCGGTGGAGGTCAGGATCGGGGTGTCGGGCATGGGGATCTCCGGGAAACGGCCGCCTTCCTCAGGCAGAGGGAGCGACCAGGGACAGGGCTTTCTGATGGGCACCGTGCAGGGGGAGGGCCGCCAGTGCGGGTGCGTCGACCCAGGCGGATGCGTCCTCCCCTTCGGCGCAGACCGGCAGGTCGGCGACGACGGCGCGAAACAGGTGCAACTCGAGCTTGAAATGGCTGTAGGCGTGACGCACCACTCCGGCGGGGGCCGGTTCGCTGACCAGGCCGAGCTGGCCCAGCAGCGCGCGGGCTGCTTTTTCCGGGGTTTCCCCGGCAGCCAGGGGGCGGCCGGGAAACTCCCAGAGGCCGGCGAGCATGCCGCTCAAGGGGCGGCGGCGCACCAGGGTGCGCCCCTGGCGCTGCAGCAGCAGCGCCACCTGGGTCTGGGTCGGTACCGTCTTTTTCGCCCGCGGCCTCGGCAGCTCCCCCTCCAGGCCGCGCTTGCGGGCCTGGCACAGGGCAACCAGCGGGCAGGCCGGACAGTCGGGGGCGGACGGGGTGCAGACCGTGGCCCCCAGGTCCATGCTCGCCTGGGCGTAGTCGTGGCAGTTCTGCACCGGGGTCAGGGCCTCGGCCCAGCCCCAGAGCTGCTTCTCCGCAACAGCGCTGCGGGGGTCGCCATCGAGGGCGAACAACCGGCAGAGCACCCTCCGCACGTTGCCGTCGAGAATCGGCCCGGGGCGGTCGAAGGCGATGGAGTAGATGGCCCCGGCGGTGGAACGTCCCACCCCCGGCAGCCCCTGCAGGGCCGCCAGGTCGGCGGGAAACCGCCCGCCATGCTCCGTCATGACCTGCCGGGCGGCGGCGTGCAGGTTGCGGGCCCGGCTGTAGTAGCCCAGCCCTGCCCAGAGGTCGATGACCGCCTCCGGCGGCGCCGCCGCCAGCGCGGCGACGTCGGGGAAGCGGATCAGGAAGCGCTCGTAGTAGGGGATCACCGCCGCCACCGTGGTCTGCTGCAGCATGATTTCCGACAGCCAGATGCGGTAGGGGTCGCGGGTGCGCCGCCAGGGGAGATCGCGACCGGCGCGGCCGTACCAGGCGAGCAGCAGCGGCGCCACCGCCGCCGGGTCGAAGGGGAGCGGCGCGACAGGGGCCTTATTGCTCACCCGATCTCCTGCAGGGCCGCCAGGGTCCGCTCCATCTCCTCGCGGGTGCCGATGGAAATGCGCAGCCCCTCGGCCAGCAGCGGGTCGGAGAAGTGCCGCACCAGGATCTTGCGCTGGTAGAGGCCGTCGTAGACCCGCTTGCCATTGCGGTCGGGAGGGGTGGCGAAGACGAAGTTGGCCCGGGACGGGATCACCCCGTAACCCAGCACCCGCAACTCCCCGGTGAACCAGGCCCGGGTCTCCCGGACCTTGCCCACCGAGCCGAGGAAATACTCCTGGTCGGCCAGAGCCGCAGTGGCCGCCGCCTGGGCCAGGCGGTCGAGGTTGTAGTGGTCGCGGATCTTGTCCAAAGCGGCGATTACCTCCGGCCGGGCAATGGCCAGCCCCAGGCGCATCCCCGCCAGGGCATAGCTCTTGGAGAAGGTGCGGGTCACCACCACGTTGGCGTACTTCTTCACCAGTTCCAGGGAGTTCTCGTCGGCGAAATCCACGTAGGCCTCATCCACCACCAGCATGCCGTCGCAGCGCTGCGCCAGCGCCTCGATGAAACTCTGCGGATAGGCGAAGCCCAGGGGTGCATTGGGATTGACCAGGAAGAACAGCTTGCCGGGGTAGCGCGCCGGAAAATCCACCAGCTCCCAATGGTCGGTCAGGCCGAAGGTGCGCACCCGCGCCCCCTGGATTTCCGCCAGGGTGGCGTAATAGGAGTAGGAGGGGTGGACGAAGGCGATCTCCTCCCCTTCCCCGGCGAAGGCGCGGATCAGGTTGTTGAGCACCTCGTCGGAGCCGTTGGCCAGGATCACCCAGCCGGGGTCGAAACCGTAAAGCCGCGCCGCCTCTTCCCGGGCCGCCCGGCTGGCGGCGTCGGGGTACTTGCGCAGGCTCTCGCCGTCTCTGCCCAGCTCGGCCAAAATCGCCTCCACCACCTTGGGCGACGGCGGATAGGGGTTTTCGTTGGTGTTGAGCTTGATCCAGCCCGACTCCTGCGGCTGGAA
>CAZYXS010000210.1:0-4601 GCA_964650955.1 uncultured Desulfuromonadales bacterium | reverse complement strand
GGGAGGGCAGTCAGATGTTTAAGTCGTGATACTGAGGTCTTGACAGAAAATGGTTGGAAGGGATGTTATGAATTATTGAGCGGAGATGTTGTATATGGAGTTGACCTTGAAAGAATGGTTAATAAAAAACCAATAATAAACAATAATGTAAGATTAAAAAAACATAAAGTTATAGACATTCATTTTCAGGAAAATCAAAATGTTGTAAATATAAAAGGGAAAGGTATAGATGTTATTGTTACTCCTGACCATAATATGCTTATTCAAAAAAATGTCTTTAAAAAATATGGTTATAGTAAATATTACAAATTAAAATCATCTCCAATTCATAAAGTAATGGTTAAAAACTTGCCTTCAAAATACAAGCTTTTTGGGGCTGGATATATAAGCGGTAGAAAAGGTAAAAAAGCATCCAGAATTCCGATAGATTATTTTTGGTTGCTTGGAATTATATTATCAGATGGACATATTTCTAAAAGCAAAAACCAAATAAGGATTTTTCAAAGTAAAACAAATGCAGACATAATAGAAAAAATTAATAATATATTATTACAGCTCAAGATTGAATTTAAAAAATATTTAGTAGCTCGGAAGGGTAGCATAGGCATAGACAACACAAAAAGAAAGTCAAATATTTATTCATTTGATATTAATGGATTTGGAGCTACAAATATTAGAGAACTGTTTATGCATGGAATGAGAAGAAGACATTCAAAAATTAGAAAATACAAAAAAAGATATCCTGCTCAAATTTTAAAAGAAATTCCATTATGGATATTCAAAAAAGCAAGCTCAACACAAATGAAAAAGTTATTAGAAGGATTAATAGATGGAGATGGAACAAGGGTAAACCTAAAAAGCTGGACATATTATTCATCAAATAAAAAACTGATAGACGGAGTGCAGGCTATTTGTTCTCTTGTTGGTTATCGTACTAATTTAATTGTTAGAAGAAAAGATTCTTTTGAATTAAATATACATACTAATGCAGCCTGTATTTTAACGAGATATAATATTCATGAAATAGAAAATCAAGATACATGGTGTCCTCAAACAGAATTAGGCTCAATTGTCATCAGACGAAATGGCCGTGTTTGTATTATAGGTAATAGTGAAACTGATACTGCTGACACTTTTTTGCTTGACAGATCGGTAGAGAGATTATTAACAGATTACAGGGATATGTTCCCTGCATGGTTTTTGGAGGCATTGGTTTGAGCAATATCAGAAGGCCGGAGTTGAGAAATGCGCATTGCGAGATTGCCGTAATGCTTAACTTCAGAGATTGTGAATATTACGGTGACCTCGATGAATACTGCTATTACTCGCATGAGTTTGTAGATAAATTAAAATTTTGTAAGATGATAATGGAGGAAAAATTATGAAATCAGAAGCAAGCTTACAAGACAGACTACAAAAGATATTTCCGATTCATTATAGTCATGATGATGTGCTTGTTATTAATGCTGATTGTATGGAGATATTACCACAGATACCGGATAAGTATTATTCCCTTTGTATTGTCGATCCACCATATGGAATAAAAGAAGACGGCAAAAAAAATCATTCAAGAGGCAAGCTGGCAAAACCAACTCAATATACGTCTAAGTCATGGGACAGGCAAAAGCCTGATGATAATTATTTCAATGAACTAAAAAGAGTAAGTAAAAATCAGATAATCTGGGGCGCAAATCATTTTGGGAATATGCCTCCTTCGAGTGGTTGGATTGTATGAGATAAAATTAATTATGGAAGTGATTTTGCAGACTGTGAACTTGCTTGGACATCGTTTAAATGTGCTGTTAGAAAATTTACATTTCAATGGAATGGGATGCTGCAAGGCAACATGAAAAACAAAGAAAAACGTATTCATCCAACTCAAAAACCAGTTCGGCTTTATGAATGGATACTGAAGAACTACGCAAAAGAAGGGGACACCATACTTGACACACATGGAGGATCAATGAGTCTGGTAATAGCATGTATAAATATGGGATATGAGATAACCTGTTTTGAGCTTGATGAGGAATATTATGAAGCAGCCGCGAAACGGATAATAGAACATCAGAAACAAACGAGGCTCATTCTTACCTGAAAACCATTAAAACAAAGGAGAAGCTATGAGAAGAAAAGACGTAAGAAAAAAGGACATGATTGTAAAGAAGCAAGTCGTTAGATTCTATATCCATGATGTTTATGGATTAAGAGTTCCTAAAAGCCTTCCCTTTGATCTGGATCATTTCCTGAAGATACAGATTGCTCACATGGCAAAGCAGGCTAAAATAAAAGGACTCAGAACCATGTCGGCTGATTTGATACCCTATTTGATTCCATATCAGGAAGAAAAAAGATAGAAAGCATATCATGAGCAAGAAAAAACCATTGGTAACATATTTGCCAGAGCCTGAAATAGTTGTGCATGAAAAGAAGACTGAGAATGACTTCATCATGACGTTTGAGGACTATCAGATATTCCGGCAACATGCATATAAATATGATACTAAATACGGATTGCTATTTGATGTTATTTGCTATGGTGGTTTAAGGGTATCAGAGGGTATAGCTATAAAGCCGAAGGATATTAATTTTGACGGCAATGCTATATCTGTTATAACTCTGAAAAGAAAAGGACATCCAAGAATTGAGCTGCTATATCCGAAGGAGATCATCAAAATACTGAAAATATATATCTATGGAAATGATCTGCCATTTAATAAACGTATATGGTCAGTGGATAGAACCAGTGTATTTAGAGCCATGAAGCGTATCTTGAAAGAGGCGAATCTTAATCCGAGGCATTCCCCTCATGCCCTCCGGCATCTGCATGGGACTCTCACGGCGGAGATAGTAAAAGACTCGGTATTGGTAGCTAAAAGATTGAGACACTCCTCAATATCAGCGACTCCACGATATATACATCTGTCATCTGGTATCCAGAGCGATATTATTTCCGGCATTGAAGACAGGCTTAAGGTTGCAAAGCTCAAACAAAAGGATGCACAGCGGAATATACAGTTAGGAATCAGGGCAAGGATAGACAGGGCACAGAGACCCCTAAAAAGAGCAAAAAAACTATTGCAGGCTAAAAATCCTGAAAACGACTAACTGACATAAGCAGAGTGCTCAAATCGAGGGCTGAGCAATACCATGACATGGACGGGATGGTTAAATGCCGTAGAACGCATTCTACGAGGCCGAAGGCAGGGGAAACAGCATTTGTTGCGCAAAATATTCTTTAGAATCAAGCACTTATATCCAAACCATGCAACAAAATAGTACAATATTGTTGCAGGATTTACTGTTGAACATATGTTCAATATAAAAAAATCTTATCGATCTATAAAAACAAACTATTGGACATAGCCGGAAATCTTCGATATATTAAATATATAAAACAGCACGCGGCCATGTAACCGTCACAGTTGGACCGGACCTGCGCCCACAGGAGGCGTAATATAAAATGCCCTCATTTAGCAGGGCAAAAGGGAGAATTATAATGCATACCAGAAAAGATTACCTTGAAGGCATAGTATCACATCAGGAGTATTATATTGAGATTGCCAAGGAGTGCGGTATCTCCTTTGAAGGCTCAAGTGACTTGAAGAGGTTTAAGGGAGCGTATGGCATAGATCAACATTTCAACAATATTCCTCTTTCATATTGGGATAGCCTTGGAATGTTCAGCAAGCAGAATATGAACAAAGCTTTCAAAGCAAGAGGAGATCAATGGAGTGCTGCTGGCAGTGTATGTGTATTTAAGGCATCTGCAAGAGATGCTGTGTTGAAGGAGAAGGGAGGCCAAGAATGACACAGCTTAAAAATCCAGTAAGAAGAGAAACGAAGGCAGATTACAGAGGCCGGAACTTGATAATCCAGATCGAGCCCTTGACATCTCATCCTTATTGCCTTGTTAAGGTGAAAGAGAAGGGCAGAAGGTTTTGGTACACTGTAAGCATTAATCAGGTCTTTAATCTCGGAGCGAAGAACGCAGCTGAGGCAATGAGGGCTGAGAAGAAAGGAAAAAGGAGAGGGAATGGCATATAAATATTGTGATAATCCTGTTATCAAACTGAAGACAATTAATATCATCGAATATCTTCAGGAGAAAGGAGGTGTATTTACAGCGTCAGATATAGCTGGCGTATTTAATTTATCTATGTCCGATGCCTGTCACCGGATCAGAAAGCTTCAGCTTTGGGGGTTGATTTCACGGTGCGACAGGTTACAAAAGAGGTCACGGGAATATCAACTGACAGATTATGGAAAAAAATTTAACCGCATAGAAGAGGCTAACGAAGATAAGGAGAAGAAAAAATGACAAACGAAAACATATATTTGCCTTACAGAATTATTATAGCTAATCCGGCTGGAGGAGCTATAGAGATGAGAGAAAATGATATTGAGTATATCATAGAGCCGGACTCTGAATCTCCATTTTGGGAGATTACGCTAAAAGATCAAACGCTGATAACAGTTTCAGCTATGACAAGCTTGATTATTTTCAGTATTCCAGAGCCGGAAGTAAAAATAGATGGTTCGGAAAAAGTTGTAAATATCTCAGGTCGAAAAGCAGTAGGAGCAAAAAAGGAAAATAAAAATGA
>CAZYXS010000209.1:0-4667 GCA_964650955.1 uncultured Desulfuromonadales bacterium | reverse complement strand
CGGTAACGGGGCCTTTTTTCGTCTCCAGTTGCACCAGAGCACCAGCGTGGTAAACTTCCGGTCTGTCAATCCGGCCCGCAATGCATTCCTTGTCGCCAGGAGTCCCCCCATGTCGTTGAAAGGTACCCGCACCGAAAAAAATCTCCTGACCGCTTTTGCCGGCGAAAGCCAGGCCCGCAACCGCTACAGCTACTACGGCGCCAAGGCCAAGGCGGAAGGCTATGTTCAGATCGCCGAGATTTTCGAGGAAACCGCCAACCAGGAAAAGGAGCATGCCAAGCGGCTGTTCAAGTTCCTGGAAGGGGGAGAGGTGGAAATCACCGCCGCCTTTCCAGCAGGCCGCATCGGCACCACGGCCGAAAACCTGCAGGAGTCAGCCGGCGGCGAGCATCACGAGCACAGCTGCATGTACCCGGAAATGGCGCAGATCGCCCGGCAGGAAGGCTTCACCCTCATTGCCGACACTTTCCTCGCCATCGCCGTGGCCGAGCAGCACCATGAAAAACGCTTTCTGGCCCTGTTGCACAATATCGAACGGGGCACGGTGTTCCGCCGCGCCGAACCGCAGAACTGGCGTTGCCGCAACTGCGGCTACGTTTCCCACGACCTCGAAGCGCCCGAGCAGTGCCCTGCTTGTGTCCATTCCCGGGCCCATTTCGAAATCCTGGCAGAAAACTACTAACCCCACCAAGGAGGAACCGTCCCATGGCCAAACAGCTGGAAGTCTACAAGTGCGAAATCTGCGGCAACATCGTCGAGGTCCTGCACGCCGGGCCCGGCGCCCTGGTCTGCTGCAATGCCAACATGCTGCTGATGAAGGAAAACACCGTCGATGCCTCCAAGGAGAAGCATGTTCCGGTCATCGAGATCGGCCCCCAGTCCATCACCGTCAAGGTCGGCAGCGTGCCCCATCCCATGGAGGAGAAGCACTACATCGAGTGGGTCGAATTGATTGCCGACGACAAGGTGTATCGCCATTTCCTCAAACCTGGCGAAAAGCCGGAAGCGACCTTCGCCGTTACCGCCAAGAAAGTGACTGCCCGGGAATATTGCAACTTGCACGGCCACTGGTCGGCCCAAAGCTGAAACGGGTTTCAAAACGGATCCTGGCCGGTCGCCGGTGCAAGGCTGCCGGCCATTTCCCATGGTTCCAACCGGGACTCCGGCGGAAAACGGGGCCATTAGTCGGTCGCGGGCCCGGGATGCAACCACCCGGGGCGAGAGGGGAACGATGAAAAATCAGCAGCGGATCGTTACTGAGCTCTACGAAGGCCTGCAAGCGTTGCTTGATGCCGCCTTTCCGAAAAAATGCACGGGTTGCGGCAAGACCTTCATGACCCTCAAGGAATTCCTGCAGGGGACCTATTCGACCATTTCCTCGAGTGGACTGAAGCTGTCAGAGCAAAACACCAAACGGCCGGTGGTGGAGCTCTACCGATCTTGCCAGTGCGGGGCGACGCTGATGGAGTTTTTCCATGACCGGCGCGACGACTCGGAAACCGGCGCCATGGTCCGAGCCAAGTTCGCCCAGCTGCTCGACATGCTGAAGAATACCGGCCTCAGCCTCGGGACAGCGCGGGCGGAACTGGTCCAGTTGCTGCGGGGGGGGCAGAGCCAGATCTTCAACATGCTGGGTCTTCACATTGATTTCCGCAGCTGAGCCCTCCCCCCCGCTCCCGGTCTTCGTCTACGGCACCCTGCGCCCGGGAGAAAAAAACTACTCCCGTTTCCTGGCCGGCCGCACCACCGCCGAGCTCCCCGGCACCGTCGCCGGGGAGCTTTTTTTCGTGCGGGACGAGGGCTACCCCTACCTGCAGCCGGGCACTGGGCGAGTGCGGGGAGAACTGATCGAGTTGCATCCGGATCATTATTTCGCCACCCTTGCCGCCCTCGACCTACTGGAAGAGTACGATCCAGGGGACGCAGCCCACAGCGTCTATCTGCGTCGCCGGGCGCCGGTCAGGTTGGCGGACGGTACGGAGCGAGAAGCCTGGGTCTACTACTGGAACCGGCCGGAATTGCAAGGGGAACGGATTGCCAGCGGGGACTACCGAGAGCGGCCGGGAGCTGGCTGAGGGGTCAGAAGGAGGACCCTGGCTGGGAGAGGAAGGTGAGTTCCTCGGCCGTGGAGAGCCGGCCGAGGGCCTGGTTGCGGTGCGGAAAGCGTCCGAAGCGCTGGATGATCTCCAGGTGGCGGCGGGCGTAATCGAGAAATCCCTCGCATATCTTCTCGCAGCCAGGAGGTGCTTCAGCCCGCAGCGTTTCGAACAGCAGGACGGAGCGCTGCTGGTCGGCCAGTTGCTCGCTGTGTTCGAAGGGGAGATAGAAAAAAGCCCGCTCGGCCGGGCTCAGGCCGCGGTCCTGGCCGACCTCCAGGCCGGCGGCGGCGACGGCCCGCGCCCGCTCGTCGAAGGCGTAGGCCTGGGCGGAATCGCGGAAGAGATTGCGGGGAAACTGGTCGAGGACCAGCAGCAGCGCCAACCGCCCCCGGGGTGTTGCGGCCCAGTGATCGCAGGCGCCGGCAGCCGCTTGGGACGGCAGGATACCGAAATGCCGCCGGATGAGGTCATCGGTGGCGGGGTCACCCCCGAACCAGAAACGCAGCCGTTCTCCCGTCGGAACCGCCAGGGGTTCCTCGCCGAACCAGAATGTCAGGATGTCCTTCGGATCCACCCGCACGCTCAGTCCTCCGACCCCTCTTCGACCAGCTCGTCTTGGGCCGGGAAAAACCGGCTCTTGTAGATGTCGAACAGGGCCAGAAACAGTGCCAGCACCATGGGGCCGGTAATCACTCCGATCAGGCCGAAGGAAACCAGGCCGCCGAGCACGCCGATGGCAACCAGCAGGATCGGCACCTTCCCCTTGCCGCTGATGAACAGAGGCCGCAGGAGATTGTCGATGGCGCTGACCACCAACACCCCCCAAGCCACCAGTACCCCGGCCAGAAGCGGCTCTCCCTGCACGAACAGGTAGACCGCGCCGGGCACCCAGATCAGGGCCGTCCCCACCAGCGGCACGGGCGCAAGCAGTGCCATCACCGCGCCGAACAGCACGGGCGATGGCAGGCCGGTAAACCAGAAGCCGATTCCCCCGAGGATCCCCTGGATCAGGCAGGTCAGACAGATGCCGTAGATCACCGCCGTCAGCACCCGCTGCACGGTGGAGGCCAGCAATTCCTTGTGCTCCTGGTCGAGGGGGATGACCGACCAGAAGCCGCGCACAAAGCGCTCGCCGTCACGGTAAAAGAAGAACAGGGCCACCACCATCAGCAGCAGTTTGATGACGAAGGTGAAGAAGTTGGTGACCATGGCCCGGGAATAGTCGAGGGCGAAGGCTGTGACCTTTTCCGCCGCCGGACCGACCATGGCCGGGATGTCGAGATTGAGGCGGTCGATAAAGGGCTGGAGCTTTTCCAGGACCGGCTGGATCCAGGGGAGATCCCGGAAGTGGCTGAGATCGAGCAGAGGTTCGGCGGCAACCTGACGCAGCATCTGGGAGAAGGAGATGACCTCCTGGGTCAGCAGCACCGTCAGCCCCACGATCGGCAGAATCAGGGTCAGCACTACGGCGGGGGTCATTACCGCAGCGGCCAGGGTTGGGCGCTCCCCCATAATGCTCCGCAACTGCCGGAACAGGGGAAAGGTGAGCAACCCGATCACCGCCGCCCAGCCCAAGGGGCGTAGAAACGGCCCAACAATGATGTAGACAAGCCAGAGGGCGAAAATGCTGAAGGCGAAGGTGACCAGGGCAAAAAATACGCGACGATCCATGGGCTCTTTCCGCGGTGCCTTCCGCGTCGGCAAGGAAGTGTTGAGGAACCTCAGTGGCAGGCCTGCCCCACGGCGTTGCCGTCCAGCAGTTCCATCAGCGCCTGCTGGGTGGCGGGTTCCAGGGGCAGGAACTGAACCCCCATCCCCGCGGGCAGGACCGGTTTCTTGATCCACTCGGGGTGATTGACCCAGGCCACCCGCCCCTGCACCCGTTGCGGATGGTCCAACCCCGGCAGGGGAAGCTCGATATGGATGATGGAGCCCACCGGCAGCAGTTTGGTGGTTTCGACGAACAGCCCGCCGGCGCTCAGATCAAGGGCGCAACCGGCCCGCAGATCCAGTGGCGCCTCGCCGCAGCGCAGCACCAGACGCACCGGGATGCGAGGCCCGGCCCGGTCGACGATCCCGAGCAGGGCACAGACGGCCCGCATCACCTCGGTGGTGCGCAAGGGGCGGCCCACCAGAGCATCCGGGCCCGCCAGTCGGCAGCGAGCCTGGTCCTGGGGCGCTGGGCCGGCCACCAGCAGGATGGGCGTGGAGCGCAGCAGCGGGTCGCTCTTGACCTGGCTGCAACATTCCTCGCTGCCCGGGCCGCACAGGATGGCCAGGGCCAGGTCGTCTCCCTCGATGGCGGAAAAAGCAGCATCCGCCGCCTCGGCAACGGCGAGTTCGAACCCTTCGCGGCAGAGAAAGGAATCACGGAGAATCGATTGCAGCTCGCTGTTCTGCATGAGCAGGATTTTTTTTCGGCGCACCCTGGTCCTCCCTGGATATAATCGACAACAAGCTGTCACATAGCAAAAATTGCGCCTTCAGATGGTCGATTTTACAGAAAAAAAGCGGGCCGCACAAGCGACCCGCCAAAATCTTTTTTATGACCTGCAGCGCTGGATCAGT
>CAZYXS010000208.1:0-4710 GCA_964650955.1 uncultured Desulfuromonadales bacterium | reverse complement strand
AACCGGAATCATGTCCCTCTCTCGGCTTGACATGGGAGGGGAGCTGAATAGTTACGATATTTAAGGATATTTCTCCCGCCCGTCTTCTGACTCTCCGGCGGTCGACCCAGATTGCCTTATCTCTTTGCGGATGCCCCATGAAATCCTGGATATTGGCCAGCTGTCTCTGTCTGTCGTTGCTCCTGACCGGTTGCCCGGCGACGACTTTGCCCCCTTCGGCCAACATGCTGCAAATTCAACCCGATCTCGCCCTGGGCCTGCCAGCCTTGGGAGGCAACTGGGTCATGAGTCGGGAGGTGCCTGAGTTGCTGGTTGCTGAAACCGCCGAGCACCTCATGCATGAGCTGGAAGCCCAGGGCAAACAAGTTCCCGAGGAGCAGGTCCTGGCCGCCGCCCGCAAGCGCCTGGCGGCCAACGAGGTGTTCATCTACAACCCCAAAACCGGCGCTACCCTTACCGTCGATTTCAGCCCCCTGCGGGCCGATGAGGGGCAGCCTGGGCGCACCTCCATCGAGCAGTCGGCCCAGTTCGCTGCCCAGGGTCTCGAAGAAGAGGAGGGGTTGAGCGATGTCACCCACAAAACCTCCAAGGCGAGTATTTTCGGCCTCCAATATGCCTACCGGATCGACGCCGATTTCCAGAAACATGCACGCGCAACCCGTTTTCTCGGCATTGTCGGCTATACTTCGCCTTACTGGTGTTTCTTCTATTATACCGACCCCCTGGAGGACCCCCAGGACTACGCCGAAATGGATGCCTTGCTGAAGGGCATGGTGGTTCATGCAGGTGGTGGAAAATGATAAATTCCTCTTGCAAATACTGCGAAGAAATGGTATCCACCTAGAGTCATTTCTGTTCACTGTAAAAAAGTGGGCTCTTTGCTCACTTTTTTTATTTTGAGGTGCCCATTGTCAAAGGCGAACGTCGTCGAACGCGTCACCGAGCTGCTGCAGCCCATTCTGCACGAACAGGGTTTAGAGCTGGTGGACCTGGAGTATGTCCCAGAAGGACGTGGGACAGCCCTGCGGGTGTTTATCGACAAGCCTGGCGGTGTGACTCTCGATGACTGCGCTGCCCTGAGTCGGGAACTGGGCTCCGTGCTGGAGGTGGAGGATGTCGTCACATCCGCCTATCGCCTGGAGGTCTCTTCGCCCGGGCTCGACCGGCCGCTGAAGACCGAGCAGGACTACCAGCGCTTCATCGGGTCGCTGGTGAAGGTCAAGACGTACGAGAAGCTCGATCCCGACCAGCGCGGCCATGAGCGCAAGACCTTCGTCGGAGAATTGCTGGGGTTGGAAAACGGCGTGGTGAACCTGCGCCAGAACGATAAGAAGGGTGGTGTCGTGGCTCTGCCTCTGGCAGGGATCGCCAAGGCCAACCTCGAACCGGAATTTTAACGAGCGGCCGTCCCCCCCGGGGGGCGGCCGCCCGAGCGACACAGCAGAACGTCCTGGCAGGCGAGTTGGCGCGAGCCCGGGACAGACTACGTTTTCAGGGGGTACGAAGATGGTTGTGAACCTCAATCACATCATTGATCAGGTTGTAAAAGATAAAGGGATTGATCGGGCCATCCTGGTCGAGGCCCTGGAGTCGGCCGTGCTGTCCGCCGCCAACAAGAAGTATCGCAATACCCGCGATCTCGAGGCTCACTACAACGACGAACTCGGCGAGGTGGAACTGTTCGAATTCGTGACCGTGGTCAAGGAAGTGGTTGATTCCTACAAGGAGATCGACCTCGAGGAAGCTCGCGAAATCGACCCCGACGTCGAGGAGGGGGATTCCCTGGGGATGAAGATGGACGCCAGCGGCTTCAGCCGCATCGCTGCGCAGACCGCCAAGCAGGTCATTATCCAGCGGGTGCGGGAAGCCGAGCGGGAAGGGGTCTATAATGAATTCAAAGACCGGGTCGGGGAACTCGTCAATGGCATCGTGCGTCGCTACGAGCGTGGCGATCTGATCGTCGACCTGGGCCGGGCCGAGGCGCTGCTGCCCCACCGGGAGCAGGTGCCCCGGGAGAATTATCGCCAGGGGGATCGCATCCGCTCCTACATCTCCGAGGTCAAACTCTCGCCGAAAGGGCCACAGATCATCCTTTCCCGGACCCATCCCGGGGTGGTTGCCGCCCTGTTCCATTTCGAGGTTCCCGAGGTTTCCGAAGGGATCGTGGAGATCAAGGCGGTGGCACGGGAACCGGGCAGCCGGGCGAAGATCGCCGTCGTTTCCCATGATCCGGATGTCGATCCGGTGGGTGCCTGCGTCGGCATGCGCGGCTCCCGGGTGCAGAACGTGGTCTCCGAGTTGCGGGGCGAGAAAATCGACATCATCCCCTGGACCCCCGACATCGCCCGCTTTGCCTGCGCCGCCCTGGCGCCGGCCGAAGTCTCCAGGGTCTACGTCGACAACCAGGAATTAGCCCTCGAGGTCATCGTCCCCGACGACCAGCTTTCCCTCGCCATCGGCAAGAAGGGACAGAACGTGCGCCTGGCCGCCAAGCTGACCGGCTGGAAGATCGACATCAAGAGTGAAACCCGTGCCGCCGAAGCCGAGTTGGAAGAGCTTCGGCAAGGGTTGAATGCTCAGGAAGAAGAGGCAGTCGTCGCCGATGAAGAACTCGAGGCGGGCGTCGAAACCACTGTCGACGAGGAACAGCAGGCCGAGTGAGCGTGGGCGCCAAGGGGCACAAACCGCAACGCACCTGCCTGGGCTGCCGCGAGACTATTGACCAGGAACAACTGGTGCGGTACGTTCTCGCTCCAGATGGGGCGGTGACCGTCGATTACCGGCACCGGTTGCCCGGCCGAGGGTGCTACACTTGCCTCAAGCCAGCCTGTCTGCGCGCCGCAGTGCAGCGCAAACAGTTCGATCGTGCCTTCAAGGGACAAAACCTGCCGCCGGTTTTTTCCGAGTTGCAGCTGCAGCTGCAGGCGCAGGTGCGGGAAAAGATCCTGAATCTGGTGGGAATGGGGCGCAAGTCCTCCAACCTGGTCACCGGCGGCAATATGGTGCTGGCGACTCTTGATTCGGCTGGCGAGCTCGGCCTGGTGCTGCTCGCCGCGGACATCTCCGAAGGCATGGCCAGTCGCATCCTGAGCCGGGCCGATCGGGCGGGGGTGGCCCACGTGCAATTGTTCGACAAAGACCTGCTGGGACAGGTATCCGGCAAGGGTGAACGCAGTGTCGTTGGAATCAGAGCGGGCCGGTTGGCGCAAGCGCTCAAAGTGGAACTGCAAAGGTACGGGAACATCGCAGGGGAGAGTTAATGTCTAAAATCAGGGTTTACGAACTGGCACAAAAACTCGGGGTCGACAACAAGGTGCTGCTGGACCAGTTGCAGCAGGCCGGCGTGGACGCGAAAAGCCACATGAGCGTTATCGAGGAACAGGATCTGCAGAAGTTCGAAGCAGCCAAAACTCCTCAGGTGGAAAATGTGGCAGAGGAGCGCATCACGCCCGGCTTGATCCGTCGGCGCCGCAAGGACGTTGCGCCCACCCCGGAACCGGCATCGGCAGAGCCTGTCGCTGCGGCCGCTCCCCCCGCGCCGACCCCAACTCAGGAGTCGCCCAAGGCCCCTGCGGCGTCGGTTAACCCTCCCGGCGTTCCGGTGGGGGAAAAGCCTGTACCGGCTGAAGCTAAACCTGCGGTGAGCAAGCCGGAGGCCGAATTTATTACCAAAGCACAGACCAGGCCGGCGGTTGAACCCGTCAAGGAGGTTTCGGCCCCGGCGGCATCGGTCAAGGCCCCGACCCAGGTAGCCGCATCGCCTGCAGCTCCCCGTGAGCAGCGCGAACCGGCCGGTGCCAAGGTGACTCCGTCCCGGGCCAAGATTCTTGGCCGGGTGGAACTGCCCCAGGCTGGCCCTGCCACCGGCAGGGTGGAAACCTCCCGTCCCCCCCAGCGCCCCGAAGGGGGGCGTCCTGAAGGGCGACGCCCCGAGGGAGGTCGGCCAGAAGGGGGCCGTCCGGAAGGGGGACGTCCCGAGGGTGGCCGGGAACGCTTCGAACGGGTCGATCGTCCCGGTGGTCCGCCACGGCGCGAAGGTGGTGGTCCCGGTGGCGGCCCTGGTGGCGGTCCCGGTGGCGGCCCCGGCCGGGGGGCGCCACGTCCAGGCGGGCGTAGCGGTATGCCGGTGCTGCCGGTGGCCTCCGACGAAACTTTCGCTCCCAAGGAACAGCGGGGGGGCAAAAAGAATAAAAAGGGCAAAGGCGCCGATTATAGCGAGGGGCAGGGAGAAGAGGGGCAGGGGCGCAAGCGCACCCGGCGCGAGGTCTTCGAGCCCCAGCGCGGCGAGAAGTTCGGCAAGGGCCGCAAGGGGGCCAAGCAAGCCAAGAAGACCGAAATCACAGTCTCCAAGGCGATCAAGCGGGTGATTCGCATCAGCGACGTCATCACCGTCGGCGAGCTTGCCAAGCGCATGGGGGTCAAGGCCAACGACCTCATCAAGGAGTTGATGCGTCAGGGGCAGATGGTGACCATCAACCATCCTCTCGACTATGAAACCGCCATGATCCTCGCCTCCGAGTTCAACTACGAGGTGGAGAACGTCGCTTTCGACGAAGAGGTGGTGCTGGTCCATGCCCAGTTGCAGGGAGAAGGGGAGAAGGACGAGGATCTCAAGCCCCGGCCGCCGGTGGTCACCATCATGGGCCACGTCGACCACGGCAAGACCAGTCTGCTCGATGCCATCCGCACCACCAACGTCACCGCTGGCGA
>CAZYXS010000207.1:1292-4819 GCA_964650955.1 uncultured Desulfuromonadales bacterium | reverse complement strand
GACAGTTTTTTCGGCGAACCGGCCCTGAATCTGATGGACCTGATGCAGACCGACAGTGGCGGCCGGGGGATGATTAACATCCTGGCCGCGGACAAGCTGATCCTCGCCCCCCGGGTCTATTCCACCTTCCTGCTCTGGCTGCTGGCGGAACTGTTCGAGCAACTGCCGGAGGTGGGGGATCCGGAAAAGCCGCGGATGATCTTTTTCTTCGACGAGGCGCACCTGCTCTTCGACGAAACCCCCAAGGCCCTGCAGGAGAAGATCGAGCAGGTGGTGCGGCTGATCCGCTCCAAGGGGGTGGGGATCTATTTCGTCACCCAGAATCCCCAGGACCTCCCCGACGAGGTGCTCGGTCAGCTGGGCAACCGGGTCCAGCATGCCCTGCGGGCCTTCACCCCCAAGGACCAGAAGGCGGTGAAGGCCGCGGCCCAGACCTTCCGCCCCAATCCGGCCATCGACGTCACGGCCGCCATCACCGAACTGGGGGTGGGGGAGGCGCTGGTCTCGACCCTGGATGCCAAGGGGATTCCCGGCATGGTGCGCCGAGCCCTGATTACTCCGCCCTGCAGTCAGCTGGCACCCCTTAACGACGGCGAACGGGCGCAGGTGCTACGCTCCTCCCTGGTTTACGGCCAATACGAAAAAACCGTGGATCGGGAGTCGGCCTACGAGAAGCTGACCGCCCGGGCCCAGCAGGCCGCCACGGCTCAGGCCGAAGCCGCGCCGGCTTCGAGCCGCAACAGCCGCAAACAGGAAGCCAGCGCCACCGGGGAGTTGCTGGAAGCTTTCGCGAAAAGCGCCGCCCGTACCATCGGGGGGCAGGTCGGCCGGCAATTGCTGCGGGGGTTGTTCGGGTCGATGCTGGGAGGATCACGACGCCGCTGAGCGTAAGCGCGGTGGGGTTACTGGACCGGGCCGGCAGATCGCCGGCCCGGTTTTTTTCATTCCTGCTGGTCGGCAGTGCCGAGAGAGCCACCGAACTTGGCCACCCGACCCAGCCCGGTGAGAGCGAAGGTAACCAGGTATTCCTGGTCCTCGAGGCGGTCGCGGATGGAAAGGAACAGGCTCCAGCACTGGGCCCGGTATTCGAGCTGCAGCAGCTTCTCCAGTGCCCGTCCGCCATTAAGGGCGTGGCGCTGCAGGTAGTTCAGGTAGACCGGCTTGAGCCAGGTAGTAACAACCTGTCCCTGCAGGTACTCGGCGGCACTTTCCAGATAGCGGTAATCGAGCTTGAGGCTGTTGCCCCGGCCATCGTCGACCCCGACCAGCAGACCGAGGCTGCTCCAGCCGGGCTTGGCCGCGCTGTGGTCGAAGCGTCCGTCGAAGTCGATCAGACTCCAGGTGGTCGGGCGCAAGGCCAGTTCCCCCCGGATGCTTGAGAAAGGCTCCCGTCGGTCGCCAGGGTCGAGAGGATCGCGGCGGGATTCGACGATATCATATTCCTGGGAAAGCCGCAGGTAGGCGTATTCGTGGTAGACGGTGCCATTGCCGGTGTCCAACCGTGCGACGATGCGGTTGGTCAGGCCCAGGCTGAGGCTGTTGGCCTGGGGAATGGTGTCGAGAACATCGAATTGGGGCAGGTCCCCTTGTTCCACCTTGGGCCGGTAGCTGTAGACCAGGTCCGGCTCGATACTGTGGCGCAGCTTGCTGAGCGCCCCCCCGTCGATCTGATAGACCCGGGCAGCGCGGCCGGCGACACGGGTGGAGAAATCGACCTGCCCCTGGCTGGCCTCCCCTTCGCTGGTCCAATAGAGGCGCTGGCGGTAGCCCAGAGTCGAAGCGACCTCGAGCCAATCTCCCGGCAGGAACACAGCGGAGAGGGCGGGCCGCAGGTTGAGGCGCTCCCCCTTGACCCCGTCCCGCCGCCAGAAATAGGTCGCCGAGGAGTCGAATCCGGTAAAAAACGGGGTCTCACCCAGCCGCTGCCGCACCCGGGTCAGGCGCAGTTCGGGCAGACGCTGCAGCGTCTGGTCGTTGCTGGCGGTCAGGTTTTTTATATATTTGAGCTGCCCGCTCAGGCTGGTCCGGATCCAGTTGCGGCTGGCGGTAATCGTCGACTCGGTCTTGTCCTTGTTGTATTCCTCGACCACCTCGCCGAACTCGGCAAAATAGTCCCGCCTGTTCACATACTCCACATCGGCCGCCAGCCGCACCTGGTTGGGGAGCAGGCCGAAATGGGTCCAGTCGAGGGCGAAATGATCCCGCCCCCCTTCGACGCCGCTGACGTGATAACCGAGGAGTCGCCCTTCGTTCCCTTCCCCCAGCAGGTAACGGTATTCCAATCCCTTGCCGACTCCGAGTTCGGAAAAGTAGTCGACATAGGCGGTGGCGTCCATGTGGACATCCAGCACCTGATAATAGGCCAGGGAGAGTTGGGTGCCCCGTTTACGTGAATAGCCGGTGCGGGGGATCAGCAGGCCCGACTCCCGCTCGGTCTTCACCGGAAAAACCAGGTAGGGAAAATACAGGACCGGCAGGTCCTTCAGATAGAAGACCACATTGCGGGCGGTGGCGTAACGGCCGAGGGTGACATCCACCCGGCTGGCGCCGAATTTCCAGGACGGGACCTCGCCGTCGCAGGTGGTGAAGGTGCCGTCCTCGACCCGGTAGGTCTGCTCGCCGAGCTTTTCTATGAGTTCCCCGCCGAGGTGAAAATTCTGCTCCCGCAGGAACACCCTTCCCTGCTCCAGTTGCCCCACTCCGGTGGCCAGCTGATAATCGGCGGCCTCCGCCAAAGCCTGACCGGATGGATCGGTCAGACACACATTCCCCTGTGCCTGGGCCCGGTTGCTCTCGGCCTGCCAAAGCAGGCGGTCGGCCTGCAGTCGTACCTCACCCTGCTGCAGTTCGACGCGGCCGCTGGCCCGGTAGGTCTGGCTGGCCTGGTCGTAACTGAGCTCATCGGCCTGCAGATGGACCGGGGCCGAGGTGTCGCCGGCGCGGTTCAGGCCCGGCAGGTTGGTGGCCGCCCCGCTCTCGGCCCCGGCAACCACGGGGACCAGCAGCGCCAGCAGGGCGACGACCGCCGTGCAACGCTGCAGGACGGGCACCGATTTCGTCCAGGGCCATGCGCGGCTCATGCTTCCTCCCCCTGCAGCGCCTCGCGGGCGGCGGCCACCAGGAACAGCGATCCGGCCACCAGCACGATTTCCCCCTCCTGGCGAGCGGCCCGCGCCGCCGCCAGGGCCGCGGCCGCGTCAGGATAGCAGCCGACCGAACGGCCGGCCGCCGCGCCGAGAGCGGCCAGCTCTTCCGGCGCCACTGACGTCTCCACTGGCGGCCTGGTGCAGTAGAGGGCCTTGACCAGCGGCAGCAACGGGTTGAGCAGATCGGCCGGGCGTTTGTCTCCCTTAAGGCCAAGGACCCAATGAATCCCGGTAACCGCCAGAGTGCGCAGGTAGACGGCAAGCACCCGGGCGCCCCCTTCGTTATGGGCCCCGTCCAGCAGAATTTCCTCCCCCTCCTGCCACCACTCCAGCGGTTCGCCGACCGCGCCGACATCGACGCCGCCGGTCCGACGATCGAGG
>CAZYXS010000207.1:0-1282 GCA_964650955.1 uncultured Desulfuromonadales bacterium | reverse complement strand
ACTTCGGCCACGCCTTGGCGCAGGGCCGGCTCCCCCACATCCAATCCCCGCTGCTGCAGCACCTCCAGGGCGGCAAGGGCCAGCGCCAGGTTGTCGAGTTGGTGGGCGCCGCGCAATCCGGCCCGCAGCCCCGCCAGTTGCCAGGTGGGCCCCCGGTAGCTCCAGGTTTCCCCCTGGCTGGACACCTCCCGATCCCGTTCCAGCAGTGTGACCGGCGCCTCCAGCTCGGCCGCCCGCCGCAGCAGGACGGCTTGGGCCTCGGCTGGCTGCCGGCCGATCACCACCGGCACCTGCCCCTTGAGGATGCCTGCCTTCTCCCCAGCGATGGCGGCCAGGTCCGGCCCCAGGTGTTCGGCATGATCCAGGCAGATGGGGGTAATGACGCACAGGTCCGGGGTCACGGCGTTGGTGGCGTCGAGCCGCCCCCCCATGCCGACCTCGAGGACCACCCAATCCACCCCGCGGCGGGCGAAATGGAGGAGCGCCATCGCCGTGGCGAATTCGAAGAAGGTCGCCGGGACACCCTCGGCGACCGCGCGGATTTCCTCAGTCAACGCGGCCACCTCGGCCTCGCAGATGGGCACACCGTCGACCTGGATGCGTTCGGTGAAGGAATGAAGATGGGGGGAGGTGTAGCGGCCGGTGCGAAAGCCACCCTGCTGGAGAATTTCCGCCAGGGTGGCGCAGACCGAACCTTTGCCGTTGGTTCCGGCGACGTGAATGATGCGGAAGCTGCGCTCGGGGTGCCCCAGCCGCGCCAGCAGCGCCCGGATGTTCTCCAGGCCCAGCTTGATGCCGAAACGCTGGAGCCCGTAGAGGTAATCCAGGCTGGAGCGGTAATCCACGACTCAGCTCTTGGTGAAGATACGCAGAATCTGGCTCAGCCGGGCCTTCATTTCCGCCCGCCGCACGATCATGTCGACCATGCCGTGGTCAAGCAGGTATTCGGAGCGCTGAAACCCTTCGGGGAGGGTCTGGCGGATGGTCTGCTCGATGACCCGCGGTCCGGCAAAACCGATCAGCGCCCGGGGCTCGGCCATATTGATGTCGCCGAGCATGGCGAAGCTGGCGGTGACCCCGCCGGTGGTCGGATCGGTCAGCACCGAAATGAAGGGCAAACCGGCCTGTTTCAGCTTGGCCAGAGCCGCGCTGGTCTTGGCCATCTGCATCAGCGACAGGATGCTCTCCTGCATCCGCGCCCCGCCGGAGGAGGAAAAAACGATAACCGGGGCGCGGGTTTTCAGCCCCTTCTCGATGGCGCGGGTGATCTTCTCGCCGACCA
>CAZYXS010000206.1:0-4841 GCA_964650955.1 uncultured Desulfuromonadales bacterium | reverse complement strand
CCCCGCCTGCGTGATAATCCTTGCCGCGCGCAATGCAGTCATCGGTCAGCAGCGAAAGGAACGGGGCGGGCATGTATTTTGCGTATAGCCGCTCGATTACATTGTTCCCACGCACTTTAATATCCACAAAATAGAGCAGTTGACGCTCAAAAGCGGTAAACAACTCGTCAAACGAGTCAAAACTGCGAGGGGTGCCGGTTTCAATCCCCAGCTTGCGCCCGGTGCGCGGGTCGGTGCCGTTGTTCAGGGTCAGTTCCAGCACTTTGGGCAGGTTGAAATAACCCGTCAAAATGTAGGCTTCTTTGCCAAACGCGCCCACCTCCACGCAGCCGCTCGAACCGCCGCAGCGCGCGTCGGTCACGCTCTTGCCTTGCCGCATCAACTCTTGCACAATCAGGTCGGCGTTGAAAATCGAGGGCTGTCCAAACCCGGTGCGGATGATTTTGGCGGCTCGGCGCACGAACCGGTCCGGATTCTTTTTACTGACCTGCACCGAAGACGACGGCTGGAGCAGGCGCATATCTTCAATCACATCCAGCAGCAGGTATGAGACCTCGTTCACACCGTCCGAGCCATCGGGGCGCAGGCCGCCGATGTTGATTTGCGCAAAATCGGTGTACGTCCCGCTTTCGGCGGCGGTCACGCCCACTTTGGGCGGCGCGGGCTGGTTGTTGAACTTAATCCAGAAGCAGTGTAAAAGCTCTTCGTAATACTCCCTCCCCTGTCGGTGCTCTCCCGACGGGGGAGGGTCGGGGAGGGGGTCGGCGTCATAAAATGGCAAAAGGTGCTGGTCGAGTTTGCCGGGGCAAAAGGCGTCCCAGGTGTTTAGTTCGGTGGTCACGCCCAGATGCACAAACCAGTAATATTGCAGCGCTTCATGGAAATCGGAAGGTTTCCTCGCCGGAATATTTCTACAGACCCTCGAAATTTTCTCCAGTTCGGCTTTTCTCTGCGGGTCCGACTCCGCTGAAGCCTGTTTCGCCGCCAAATCAGCATATCTCTCCCCCAAGCGGATTAACGCCCCAGCAGCGATGTGCATGGCCCGCAGTTCTTCCTGTTTGTCGTAGGCTTCCGGGTCGTTCAGGAAGTCGAGCATCCCCAGGCGTCGCTCAATCTCAGCCTGAAAATCGAGCATCCCCATCCTGTAAATCTTGTCATCGTGGACGGTATGACCGGGGGCGCGCTGTTCCATGAACTCGGTGAAAATTCCGGCTTCGTAGGCCGCCTTCCACTCATCGGTCATCTCGTTCAGGATGAGTTCGCGCATCGACTTGCCGCGCCAGTACGGGATGACGGTTTGCTCGTAGGCCGCACGCGTTTCCGGTTCGACATGAAAAGACGTTTTCTCGCGGGCGTCGAGAATATCCAGGTCTTCCAGGCTGTGACAGCACAATTCAGGGAAGGTCGGCGCGGTTTTGGGGGCATTGCCTTTTTCGCCCACAATCAACTCGCCGGGGTAAATCTCAATGTGTTTATGCTCCAAAATGTAAGCAAACGCCTTCGCCCGGCGCACCGGTTCCGACATCAACCCGGTTTCCTGTTGGTAAAAGGCTGTCAACAGTTCGGCCCGCTCGCTAGAGAGGGTTTCCCTGGCATCCAGAGATTTCTGGCGCAGCATTTTGACACGTTCCGTAATTGGCATAGTTCCTCCGAAAGATGAAAGATGAAGGATGAAAAATCCGTGTAACTCCGTGTTATCCGTCTAATCCGTGTACAAAAGCTCTTAAACCAACGGCCCTAAAAATCTCCTGGGCTGATAGCATGGCATCAGTGGAAGGCGACTTCAATCCGACCATCTTATATTGCATCCCCAACGCCTCATACTTGGCCTGGGCAATATCGTGATAGCCCATTATTTCAACACTTTCAATCTTGGGAAAACTCGCCAAAAACTTTCCACTTGCCAACAAATTCTGTTCATCATCATTAATCCCCGGCACCAACGGAACACGTACCACGATTCGATGTCCGCGCTCGGAGAGTTTCCATAAGTTGCTTAAAATGACCTCATTCCCCACCCCCGTCACTTCCCGGTGCTTCTCGCTGTCCATCATCTTCAAATCGTACAAGAACAAATC
Organism: uncultured Desulfuromonadales bacterium; assembly: GCA_964650955.1. Taxonomy (GTDB): domain Bacteria; phylum Desulfobacterota; class Desulfuromonadia; order Desulfuromonadales; family CAZYXS01; genus CAZYXS01. Next base: position 2,763 of record CAZYXS010000206.1, on the reverse strand, counting down.
CACCTCCCCGCGAATCTGCTCGAAAACCTGCCAGTTCGCAAACCCGCTGGTATCGACGACTGTGTGGATTTCCTGTTTTTTACAGGCCTTAAGCATCGCCGCGAGAAATCCCGGCTGCATCAGCGGCTCGCCGCCCGAAAACGTCACCCCCCCGTCCGATTCGTCGTAGAACGGGATTTCTCGCTCCACCTGCGCCATCACATTGCTGACGGTCATCTCTTTCCCCGAAAACTCCCGCGCGCCGGAATAGCAGGAGGTAATGCAGGTTTGGCAGCGAGTGCATTTTGAACGGTCGGTAAAAATTCTTGGTACACGGAATAACTCGGATTTTTTAACAAAGATTTCTCCGTGTTTATCCGCGTTTTCCGTGTAATCCGTGTCCTGGTTTTCTGCTTCTATCGAAATTGCATTCTCCGGGCAAATATCCATGCACGTTCCACAGCCCAGGCAGCGATTCGCGCGATAAAGCAGCACTGGCTCACGCGACTGGCTTTCTGGGTTGTGACACCATAAACACGAGAGCGGACAGCCGCTCATGAAGACCGTCGTCCGAATGCCGGGGCCATCGTTGATGGAATATTTCTTGATGTCGAAAACGATGCCGCTTTGCATACGCAAATCTTACTCCCGGCAGAGTGGCTTGTCAACAAAATATCCAAATTGTATATTTGTATCTGCTTTGACAATGTCACATTCCAAATTTGGAGTGATTTTGAAGTGCAAAAGCAGAGCTTTTGCGCCATTCCAAAGACCAAATAAAACCGGCTCTCCCGTTTCGGGCGGAATGGCGGGGTAGGGGCGACCCGCCTAGCGCGAAAAATCATCATTTTATGGATAAATCAAGTTGCTAAACCCAGGCGCGGCGCTTCATCCAAAAAAACATGCTAATTGGCAGGGCAGCGAAGATTCCCGCGATGAGGAAGAATGCGGGTTGGCCTGTCCAGCGGCTGAAGTCGGCAGTTGGCTCAAAGAAGTTCATGCCGAAAAATCCGGCGATGAAGGAAATGGGCATGAATAGGGTGGTGATGATGGTGAGGGTTTTCATCACGTCATTCATGCGGTTATTAATGACCGAAAGATAGGTGTCGAGCGCGCCGTTGACCAGGTCACGCATAGATTCGTTGAGGTCGTGCAGGCGGACGAGGTGGTCATAGATGTCTCGGAAGAAGACCCGGTCGTGTGGGTCAATGACCTGGTAATCATCGCGGGCCAGTTTGTTGAGGACTTCGCGCTGGGGGGTGATGATGCGGCGCATGGCGAGCAGGATGCGTTTAAGAGAAAAGATGCGCTCAAGGGTGTCTGGCGCGGCCTTGATGAGAACTTCATCTTCAACGCGGTCTATCTGTTCATCTATCGCCTCGACAATGGGCATGTAGTCGGCGACCAGGTTATCTATGATTTTGTAGAGCAAGTGGTCGGGGCCCTGGGTGGTGTAACGCTTATCGCGCCCGAAGGCTTCGCGGGCTTTTTCGAGAGCCGGGATGGGCCGGTCGTGGTGAGTGACGATGTAGTTGGAGCCGAGGAAGATGTCTAGTTCTGTGGTGGCCAGGTCTAGCCCGTTGGACGTGTCAAAATTCATGGCGTTGAGGACGATGTAAATATATTCGCCCCAGTCGTCTATTTTTGGGGTATGGGTTTCCTCGAGCGCGTCATCTACGGCGAGCGGGTGGAAGCGGAAAATGCCGGTGAGAATGGATTCAGCGGAAGGGTCGGGTTCAGAGTCGAAATCTACCCACAGCAGGCCGCCGTGTTCTTTAAGCAAAGCAGCAAATTCTTTGATGGGGATGCCAGAGCGCGCATCTTGCCCGGGGATGTGGTATAGGGTACGAATCATGGCTGCCTCTGTTCGATGGTAGGGATGGGCTGAAATTTTATATTTGAAATATTGATGTTGATATTGACAATTCTAAAAAATAACGTATAATAATTTTAGAAATCCTAAACAGTGATTGTCTTTGTGGTTCGCGAATGAACGCTGTTTTTTCTGCGATGCGCGCTTGCGCGAATTGTACCGCACTCTGAATAATCATTTGCGCCTGCCCAAAGATTTTGCCCAGCCCCGGGCTGTGCTTTTTCAGGAGATGTTATGAATAACGCTTTAACTCGATGTCCGGTCTGCCAGAATGAACTGACCATTACGCGCTTGCGCTGCGACGCCTGTGATACCACGCTGGAAGGCCGCTTTGTGGGCGGGCCATTTGCCCACCTGACGGCGGAGCAGTTTGATTTTGTCTTGACCTTCATCCGCTGTGAGGGCAAGTTGAGCCGCATGGAAGATGAAGTTGGGCTTTCGTACCCCACGCTTCGTCTTCGTTTGCATGAGGTGATTCGCGCTTTGGGTTATGAGCCAGGCAAAGAGAATGCTCCAGAAATCAGCGAAGACCGCCGCCGCCGGGTGTTGGAAGACCTGGACGCTGGCCGTCTCAACGCGGATACGGCCATGCGCATTTTGCGCGGGGAGGAAGCATGAAACAGACAACCCTGACTGTGGCAGGCGCGGCAGCGCTCGAAGTCGCCAATGTCAGCGGCGATTTGCAAGTTGTGGGCTGGGACCGCTCCGAAATTACCGCCAAGGCTGATGGCGATACCCTGATGTTAGAACTGGTCGAAGACCTGGCGCGCGCTTCGAGCGACAGCGACCTGATTCTATACATCCCCTGCGAGACGACATTGCGCATTGCCAACGTGGGCGGCGACGCCGACATTCGCGCGGTTTCTGGAGAAATTGAAATTTCTAACGTCGGCGGCGATTTGCAGATGCGC
>CAZYXS010000205.1:2670-4867 GCA_964650955.1 uncultured Desulfuromonadales bacterium | reverse complement strand
CCGAGGGACATGGCCGCCGAGTCGAAACGGCGGGTGATCGCCTCCACCGGTTCCACCTCGCTCAGGGGAATCGGCCGGGCCTGCGGGTTGAGTTCGAGAAAATCCCGCACGAAACGCTGCCCCCGGCCGGCGATCAGCTCCCGGAACCGGAGATAGTCCTCCCGGCTGCGGGTCTCGGCGAAGCGGTGCATGGTCAGAATCACGTCGGCGTTGAAATCGTGATATTCCCCCTCGGGGTTGTTGCGGTTCTGGCTCCCCACCGCCAGGGGATAGACCGGCAGCATGTGGCTCCTGCGGAACACCTGGTCGTGGGTCCGCAGGATACGCTCCTCCAGCTCCGCATAGCCCAGGCCCGGCAGCAGCGCCGCCGAATCGGGGAAGCACTGCCCCACCACCTCGCGGGAGAGGCCGATGATGTCGAACAGGGCGGCGTTGCGATAGCTGGAGACGGTGCTGATCCCCATCTTCGACATGACCTTGAGAATCCCCTTGGTCAGCGCTTCGAAGACCTTCTTCAACCCCTCCCGGGACTCCCGATGGCTGGCCTTGCTGCGGTCGAGCAGTTGCAGGGCGCTGGCGTAGAGCAGCCAGGGGTAGATGGCCACCGCTCCGTAACCCAGCAGCACACAGGCGCCGTGGGCGTCGGTGACTTCACCGGTGATGGCCACCAGCGACACCAGGTGGCGCAGCTTCTCCCGCCGCAGCCGCTGGTTCAGGTAGCCCACCGCCAAGGCCATGGGGATCAGCCGGGTGGAGGCGTCGAGGGCGCGGTCATCGAGCAGCACCACCCGCACCCCCTCCTCCCGCACTGCCCGGGTCACATTCTCCCCCAGCCGCTCCAGGCTGGCCTTGAGGTCGGACTGGAAGCCGGTGGAAAAGCTGCGGTGGCGGTAGCAGGGTTCGAAGCGCGGCCGCGCCGGGTCGCCGAAGGAGAGCAGGGCGTCGAAGATTTCGTAGGAGAGGATCGGCGAGATGTTCTTCAACCGCCGCGCCCGCTCCGGCTCCTCCACCAAAGGGTTGCCCAGTTCGCCGAAGCCGATGGTGGCCGACATCACCACCTTCTCCCGGTAGGGGTCGATGGGAGGGTTGGTCACCTGGGCGAATTTCTGCCGGAAGAAATCGGTGAAGTTGCGTTGCTTCTCGGAAAAAGCCGCCAGCGGGGTGTCGTCCCCCATGGAACTGGTCGCCTCCTTCCCCTCCCGAAGCATCGGCTTGATCCCCTGCTCCAGCACTTCGTTGGTCAGGTTGTGGTAGCGCTGGTGCCTGGGCAGATGGGCCACGCCGTAGTCCTGGTACTCCTCGAACTGGCGCTCGATGAATTCGGGCAGGTAGTAGGTGCGGCCGTTGAGCCACTCGTTGTAGGGCTGGGAGGACATCAGGTAACGGTCGATATCCTCGGTGAAGAAGACCTGCCCCTGCTCCAGGTCGGCGGCGATCATCTGCCCGCTCTGCAGTCGCCCCTGGGTGCGGATCTGCTCCGGCGCAATGTTCACCACCCCGTATTCGCTGGTGATCAGCAGCCGGTCGTCGCGGGTGATGATGTACTTGGCCGGGCGCAGGCCGTTGCGGTCGAGGGTGCAGCCGATGTAGCGGCCGTTGGTGACGCTCAGGGCCGCCGGGCCGTCCCAGGGCTCGTAGGCCCCCGAGGTGTACTCGTAGAAGGAGCGCAGCCGGGCCGGCATGTGCGCGACGTTGTGGCGCGGCGGCGGGATCAGCCCCCGCACCGCCTTGAAGAAGTCGACGCCGTTGGCCAGCAGGAACTCCAGCATGTTGTCGAGGCTGGCGCTGTCGCTCACCCCCTCCTCCATGATCGGCATCAACCGGTCCAACTCGCCGCGACTGAAAACCGGGCTGATGGCGTCGTTGAACTTGGAGAGGGCGTTGAAACGGTTGGCGCTGATGGAGTTGATCTCGCCGTTATGAGCCAGGGTGCGGAACGGCTGCGCCAGGCGCCAGCGCGGCAGGGTGTTGGTGGAGAAACGCTGGTGCACCAGGGCGAAGCTGACCTCGAAATCCTCCCGCTGCAGGTCGGGGAAGAGCTTGCGGATGTGGGTCGGCATCACCAGCCCCTTGTAGCTCAGCACTGTGCGGGAGAAGGAGGCGATGTAGAAATCCGGTTCGTCCTTGAGGCGGTGTTCGATCTCCTTGCGGGTCAGGTAGAGCAGGGCGTCGAAGCGGCGGGTGGCGATGATCGCCG
>CAZYXS010000205.1:0-2570 GCA_964650955.1 uncultured Desulfuromonadales bacterium | reverse complement strand
TCCTTGCGGGTCAGGTAGAGCAGGGCGTCGAAGCGGCGGGTGGCGATGATCGCCGCCGGTGCGACGAAGGCCTGCACGATTTTCGGCAGCAGGGACAGGGCGTGCTCCCCCAGGGCGCTGGTCTTGAGGGGCACCTCGCGGTAGAGCAGCACCTGCAGGTCGTTGCGCTCGCAGTAATCGCTGAAGATCGCCTGCTGCTCCTCGGGGCGGGTCAGGAACAGGGTCGCCACGGCGAACTGGTCGGGCAGCGACACCCCGTGGTCGGTGGCCACCTGGCGCAGGAAGCGCTTGGGCATGGAGCAGAGCAGACCGCTGCCGTCGCCGGTCTTGCCGTCGGCGGCGATGGCGCCGCGATGGATCATGCGGGTCAGGGCAGTAATGGCATCCTGCAGCAACTGGTGGCTGGCCCGGTTCTTCAGGTGGGCGACCAGCCCGAAGCCGCAGCTGTCCTTGAATTGATCGGCATAGTTCATCAGGGGGGAGTCCTTTGCGGAAGCGTTGTCGGAAGCTCTATATGGTAGCAATAACGGGGGGAGGTGGCAAGGACAGGTCGGGGAGGATTGGGGATTCCAGGGTTGCCGGGCATTGAAAACCTCAAGACCGCGGGGGCGCGTTCCCTGAAAACCTTAAGACCGCGGGGTCGCGGCCCCGCACGCCGCCCTACTTTCTTGCTGCGCGGCAAGAAAGTAGGCAAAGAAACGCGCTAAATCCGCCTGCGGCGAGCATGGGGTTCGCGATGTTATCGGCTTACTGATTAACGAATCCTGCACCTAAGAAGCGCCGGAGCTTCGGCCGCAGATTTTCCGCGCCACAGTGGGGCTCGACCTTCCTGCCGCCTGTATCGCCAACACCGGCGCTGCAATAGGGGAAACCAAACGGGAAACCAAACGACCACTGTGTACCTGGCAGCACCAGCAAAATTTCGGCCGTCCCCCCGGTTTGCTTCCGTGCTACGAAGTGTCGCGGTGGTTATTTCAGCGGTGATTGATCAAGTGTGCATAGCGGTGGCGAAAGCAATGCCCCCCGCAGGGGAAGCGTTTTCTGGTTACTCTTTTTCGCGAAAAAGAGTAACTCGCCGTCCGGGGGCGAGACCCCGGAACAGGGTCGACCCAGCACCCTGCCTGAAGCAGCAGACCAACAGAACAAACCAGAACCCCCATCATCCCGGCACCACATCCAGCCGGAAATGGTTATTGATGAAGTTCTCGAAGATTTTGACGACTTTGAGGGTTTCGAGGAAGCGCCCCTTTTCGACTCGGTTGAAGCGCTCGGGGGCGACATGGTTGGCCAGCGGTTCGCCGTTGGCGATGGCTTCGAGCTGCCCCCGCAGCCGCAGCTGGCAGAGGGTGTGGTAACCGGCGCGGAGGTCTTCGGCCTGCTCCGGGGTGAGCACCCCCAGCTCCCGCAGTTGGGCGATCTTCGCCTGGGTGCCGCCGCCGACCAGGCCGGCGGCGAGGACGGGAAGTCAACCGATCCGGTCGAGGGTGAAGGCGAAGGTGAGGTCGAGGCCGGCCAGGGAATGGTTGCCGTCGAGCAGCACCGAATCGTCTTCAACCTGACGCACCCGCATCTCCAGAGTTGCGCCATTCTGCAGTTGCAGTTCGAGGGCTCACCGACCCGCAGCCCGCGCCCCGGCGGAAATTGGCTGCGGGGCAGGCGCAGCAGGTTGTCGGCCTGCCGTTCGCCGTAGGCTTGGGGGGCGGGGATGAGAAGGTTTTTCGCCTCCCCCACGGCCATGCCGAACAGGGTCTCTTCGAGCAAAGGAAAAACCTCGCCGGCGCCGACCACCAGGCTCAGCGGCTCGCGGCCGTCGGTACTGTCGAAGATGCGGCCGTTGTCGAGGGTGCCGACATAGCGGATCTGCACCCGGTCACTCTTCCGCACTCGTCTCATTCTGCTTCCTCGCCGGCCTGGATCACCCAGAACCGGTCGTCGAAATGATGCTGCAGCAACGGCCGCACCTCCCTCACCGCCAGGCCCGTTCCTCGAGTTCCCCCCGCAACATCTCCAGCAGGCAGCGGTAGACCTCTTCCCGGCTGCCGAGCCAGCGGGGAACGTCGTTGTTCAGGATCTCCTCCAGGCGATGGAGCAGGGCCCCGTCATCCGTCTCCAGGGCGCTCATCACCGCTTCGAACATGGGAATGACCTCGTAGAGATCGTCCCGGTCGAAGGGCTGGGGATCGGGCAGGCCGACGAACTTGGGCAAATGGCGGGTCTCCTTGCGCCGCGGATAACGGTATTGCAGGTCGGAGGGTTTGATGGTCAGCTGCATGTGCAAACTCCCTGATCGCGAGTTGAACAAATTTTAGGCAGATCAGACGCAGGTCTGGCAGCTGCCGGATTTGCAATGGCTGCGGCACAGGCTCTTGGCCGGGCCCTTACCGGCGGCCAGCAAGGCGGCCAGACTGGCGGCGTCCACCAGCCATTGCCCGTCCTGCTCTTCGGCGGTCAGCAGCCGCCGCTTGATGTGCATCAGCACGCTTAACGGGGTGGTTCCGAGCTCCCGGGCCGCTTGTTCCAGGGGGATGAAACGCGCATCCTTCGACATCGTGGTCATGGCTTCTGGCTCC
>CAZYXS010000204.1:0-4952 GCA_964650955.1 uncultured Desulfuromonadales bacterium | reverse complement strand
CGACCTCATCCATCATGTCCATGACGTCGTCGAGGCCGGACGCCAGGGAGTAGATGTCCTCGCGGTCGAACGGCGTCACGAACGTGCTGTTGACCCTGCGGATGATCGCGTGTGTCGTCTCGTCGGCCATGTGCTCGGGCCGCAGGGGGCGGTCGATGAGACGGCAAATCAGAGTCTCCCGTTCCGTGGCGCCCCGCTCCCGGCGAAAGAAGGAGCCGGGAATCTTGCCTGCGGCATAGAATTTCTCCTGGTAGTTGACCACCAGGGGAAAAAAGGACTGCCCTTCTTTCATTTGCTTGGCGGCCACCACGGTGCACAGCACCTTGGTTTCGCCATAGGTCAGCACCACGGCGCCGTCGGCCTGGCGGGCCATTTTGCCCGTTTCGATGGTTAGCGGTTGACCGTTGAATTCAATTTCTACCTTGTGATAAGCCATGTCGATCTCCTTTTCGTCCCGGAAATCCCATTCCCGGGCGCTGTTCTGTTGCCTATTTTCTGCCTAACAAAAAATGGCTGCAGGAGGTTGGCCTGAGACAGCACCCCTGCCCTGCGGCAGCGGGTCCTCTCTCCGGACAGCCTCCCTAGCCATTCCAAAAACGATGGGCAGCAGCTCTTCAAGGTGCGGAAGAGCATGCTGCCCATGCTTACCTGCGGATCCCGAGCTCTTGGATCAGGGTGCGGTAACGCTCGACATCTTTTTTCTTCAGATAGTCGAGAAGCCGCCGTCTCTGACCGACGATCTTCAGAAGACCACGACGGGAGTGATGGTCCTTCTTGTGGGTCCGGAAGTGTTCGGTCAGGTAACCGATGCGCTCGGAAAGCAGCGCGACCTGCACTTCGGGAGACCCGGTGTCACCCTCATGGGTCTTGAATTTTTCGATAATTTCCTGTTTGCGTTCTGTGGCCAGCACTGTGCCACCTCCTTTCATGCAGACTGCTTAGCTATATTTGGGTCCTGCGAATAAACCGTCGGCCTTTTTAGCACAATGCCTCGGGGTTGTAAAGCGCTTTCAGTGTTCGGACTCCCGGGGAAAGACCCTTAACAGCTGAAAATCTCCGCGGTTTTCGACACTCCTCGAACGATCGAGCCGGGCCAGGGCGACCAACCCGGCTCCGTCGCACAATTTTACCAGGCATCCTTCGGCCAAGTCATGGCAATCAGGCACCTGCTGCAACTCCGGCGGGATGCCGTTGCGAAGCCTGACCAGGGCGGCGGGGTCCACCGGGCAGAGCGGCCAAGCCGCCAGCGCCGAAGAGATGTCGAGCAGGCGCCTGGGCACCTCCTCGGAAGGCATTTGCTCCAGGTCCGCCAGTTGCTGGCAATCTGCGACGCCAAAGCCACTGTTCACGATCCGCCGCAACGCGCTCAGGTGGGCTCCCACCCCAAGCAACTGTCCGGCATCATGGGCCAGGGTCCGGACGTAGGTGCCCTTGGAACAGTCGACTTCGAAAGTCACCAGGGGCAGTTCGACGCTGAGCACTCGCAGATCGAAAATTTCCATGTCCCGGGGTTCCCGCTCGACCTCAACCCCCTGTCGGGCAAGGGTGTGCAGGGCCACCCCGTCTTTCTTGAGGGCGGAGTACATGGGGGGCACTTGTCGCAGGGGACCGACCATGCCGCCCAGGACACGTCTTACACCAGCCTCATCAACAGCCCTCCAGTCAACCTGGCTGATGATGGTTCCCTCGGCGTCCTGGGTATCGGTGGTTTCACCCAGCTTCATGGTGGCGCGGTAACTCTTGCGCCCCTCCATGAGAAATTCAACGATGCGGGTCCCCTCGCCGACCGCCACAACCAGTACCCCGGTTGCCATGGGGTCGAGGGTTCCGGTATGCCCCACCCGGCGGGTGCGACAGATTCTCCGGACCCGGCGAACCACGTCGTGGGAAGTCATCCCCCCAGGCTTGTCAATGAGCAGAATGCCGTTCATGCCGATCAGGGAAGCAGTTCCACCAGGCGGGAAAACACCGTGGCCCGCACCTCTTCCATGGAACCGCGCACCACCGCGCCAGCAGCATTATGGTGACCGCCGCCGCCAAGTTCCCGAGAGAGGGCGCCGACATCGACGGTCCCCTTGGAACGGAACCCGACCTTGAAGCTGTCGCTATCGAGCTGGCGGAAAAACAGTCCGACCTCGACCCCTTTGATGGAGCGGGGGTAGTTGACGAAACCATCGGTATGCTCGGGGCCTGTCCCGGTACGCACCATCATGTCTCGAGTGACGCTGACCGAGGCCAGCCTGCCGCAAGGGGAGACCATCAGGGTTTCGAGCACCGGCGCAAGCAGCCGCAGGCGTTTTTCCGACTGGCTTTCGTACAGCCCGGAGGCGATGTCCCAGGGATCGACTCCCAACTCGACCATTTCCGCAGCAACCCGGAAAGCTTCGGAGTTGGCGTTGGAATAGCGAAAGGAGCCGGTGTCCGAGAGGATTGCCGTGTAGATGCACTGGGCCACAGGAAGGGACGGTTGCACCCCGCCGGCCTGCAGGATGCGATAGATCATCACACCGGTGGCGGCCGCCTCTTCATCGACATAATGGATGGCACCGAAGTGTTCCGAATGGGGATGGTGGTCGATGTTGACCAGAACCTGGCTCAGGTCCCTGAGATGATTCCCGGCCCGGCGAAGCTCACCGGCATCGAGGACAAAGATGGCATCGAAGGGCGCCGCCCCGGTGAGGTCCTGCACCAGGCTGGCAGCTCCTGGCAGAAACTCGAACCCTTCCGGGACGCCGTCCCGATTGTAGGCCACCACATCCTTGCCGAACTCCTGCAAGGCGTTACTCAGAGCCAGGGTGGAGGCAATGGCGTCGCCGTCTGGACCTTCGTGCGACGCAACCAGAAACCGCCGGCCAGATTTAATTGTCGCCAGGATCTCCTGAACCATGCCCGTCCTCGCTATGGATTTCTTTCAGCAGTGTCTCGATCCGGTTGCCGTAATCGAGGGAGGTGTCGTACACGAACTGCAGTTCCGGGACCAGGCGCAGCCGCAGAGCCTTGCCCAACTCCCGCCGCAGGAACGGAATGGAGCTCTGCAGCGCTTTCATGGAGTTGCGGCGGGCCGCTTCCTCCCCGAAGGCCGTAAAAAAGACCTTGGCGTGCCGCAGATCCCCAGTGATTTCCACCGCGGTAATGGTGACGAACCCGATGCGGGGATCCTTCAGGCCCTTGACCAGCAGGGCGGAAATTTCCTTGTGGATCGCTTCTCCGACCCGGTGTGAACGCTGAAACTCCAAGAAAGGTCCCTTCTTATTGATAGTGCAGCAGGTCGAGATCCCGTTCCAGGACTTCTACTTCCCCCTGGCGCTGGATTTCCTCTTCCAGTTTCTCGAAGAGGGCCTGCACCCCGTCGACGTTGTGGCCGACCAGGGCAAAACCGAGTTCCGCCCGCTGCCAGAGGTCATGGGCGCCAATTTCGGCACCGGAGACGGGAAACCGCTCCCGGCACCGCCCGAGCAGGCGTCGCACCATGCCCCGCTTCTCCTTGAGGTTCTGGGGCGAATAGAGCTGCAGATCGAGGCGCAGAACTCCCACCACCATCAGTACCCCCGGGGGTTAGAGAGTGGTCTTGACCGCTTCCATCTCGAAGACTTCGATGATGTCGCCGACCTTGATATCGTTGTAGTTCTCCAGGCTCATGCCGCACTCGTAGCCGGCGGCCACTTCACGGACATCGTCCTTGAAGCGCTTGAGCGAGCTGAGCTTGCCCTGCCAGACCACCACGTTGTCCCGAACCAGACGGACCTGGGCGCCACGCAGCACTTTGCCGTCGAGGACGTAGCAGCCGGCGATGGTGCCGACCTTGGAGACGTTGAAGGTCTCGCGGATCTCCACCCGGCCCAGGCTTTTCTCCCGCATGGTTGGGGCAAGCAGCCCTTCCATGGCGTCGCGAATGTCGGCCACGGCGTCATAGATGATGTTGTACAGGCGGATGTCGACCCCTTCGCCTTCGGCCAAGGTCGCAGCCTTGGCTTCCGGCCGCACGTTGAAGCCGAGTACGATGGCATCGGAGGCCGAGGCGAGGGTCACATCGCTCTCGGTGATACCGCCGACGCCCGTATGCAGCACGATCAGGCGGCAAGCCTCGGTGGTGAGCTTGAGCAGCGAATCCTTGACCGCTTCCACCGACCCCTGGACATCCCCCTTGACGATGACTTTGAGTTCCTTGACGTCACCCTGCTGGATGCGCGCATAGAGCTGCTCGAGAGAGATCTTGGAGGATTTGGCCAGTTCGGCCTCCCGCAGCTTCTGCTGGCGATGCTGGGCCACTTCCTTGGCGGTCTTCTCGTCATCGACGGCATGGAAGGTGTCCCCGGCATCGGGCACCCCCGACAGGCCGGTCACCTCCACCGGCACCGACGGCCCGGCTTCCTCGACCCGGTTGCCGCGGTCGTCGATCATGGTCCGCACGCGACCGAAGTTGACCCCGGAAACGATGGGATCACCGATACGCAGGGTCCCTTCCTGGACCAGCACCGTGGCCACCGGCCCGCGCCCCTTGTCGAGGCGGGCTTCGACGATGGCTCCCTTGGCGCGCTTGTTGGGATTGGCCTTGAGGTCCATCACCTCGGCCTGCAGCAGAATCATCTCCAGCAGGTGGTCGAGGTTGAGTTTCTGCTTGGCGGAAACCTCGGAGAAAATGGTTTCACCACCCCACTCCTCGCAAACCAGACCGAACTCGGTCAACTCCTGCTTGACGCGGTCGGGGTTGGCTTCGGGCTTGTCGATCTTGTTGATGGCAACGATGATCGGAACCCCGGCCGCCTTGGCATGGTTGATCGCCTCCTTGGTCTGGGGCATGACGCCGTCGTCGGCGGCGACAACCAGGATAACAATGTCGGTCACCTTGGCGCCGCGGGCGCGCATGGCGGTAAATGCCTCATGGCCCGGGGTGTCGAGGAAGCTGATCTTCTTGCCGTCAATCTCCACGTCGTAGGCGCCGATGTGCTGGG
>CAZYXS010000203.1:0-5008 GCA_964650955.1 uncultured Desulfuromonadales bacterium | reverse complement strand
TTCGTCCCCGAAGCCTCCAAAATGGAAAAGATTTCCTATGAGGAAATGCTGGAGCTGGCTTCCCTCGGCTCCAAAGTGCTGCAGATCCGCAGCGTGGAATTTGCCAAGAAATACGGCGTGGTGGTCCACGTCCGTTCGAGTTTCAACGACAATCCAGGGACTTTGGTCACGAAGGAGGATAAGGATATGGAAGCGGTTCTGGTCTCGGGGATCAGCTACAACAAGGATGAAGCCAAAATCAGCGTCATGCGCGTGCCCGACAAACCCGGCATCGCCGCCCAGCTGTTCTCTCCCCTGTCCCATGCCAACATCACCGTCGACATGATCATCCAGAACATCTCCCACGATGGCTATACCGACCTGACCTTCACCGTGCCCAAGGCCGATTTCAAGAAGGCTCTCAAGATCGTCGAGGAGACGGCCAAGGACATCGGCGCCAGCAGCCTCGCCTCCGATGAAGCCATCGCCAAGGTCTCCATCGTCGGCGTCGGTATGCGCTCCCATTCCGGGGTGGCCACCAAGATGTTCCAGACCCTCTCCCAGGAGGGGATCAACATTCAGATGATTTCCACCAGCGAGATCAAGATCTCCTGCGTCATCGACGCCAAGTACACCGAACTGGCCGTACGGGTGCTGCACGAAGCTTTCGGGCTGCACAAGAAGGATGTCAAGGCCGAGTAATTTTAGAGGTTTCGGAAGTTTGCAGCAGGCAGTAGCCGGAGGGGCGACGCACGCGTCGCCCCTACCTGTATGATCACATTGGATTGCGGGGACGAGGATACAGGAATGAATCAGATCAGACTCTATGACACCACCTTGCGGGACGGCACCCAGGCCGAGGACGTCTCCTTTCTGGTCAAGGACAAGATCCGCATCGCCCAGGAACTCGACGAACTCGGGATTCACTACATCGAAGGGGGCTGGCCCGGCTCCAACCCGAAGGACATCGCCTTCTTCAAGGACATCAAGAAGGTGACCCTGAAACAGGCGAAAATCGCCGCCTTCGGTTCCACTCGACGGGCCAAAACCACCCCGGAGAAGGACGACAACATCCGCACCCTGGTACAGGCCCAGCCCGATGTGGTCACCATTTTTGGCAAGACCTGGGATTTCCACGTCCACGAGGCGTTGCGCATCAGCCTCGAGGAGAACCTCGAGCTGATCTACGATTCCCTGGCCTACCTCAAGACCAAGGTCGACGAGGTCGTCTACGACGCCGAGCACTTCTTCGACGGTTACAAGGCCAACCCCGAGTATGCCCTGAAGACCCTGCGCGCCGCTCAGGAAGCGGGAGCCGACTGCATCGTGCTTTGCGACACCAACGGCGGCACCCTCCCCCATGAACTTCCGGGCATCATCGCCGCAGTGAAGCAGGTCGTTTCAACCGACCTCGGCATCCACACCCACAACGACAGCGAGTGCGCAGTGGCCAACTCCATCATGGCGGTGGAACACGGCATCGTCCAGGTGCAGGGAACCATGAACGGTTTCGGCGAGCGCTGCGGCAACGCCAATCTCTGTTCCATCATCCCTTCGCTGCAGCTCAAGCTCGGAAAATCCTGCCTCAGCGAGGCCCAGTTGCGGCGGCTGCGGCAGGTTTCCCGCACCATCTACGAACTGGCCAATTTGGTCCCCAACAAGCACCAGGCCTATGTCGGTAATTCCGCCTTCGCTCACAAGGGGGGGGTGCACGTCTCCGCCATCCAGCGCCACCCCGAAACCTACGAGCACATCCGCCCCGAGGCCGTCGGCAATGTCACCCGGGTGCTGGTCTCCGACCTTTCGGGTCGCTCCAACATCTTGGCCAAGGCCGAGGAGTTCTCCATCAACCTCGACAGCAAGGATCCGGTCACCCTGGAAATCCTTGAAGAAATCAAGGAGATGGAGAACAAGGGGTACCAGTTCGAGGGGGCCGAGGCCTCTTTCGAGCTGCTGATGCGGCGGGCATTGGGAACCTCCCGCAACTTCTTTTCGGTCATCGGCTTCCGGGTCATCGACACCAAGCGCCACGAGGACGAGAAGCCCATGTCCGAGGCCACCGTGCAGATCAAGGTCGGAGGGAAGATCGAACATACCGCCGCGGAAGGGAACGGTCCGGTCAACGCGCTGGACAACGCCCTGCGCAAGGCGCTGGAAAATTTCTATCCGCAGATCCGCGACATCCGCCTCCTCGACTACAAGGTACGGGTGCTGCCCGCCGGAAAGGGGACCGCTTCGGTGACCCGGGTATTGATCGAGTCGGGGGACAAAATCTCCCGCTGGGGGACCGTCGGGGTGAGCGACAACATCATTGACGCCTCCTACCATGCCCTGGTCGATGCGCTGCAGTATAAACTGCTCAAAGACCAATCCGGCAATTGAGGCTGCCAGCGTGTCGGCCGGTCGGGATCTGCTGCTGTTGACCCTGCTGGTGGTGCTGCTGGTGCATTCCGGCCGGACGATCTTCGGAGACGAAGGTCGTCCGGCCTTTTTTCTGGCCCAAACCCCATCGAACCCGATTTTGTTGGAAGGGGATTTCGCGAAAGGCGGCCTGCATCAATATTCTGACGATGATGGTTATGGTGGCGTCATAAAAGTGGCGGTCGATCCTGGGACCACCGTCCACCTTGCTGCCCGGGAGGATTGGGACCGTCCCCATCCCGGAAAGGTGCTGGTTGGGCGCCGCGTTGATGAAAAAACCATTGAAGTTTCGTTAGGTTGGATGGCAGCAAGAAAGCGGGTTGCGCTGGGGATCGCCTTGCATCCCGATCGCATGAGCCGCGCCGACTGGGAGTCACTGCCAGGAATCGGTCCGAAGCTGGCCCTCGCTATTGAATTGGACCGTCAAGAAAATGGCGATTTTGGCCACCTGGAGGCGCTGGAACGGGTCCGCGGCATCGGTCCAAAGCGGATAGAGGCTTGGCGGAAATTTTTCTGACCATTTTTCAGGCGTGTAACCACCCGAAAAATAACGAACTTATTTAATTATGTCCAGCGTGGTCAGAAATTTCAGGTGTCCGGACAAATTCTGGCATGACTCCTGAAATACTTTTGAGCAGCGATTTTGAAATTGTCAAGCAGCAGCTGTTCAAATCTATTTCAAGGGGGAAGACCATGAAATGTCCTAAGTGCAAAGGCAGAATGTACAGCGAAAAACTCTATGACTTCGTGCGCTCCTTCGAGGCATGGAAGTGCTGCTCCTGCGGTGAGGTCCTTGATCCCACCATTCTGGCCAACCGGGCCCGTAACCAGAACCTGTTCCTCGGCTGATCCCAGCCAACTTTTCTCTGAACTCCCTCAGGGGCCGGGTTTCACCCGGCCCCTTTCTGCGACTGCCGTAGCGGGGTTTTCCCCGGCAAGCGGCTTGCCAACCCCTTCGGCATTGCTAATATTATTAAAAATTAGAGCTGGTCCGGGCGGCCGGACCGCAGCGCCCCGCGGAGGTTGGGATCATGAGCGGAAAAGCGGAGAGCTCCCTGTTGGAACCGGGCGAATTGTTGGCTATGTACAGGTCGATGGTCCGCATTCGCGAATTCGAGGAGGCCTGCCCTAAACTTTACAGTGAAGGGAAAATGGGCGGTTTTCTGCATCTGTACAGCGGCCAGGAGGCTGTTGCCGTGGGCGCGGCCCAGGCCCTGCGGCGGGATGACTACATGATCGGCGCCTACCGGGAACATGGCTTGTTGCTGGCCAAGGGGGCCAGCCCGGGGCGGGTCATGGCGGAGCTCTTTGGCCGGGCGACCGGAGTCAGTCGCGGCAAAGGGGGGTCCATGCACCTGGGGGATGCCGGCCTGCGCTTCATGGGGGGCTACGGCATCGTCGGCGGCCACCTGCCTTTGGCGGTGGGAATCGGCTACGCCATCCAGTACCGGGAGAGCGACGAGGTGGTGGTTTGCTTTTTCGGCGACGGCGCCACCAACCAGGGGGTGTTTCACGAGGCCATGAACATGGCGGCCCTTTACCGGGTGCCGGTGGTATTCGTCTGCGAGAATAATGGCTACGGCATCGGCACGGCCGTGAGCCGGGCTTCGGCGGTGGCGGAGCTGTACAAGAAAAGTTGCGCCTACGAGACGCCGGGTAAAAAGGTCGACGGCATGGACGTGCTGGCCGTCTACGAGACGGTGCGCCAGGCGGTGGAAACCGCCCGGGCCGGCGGCGGGCCGAGCTATATCGAGGCGATCACCTACCGCTTCCGCGGCCACTCCATCTCCGACCCGGGCACCTATCGCAGCGAGCAGGAGAAAAAGCTCTGGCAGGAGCGGGATCCGATCCCCAATTTCGCCGCCAGGCTGGTTAAACAGGGGGTGGCCGAGGAGGCGGACCTGGAGCGGGTCCGCGAGGAAGAACTGGCGGTGGTGGCCCAGGCCATCCGCTTTGCCGAGGATAGTCCCGAGCCGGAGATGGAAGAGCTCTGGACTGATGTGTATGCAGACTCGTGAGGCAGCATCCAGGAGTCAGGAGTCAGAATCCAGAAACAGGCAAGGATCTGATTCAGTCTGACTCCTGAATTCTGACTTTTGAATTTCCAGGAGTTTTCTATGGCTGAAATCACCTGTCGCGAGGCGCTCAACCAGGCCCTGCAGGAGGAAATGGAGCGGGATGACCGGATCTTTCTGATGGGGGAGGATGTCGGGCTGTATGGCGGCAGTTTCAAGGTCTCCAAGGGGTTGCTGGCCAAATTCGGCGAGAAGCGGGTCATCGACACCCCCATCGCCGAGGCGGGCATTGTCGGTATGGCGGTGGGGGCGGCCATGGCCGGGCTGCGGCCGGTGGCGGAGCTGATGACCATCAATTTCGCCATCGTCGCCCTGGATCAGATCATGAACCACGCTGCGGTGATCCGTTACATGTTCGGCGGGCAGTTCGGCGTTCCCCTGGTGATCCGGACTCCGGGCGGGGCCGGGCATCAACTCGGCGCCCAGCATTCCCATTCCCTCGAGGCGCTGTTCATGCACTGCCCGGGACTGCGGGTGATCGTTCCCTCGGTGCCGGCCGACGCGAAGGGGTTGCTCAAGAGCTCTCTGCGCAG
>CAZYXS010000202.1:0-5042 GCA_964650955.1 uncultured Desulfuromonadales bacterium | reverse complement strand
TTGACCGGGTTCGCAGGCCGCGCCAGTGGCGGGCGATGGCGGTCTGCAGTTGGCTTGGGTCGAGGGCGGCCTTGCGAAAGCGGCCCTGCAACGCCAGGTAACGCTCGAGGGCGGCGGCGGAGAAGTCGGGTTCGACGTTGATCTGCAACTGATCGCCGTCACGGATTTCCACCACCGGGAACAGTCCGCACTGCACCGCCAGCCGTACCAGTTCCACCCCTTGGGCCGGTTCCGACTTCCAGCCGGTGGGGCAGGGGGCGAGCAGGTGCAGGAAGCGAAAACCCCTGGTGTCGAGGGCAGTGCGCAGCTTGCGCAGGCAGTCGTCGGGGTGGGCGATGGAGACGCTGGCGGCGTAGGGGATGCCGTGGGCGGCCATGATCGCCAGCAGGTCCTTTTTCTGCTCGACCTTGCCGCCGCCGGTGGTGGTGGTCACCGCGCCGGCCGGGGTGGAGGAAGAGCGCTGGCCGCCGGTGTTGCCGTAGATTTCGTTGTCGTAACAGATGTAGAGGATGTCTTCGTTGCGTTCGGCGGCGGCTGAGAGGGTCGCTAGGCCGATGTCGTAGCTGCCGCCGTCGCCGGCCCAGGCGATGACCCGGGTCGGCTCGCCGTTGAGGCGGGCGATGTTGGCCAGACCGCTGGCCACTGCGGCGCTGGAGGCGAAGGTGGAGAGGACCACCGGGGCGCCGATGGCGCTGTAGGGGTAGCTGCCGGTGGCCACCGCGGCGCAGCAGGCCGGGATCACCAGTTGGATCTGGTGCTCGCCCAGGGCCCGGCGCAGCATCTGCAGGCCGAGGGACATGCCGCAGCCGCCGCAGTTGGTGTTGCCGGGGCGCAGCAGCGGCTTGCCGCAATCCCGTCCCAGATTGCCCAGCATCGGCTCGTTCATGACCCCACCTCCAGCATGATCGGCACTTCGGCGGTCTTGCGTCTCAGCATCTCGGTGATCACTCCATCGATCGACTCCGGTTGCACATCGCCGCCGCCGATGCCGAGGATGTAGTTCTGCACCAGGGCGTCCGGGTCGGTGCTGCCGCGCAGCTCTCCCCAGAGCACCCCGCCGAAGCCGAGGCTGATGTTGCGGTCGAGCACCGCGATCCGCCCCTTGCCGGCCAGATATTGGCGCAGCGGCTCGGAGGGGAAGGGGCGAAACAGTTTGACCCGCAGCGCTCCGGCGCGGATTCCCCGCTCGCGGGCGGCATCGACCGCCCGTTCCACCGTGCTCGCCTGGGTCCCCATGGCCACCAGCACCACCTCGGCATCCTCCAGGCGATAGGGCACCACCGGGTCGGCCGGGCGGCGGCCGAAGATGGCGGCGAATTCCTCCTGGGCCTGGGCATGCACCTCGAACACCCGCCCCATCGCTGCATGGTGCTGGCGGCGATGCTCGGCGGTCTGCTCGGGGTTGGCCATGGCGCCGACCACCCGGGGATCGGCCCCCAGGCGATGGGGGAGTTGCAGCGGAGGGAGGAAGCGGTCGACCTGCTCTTGGCTTGCGATCTCCGTCTGGGCGATGGTGTGGGAGAGGACGAAGGCGTCCTGGCAGACCATGGCCGGCAGCAGCACCCGCGGATCTTCGCCGATGCGATAGGCGAGCAGGATGCTGTCGAACACCTCCTGGTTGTCGACACAGTAGAACTGCAGCCAGCCGCTGTCGCGCAGCAGCAGGCTGTCCCCCTGGTCGGCCCAGATGTTCCAGGGAGGGCCGAGGGTGCGGTTGACCGCCAGCATCACCACCGGCAGGCGCATCAGCCCAGCGGCGATGACGTTTTCGGCCATGTAGGCCAGGCCGTTGGAAGAGGAGGCGGTAAAGCTGCGCGCTCCGCCGGCGGCGGCGCCGAGGCAGACCGCCATGGCGCTGTGCTCCCCCTCGACCCGCACCAGGTGCCCCTTGTCGATGGACTGGGCGCAGAGCAGTTCCATGCACTCCGTCGACGGGGTGATCGGGTAGAGCCCGCTGCAGAACCCCCGGCCGAAACGGTTGGCCTGGCCGGCCCGGGCCGCGGCCAGGGCGGCGGCGTGATTGGCGCTGAGCAGTTCGCGGCTCATGCGCAGGCCCTCTGGCCGACTTCGGCCTGCATGCACATGGCCTGCCTGGGGCACTCGACGGCGCAGATGCCGCACCCCTTGCAGTAGTCGGCGTCGACCCGGTAGCCGGCGTCGGTGGCGGAAATGATCCCTTCCGGGCAGTAGACCAGGCAGGTGTCGCAGCTGGTGCACTGGCCGCAGGAAAAGCAGCGGTCGGCTTCGGACCCATCGGCCAGGCCGAGATGAACCTCGTTGAAGCTGCTCGCGGCCAGTTCCTTAGGGATGGCCAGTTCCTCGGCCGGTGCGGCGGTGGCGAAATGGCTGTGACGGATCGCCGCGGCCGGCACCGCCTGGGAGCGGTCGGGACGCTGGGGAATCTCCACCCCTTCGCCAAGGGCCTGCAGCACCCGCAGGGCGCTGCGGCGGCCGTCGCCGATGGCATGGGTGACGGTCCCTTCGCCGGTGGCGAGGTCGCCGCTGCAGAACAGGTTGGTGGCGGCCTGCTGCAGGTAGATGCGGCCGTCGCGCAGCTCGAAACCGGCGGGGAGCAGTTCCAGATCGGCGGACTGGCCGAGGGCCAGCAGTACCTGGTCGCAGGGGAGTTCCTCCCGGCGATCGCTGAGCAGCGGCCGGCGGCGACCGCTGGCGTCGGGGGCTCCCATCTCGATTTCCGCCAGGGTGATGGCGGTGACGGAGGAGCCGCCGCTGTAGGCGACGGGCTGGCGGTGGGTGAGCAGTTCCACCCCTTCGGCCAGCGCGGCTTCGATCTCCTCGGCGATGGCCGGCATCTCCTCCCGGCTGCGGCGGTAGGCCAGGGTCACCTTGGCGGCACCGGCGCGCAGGGCGGTGCGGGCGCAGTCGATGGCGCTGTTGCCGCCGCCGATCACCACCACATGGCCGCGCAGCTGCGGGGCCGCTCCGGCCCGGACCGCGGCCAGATAATGCAAGCCCTGGCTGACGCCGGGGAGCTCTTCCCCGGGGCAGGCCGAGGCGCTCAGCCGCCCCTGGCCGGTGGCGACGATGACGGCATCGAACTCGGTGGTCAGCGCGGTCAGCTGGTCGCGGTCGAGGCGCTGGTTGCAACGGGCCTCCACCCCAAGGGCGAGGATGCGGTCGAGGTCGCGCTGCAGCACCTCGGCCGGCAGGCGGTAGGTGGGGATGCCGCTGCGCAGCAGGCCGCCGAGTTCGGCAGCAGCCTCGAACAGGGTGGCCTGGTGGCCTTGCCGGGCGATGGTATGGGCGGCGCTCAGGCCGGCAGGGCCACTGCCGATGACGGCGATGCGCTTGACGGCCGCGGCCGGAGTCACGGTTTCCAGGGGCAGGTCGGCGTGATCGCTGATCCAGCGCTCGAGGCCGCGGACGTTGACGGCGCCGTCATAGCTGGCGCGGTTGCAGCCGCTTTGGCAGAAACCGGGGCAGACCCGGCCGCAGACCGAGGGGAGCGGCTGGGTGCGGGCGAGGATGCGGGCGGCGGCTTCGATCCCTGTGGTTTTCAGCGCCTGGATGAAGCCGACGACGTCGTTGCCCGCCGGGCAGGAGGCGTTGCAGGGGGCCAGGCGCTGCTGGTAATGGGCCAGCTGGGTGCGCCAGGAACCGGTCTTGAGCTCGGTTGGCAGGTCGCGGGTATGTTCGGTCAGGGGCAACACCGGTTGCGGCAGCGCCTTGGTGGGCAGGGCAGCAACCGGTGGATGGCTGAGGGCCGCGCGGGCCCGGATCGCAGTGGCGGCGTAGGCGGCTTCGGCGGCGGGGAAATCGTTTTCCAGCCCTAGGGCGCGGTAGGCGGCGGCGACTTCCTCCAGGGCAAGGCCGCAGGCGCGGGCGTAGGCGCCGATGATGGTGGTGTTGACGATCACCACCGAGCGGGTGCCGATATTGTGCCGGCGGGCGATGGCGGTGGCATCGACCACGGCCAGGGACAGGCCGGGGAAGCGGCCGGCGAAACTTTCAAGCGGTTCGCTGCTGTTGAGCAGCAGCAAAGCCCCCGGGGCGACTCCTTCCAGGACCTCATCGTTGAGCAGCATCGGGTCGAGCACCAGCAGCTGGTTGGGGCGGTAGACCTTGTTGCGGTTGGTGATCGGCTGGGCCGCCACCCGGGTGTAGGCCCGCACCGGGGCGCCGGAGCGCTCGGCGGCATAGTCGCCGAAGGTCTGCACATGGGCCCCTTGGCCGGCATAAAGCTTGGCGATGAGCTTGGCGCAGGTGACTCCCCCTTGGCCGCCGCGGCCGTGGACCCGGATTTCGAGGGATTTGACTGCCCCAGCGTTGTCACCCTTGCTGCCGCGAAAGCTTTGGCCGACGCTGCCGCGGGCCCCTTTGCCGGACTCCGGCTGGCCGCTGCGGCGGGCCTGGATGGCGGGGAGGGTCGCGGTCGAGGGGCGTTGGCTGCGAACGGGACGGGTCGGGGCGGAAGGAAAGGCCATAATCAAATCTCCAGGGATTGCCGGGATGAATAACAGCGTTTGACACCCCAGTTCATAGCAAGACCCCTGCCAGGTTTTGTCTGGCTAAACCAGGAGCCGATTTTGATCAAATCCTTGACTGCAACCATCTGAAAATAAATGGAAAAATTATTGGCAGCAGGCGGATGGGTAAGGATAATTACGGATTGTGGAGGGAATTGCGGCGGGGGATTTTTCCGCTACCTGGCAACAAAAGTTACCAGGTGGGGCGCGAAGTTGGATTAACTGGCCGAAATCATATAAGAAAAATTGAGTGGTTTCAATCGAGACCAGTGGTTCAATCGGGAACCGCAGCCGGTGGCTCTTTGCGCAGCTTTTTCAGCAGGGCGCTGTGGGAGATCCCGAGCAGTCTGGCCGCCTGGCGGATGCTGCTGGTTTGGGCCAGCGCCTGCTCGATCAGGCGGTGCTCGTAGCGCCAGGTCAGTTCCGCCAGCGGTTCGTTCAGCTCGACGGTGGTTGGCGCCGCGGTAGGCAGGTTCTTGCCGAGCTCGAAGCTGAACAGAATGCCGTCGGCGCCGATCTGCTCGCTGGCGCTGAGGATGGCGGCGCGCTCGATGA
>CAZYXS010000201.1:0-5042 GCA_964650955.1 uncultured Desulfuromonadales bacterium | reverse complement strand
TTGCGCTTGGCGGGGATGAACCCCGCGCCGCGGGCGAGTTCGATGATCTCCTCGATGCTGAGGCGGAAGGAGCAGCCGGCGGCGGCGACCACGTTCTCCTCGAGCATGGTGCCGCCGAGGTCGTTGGCGCCGAAAAAGAGCGCCACCTGGGCCATCATCGCCCCTTGGGTCACCCAGCTGGCCTGGATGTTGGCGACGTTGTCGAGCACCAGCCGGGAGAGGGCCAACACCCGCAGGTATTCCACGCCGCTGGCGGTCTCGCCGCCGAGCTCGGTGTTGGCCGGCTGGTAGGTCCAGGGGATGAAGGCGGTGAAGCCGCCGGTGCGGGCCTGCAGCTCCCGCACCCGGAACAGGTGCTCGACGATATCCTCCGGCCGCTCTTTGGAGCCGAACATCAGCGTGGCGGTGGTGCGCATCCCCAGGTGGTGGGCCTCTTCCATCACCGCCACCCAGTCCTGCCAGCCGATCTTGTTGGGGGAGATTTCCTGCCGCACCTCGTCCACCAGCACCTCGGCGCCGCCGCCGGGAACCGAGGCAAGGCCGGCGGCCTGCAGCCGGCGCAGGCACTCGGCCATGCCCAGGCCGGAGAGCCGGGCGATGTGGATGACTTCCGCGGGCGAGAGGGAATGGACCTGCACCTGCGGAAAGCGCTGGCGAATCTCCCGGAACAGCTCCTCGAACCACTCGATACTCAAGTCGGGGTGCAGCCCCCCCTGCATCAGCAGCTGGGTGCCGCCGTGCTCCACCAGCTCGGCCACCTTGGCGAAAATCTTGCCGTAGGAAAGCAGGTAGGCGTCGGGGGCGTCGGCGGCCCGGTAGAAGGCGCAGAACCGGCATTTGGATTCGCAGACGTTGGTGTAGTTGACGTTGCGGTCGATGACGAAGGTCACCCTCTGGTGGGGGTGTTTCCGGCGCCGCACCCCGTCGGCGAGCTTGCCGAGTTGCAGCAGATCGGCCTCGCTGAGCAGCCAGAGCGCCTCGACACGGTTTATCGGTCGTCCGGCATCAACCTTCTTGGCGATTGCAGTCAACATGCGTTCCATCATCACTGATAAGCCTTGAACCCTTCAAGTATCTGGCGGAAATTCCTGGGGGCGTACTTCTTGAAGCCTTCATCGTGCACTATCCCCTCACCTTCAGCCCGTCTCCTGGAACGCAGGAGGAGAATATCGGATGCTGCAGGGCGGTGCTTTGAACGACCAATTCAGCGGGCTTCGGCAGATTTCAAGCAGCGCCTCAGCGACCGGAAGCCATCGCACCGGCAGCTCAAGAATCACGTGGAGAGGTCGGGATGCAACGCCAAAGCATTATTATCTCTCCAGGCGCTTGACGCCGCGCTCTTCGGTCAGCAGTTTCATCTGGTCGATGGCGATTCGGTTCAGCTTAGCGAGTCGCTCCGTCTGCTCCATCCCCTCATGAATGAAAAGAGCATTCAGGGTTTCCAGGTTGGCCAGACAGACCAGTTGCGCAGCGTTGGCAAAATCGCGGATATTCCCCTTTTCACCGGGATTGGCATCACGCCACTGTCGGGCGGTCATGCCGAACAGCGCCATGTTCAGGACATCAGCCTCACTGGCGTAGACCAGCTTGACCTGATTGGTGGTCAATTGCGGCGGGATCAGGTTGGCCTGAATGGCATCGGTGTGAATTCGGTAGTTGATCTTGGTGAGGTTGCGGCGAATATCCCAGCCTAGTTGGACCAACTCGGTCTCTTTAAGTCGCTGGAACTCTTTAATCAGATAGATCTTGAACTCTACCGACACCCACGAAGCGAATTCAAAAGCGATGTCCTTGTGGGCAAATGTCCCACCATAGCGGCCGGTTTTGGCCACAATCCCGATCGCTCCCGTTTGCGCAACCCAGCGCGTCGGGGTCAGGGAAAAGCTGTTCAAACCAGCCTGATTTCTAATTCCATCGAATTCGATGGAGTTGAAGTCGGGATTGTTCAACTGTTCCCAGATTCCCAGAAACTCGATGGTATTGCGGTTGCGCAGCCAGTTTTGAATAATATAGTCTCCGCGCTCCGCATCCCGGTGACGGGCAATGTCGGTGAGGGAAATGAAATCCTCTGCCCGATACTGATACACGGTCACCGGCGTGGCCAGCACCTCGATTTTTCTACTGTTACTCATCTCCCCCCCCCAATTCATCACACTCAAACCGACACCTCGAGAATGGTCAAGGTGTCGTTGCAGCAGATATCCACCAGTTTACCGCGATTTAGCACCGGCCCGAATCGGTGCGCGGACGATTCCCTGCTGCTCCTGCTCGCTCAGTCGCAGCATGACCTATCTCCCCTCCTCCAGCCGACCCATATACGCGCCGAAGCTGTGCCCGGCGATCATCACCATCAAAGGGATTTCGATCAGGGGTACACTTGCGTCGGCGACGGCCTCGGCCACATGGACCATCTGCTCCCAGGGGACCGGCGGCTTTTTCGCCGCCTTGAGCCAGAGGGCGGTCAATACCAGCCGCTCCAGCCACTGGGCCCGGCGGGGCTGAAGAATCTTCTCGACAATCGCGACCATGCAGCGAGCCGATTCGGGTCGGCGCTTCTTCCCCTGAATTTTATTCACCAGCGCATCGACCTCGGCGTCGTCTTCGAACCAGGACCAGGCAAAGGGCTGCTCCTCCGGCCAGAGCTCCGAAGCATCCAATGCCTGTTGCCGGTAGCGCTCGCTGAGGAAACGCTCCCCCCGGCGTTCCAGCTCGGCCCGTAACCGGGCCAGCTCCGCCTCCACATCGAGGGAAACCGCCCGCCATTGGTCGCAACCGAGCCGTTCGGCGATGGCCACCAGCCAGTGGCAGGGAACTTTCCCCTGCCCGGCGCCGTCGGCCAGGGCCTGGCAGATGCGCAGGTGGAGATAGTCCGCCGATACTTCGACGGCCCCGGTTTCGTGACTCAGCATGGCCAGGAATTCATCCCGCTTTCGTTTGCCCCCCAGCTCGGTAACGAAAGCATCGGCCACCCCGAAGCCCTTTTTGGGCATGATGGAGCAAGCGATAAAATCCTTGCCCTGGGGCACGACGGCATAGAACGCTTGAGCCATGGCGCCATCAAGTGTGCTGGCATAGACGGTCATCGCCGCCTGCTTGGCCATCGGGGCACACTCCACCCGCGCCCGGCGGGCGTTGGCCACCGCCAAGTCGATCTTGGCGCGCAGGTTTTCCGGAAACCAGTTGCGGGCAACGATCAGCCGACGCAGGATTTCCGGGGTCAGGCAACGGCCGTCGACCTCGGCCAGTACCTGCGCCACCCCGGCACGGACCTCGGCCATGGGATGAAACAGCATCAGCACGGCCGCTTGGCGAATGACCGGATGGGCCATCCCCAGCATCAGCCGACAGAGGACCGTCTGGGCCTCGGCGTCTCCCACCGCCATCATCTGCAGAATCGCCTCAAAGAGGTCGTGGGGTGTCACTCCCCCTTGTTCCTCTTCCATTTCGCCAAGCAACTCGAGCAGGGCCTGTTCGGGGTCGGCGATCAGGTCCGAATCGGCATCCAGCCCGGAGAACATCCGGCGACTGTTGGCTTCGTGCAGCAGCGGCAGAATTTCGACCCGGGCATCGAGCAGTTCCTGGGTCACCCTGGCCCCGAGATTTGGATCGACGCCTGGGGCAAACACCCCTTGGGCCAAGGCCATCTGCCAGCGTTCCATGCGCTGCGACGAGCCATTGCGGTTGCGCTCCAGGTCGATGCGCAGGATTTCCAGAACATCGCGCAGCAGCTGCAGGCCTGCCTCGAGCCGTGCGTCTCCAGCCTCCATCTCGGCCTCGGCGGCTAACCATGCGGCCAAGTCCTCGGCGGCTTCCTCATGGGCATACAGGTAAAGTCGCAGCTCGGTCTGGCGGGCGCCATGTCCGTCGAAGGGCATTGTATCGTGGTAGCGATTGACCCAGTCGGCTATCCCTTTGGTTTGGGCTTCCTCGGGAAACAGCGATTCCTGGGGTGGCGCAGCCGCCTTTTTCCTTCCTTTGCCGACTGGAGGCGTTCGCACTGACGCTTGCAGTAGATCCTGAAAGGCCTGGAAAGCGTCCTCGACTTCCGGGGGTTTGATGAACCGTCCCACGGCGCCGGGCTTCGGAAAGGGTCGGCCGCGATAAGCATGCCCGTCCACCCGCTTGCGCACGGCCTTGTAATGGCGGTACATGGCTTTGAGCCAATCGGGGTTGTTGTTGATCAGTTCGACAAAGACCCGCAGCAGATCCGGAGCGGCGGCCGATTGTTTCTCAAATTCGCTGAGGTAGGGACCGGCCATGGGATCATCCGGGTCGAAACCGAATTCGATCACCGCGACCCGTTTTTTCTTGTCATTGAAGACCAACAGCACCACCCGGCGGCAATCGCACCCCGGATCGACACAATAGGCCTCGAGGCAGTGGTACTCGCCGGCCTTGGCTTTGCCCATCTTGGTGGGTAAAGTGAGGCCGACCACTCCCTCGTCTGCATCGGGAAAAACCACCGGATAGGGAACCAACCCCTGATAATCCCTGAAATCATCCATCTTTCAATAGGCCTTCAGTTCACGATACAAGGTGTCCCGCTCCACCGGCTGCTTGCCGGCCTTGCGGATCAGCTGCACCAGCTGTTCCTTGGCCAGGGCCTGGGGGGAGTCGGCGCCGGCGTCGTGGCCGATCCTCTCCTCCACCACGGTGCCGTCGAGGTCGTTGACGCCGAAGGCCAGGGCGACCTGGGCGATCTTCAGCCCCAGCATCACCCAGTAGGCCTTGATGTGGCGGAAGTTGTCGAGATAGATGCGGCTGATCGCCAGGGTCTTGAGGGCATCCACCCCCCCCACCCCCTTGGCCCCGGGAACGCGGGTGTTGTCCGGTTGGAAGGCCAGCGGGATGAAGGCCAGGAAGCCGCCGGTGCGGTCCTGCAGACGCCGCAAGCGGGCAAGATGGTCGACCCGGTCGGCGGGTTCCTCGAGGTGGCGCGGCGGTTCCCCGGCTCGCCGCTGCGGCTGGCGGAGGTCGGCGCCAGCGCCGGGCTGAACCTGCGGTGGGACCGGTACCGCTACGAGAGCGACGGCTGGGCGTGG
>CAZYXS010000200.1:0-5116 GCA_964650955.1 uncultured Desulfuromonadales bacterium | reverse complement strand
GTTTCCAGCAGACCGACCTGATGCAGGGAGTTCATCGGCAGTTCGCCGGCCTCCACCTCGTCGGGACTGAAGCGGTAGAGGGTCCCCGGGGCCTGACCACCCCGCACCGCGTCGAGCACGATCAGCTTGCGGCGGCCGTTGAAGACCTCCATCAGGTCGATGGCGCTGGTGCCGGCGTCGAACAGCTCCACATCCGGGGGCAGTTCGCGCCTCTCCAGTTCCTCGAGCACCGCCAGGGCGAAACCGTCATCCCCCCTTAGCAGGTTGCCCACCGCCATCACCAGCACCGGTGCCCGTTCGGGCATTGCATAGGCCAAAGACTCCATTACTCGCCCCCGACCACGAAGCGGCCCAGGTTCTCCCCCTTGGGAGTCACCACGTGCACCGCGCAGGAGAGGCAGGGGTCATAGGCGCGCACGATGCGCACCAGCTCGAAGGGGTTGCGCTGGTCCTTGACGCGAGTGCCGATCAGCGACTGCTCGATGGGGCCGGGTTGACCCTTGCCGTCCATCGGACCGGCGTTCCAGGTGGTGGGGACCACCGCCTGGTAGTTCTTGGTCTTGCCCCCTTCCACCACGATCCAGTGCCCCAGGGCGCCGCGGGGCGCTTCGTGCAGACCCATGCCGCGGCTGTTGACGTCGAGACTGAACTCGGTGAAGGTCGGCTGGCCCGGCTTGAGCTGCAGCACCCATTGCTTGAGCTTCTCCACCACCAGCTTGCACTCGATGGCGCGGGCGGCATGGCGGCCCAGCACCGAGTAGAGGGCGCTGGGGCCGGCATGGAACTCCCGCAACACCCCGTCCACCATCCCCTTGACCTGACCGTCGCCGGCGACGTAGGCGGCCAGCATCCGCGCCAGCGGGCCGACCTCCATGACCTCGCCGTTGTAGCGGGGGGATTTGGACCAGCTGTAGGCGCCGGCCTTGTCCCGGTCGGGGATGGTCTCGCCATCGTAGGGGTGCAGGGGGCCGTTGGCCTTGAACCAGCTGTTCTCCACCTCCTCGGTGATCCTGCTCGGGTCGACCCGCTGCAGCTTCAGGTCGGCCGTGACGATCCCCTGGGGGAAGTGGCGCTGGCGTTTGGTCAGGTCGGGGTCGCTGTCGAGGTCGAAGACGCCGAAGGAGAGGAACTGCTTGCAGCCTTCACCGATGCCGAAGTAGTCGCTGTAGCGCTTGGCCACCATCAGCACGTCGGGGAGGTAGACGGTGTCGATGAAGTCGGAGAGCTGCTCGGCGCGCCAGAGGAAGGAGGCCATCTTGTCCACGGTCGGCTCGGCGGTGGCGCCGCCGGCGACGATCGACATGCTGTGCGGCATTTTGCCGCCAAAGATGGAGACCAGTTCATGGGCCATGCGGCGCATGTTCAGCGCCTCGACGTAGTGGGCGACCGCCGCGCGATTCTCTTCCTTGCTCAGGCGGTAATCCCCTTCGTAGCGGGGAACGAAGGGGCCGAGGTGGCCGCGGGCGATGAAATCCTTGACCTTGTTCAGCGTAGGATCGCTGCCGCTGTAGTCGGCCACGGCAGTGACGTCGACGTAGTCGAGGGCGGCCAGCTGGTAGAAATGCAGGATGTGGGACTGGACGTAGTTGGCCCCTTGGATCAGGTTGCGCAGAATGCGGCCGTTGTCGGTGATGCGGCCGTTGACGCCATAGGCCTCGTCGAGGGCGAAGGTTGCCGTCAGCCCCTGGGAGATCGGACACACCCCACAAATGCGCTGCATGATGCCAGCGGCATCCCGGGGGTCGCGCCCCACCAGAATGTTTTCCAGCCCGCGGTACATCATTCCCGAACTTTTGGCCTCCTTGACCACCCCGCCATCGACCACCGCCTCGATCTTGAGGTGGCCCTCGATGCGGGAAACCGGATCAATTACAATCTTTGCTGCCATTTCTCTCTCCTTCGCAAGGTATTGAGTCTTCCCCGCAACCGCCAGAAATTAGACGAATCCAAGGAAACAGTGTTGCACACGGGCGGCTGAAGTTGGCAAGGAGCGTGCCTCGAAGGTGAGGGAATTTTATAAAGCGAGTCAAAACAACTTTTTAGCATGCCAATTGGATACAAACGATCCAGAGAAAAATACCGCCAAGGAGGACA
Organism: uncultured Desulfuromonadales bacterium; assembly: GCA_964650955.1. Classification (GTDB taxonomy): domain Bacteria; phylum Desulfobacterota; class Desulfuromonadia; order Desulfuromonadales; family CAZYXS01; genus CAZYXS01. The sequence goes on along the minus strand of CAZYXS010000200.1, from coordinate 3,022 downwards.
ACTTGATACAGTTTGTTTCGTTTTGACCGCGCCGATTGACAGCATGCCACTGTGCAAAGCAACAGTCGGCCCAAGGTGCCCCGCCTTGACTGACGGGGCTCAGCAGAGGAAAACAGGGGATTTCCGGAAAAGGACCAGCAGGGTGGGGGATTTTTCAGAATTGCCTACAGAGGACGGCGCTTGCTTAGCGGGACAGAATGACCCAAGTGAGTCGCGAAGGGCTATTCCTCTTCGCGATTGATGCCGTACTGGGCGAGTTTGCGGTCGAGGGTCTTGCGGGAAATCTGCAGGATGTCGGCGGTGCGGACCTTGTGATAGCGGGTCTGGCGGAAAACCTGCTCGATGTAGAGGCGTTCGATCTCTTCCAGGCTCATCTGCTCCGGCGGCAGGACGAAGTCGACGGGGGCCCCTTCGGCCACCTTGACCGGCAGGTGCCCGGGGGCCAGTTCGACGCCGTCGGCGAGGATCACCGCCATCTCGATGACGTTCTCAAGCTCGCGCACGTTGCCGGGCCAGTCGTAGGCCCGCAACTGCGCCATCGCCTCGGCGCTGATGGTCTGGGTGCCGTTGCCGTATTTCTGCAGGAAGAACTGGGCCAGGGGCGGGACGTCGTCCTTGCGCTCCCGCAAAGGCGGCACCTGCAGGGTCACCACGTTGAGGCGGTAGAACAGGTCCTCGCGGAAGGTCCCCTTGGCCACCTCGGCCTGCAGGTCCTTGTTGGTGGCGGCGACGAAACGCACATCGGCATGGCGCACCTTGGTGGCGCCGACGGGCATGAACTCCTTCTCCTGCAGCACCCGCAGCAGCTTGGCCTGGAGGGCGGCGCTGATGTCGCCGATCTCGTCGAGGAACAGGGTCCCCTTGTGGGCCTCTTCCACCAGGCCGCGCTGGGTGGCGACGGCGCCGGTAAAGGAGCCCTTCATGTGGCCGAAGAGCTGGCTCTCGAGCAGGGTGTCGGTGAGGGCGGCGCAGTTGACGGTGAGAAAGCGCTGGTCGCGGCGGCGGCTGCTATAGTGGATGGTGGAGGCGATCAACTCCTTGCCGGTGCCGCTTTCCCCCTGGATCAGCACGCTGGCGTCGCTCACCGCCACCTTCTTTGCCAGCTCGAACACCTTGCGGAAGTTGGCGCTTTTGAAGATGACCTGGTCGGGATCGAAGCGGCGCCGGATCTCCGCCTTGAGGGAGCGATTCTCCTGCATCAGGCGGCTGCGCTCCACCACCTTTTCCGTCAGGACCAGCAGCTCGTCGGGGAAGAAGGGCCTGATCAGGTAGTCGTAGGCCCCCAGCTTCATCGCCTCCACGGCGCTGCGCACGGTGGCGAAGCTGTTGGTGACCACCACCGCCAGTTCGGGGCGCAGCACCTTGATCCGTCGCAGAATTTCCAGCCCCTCGCTGCCCGGCAGCTTGACGTCGAGAATCACCAGGTCGGGGCGTTCGTCCCGCTGCTCCTCCAGGGCCCGCAGCAATTGCGTGCCGTTGCCGAACAGCTCCACCAGGTGCCCCTGGGCCTCGAGCATGGCGCTGAGGTAGCGCTGCGCCTCGGCGTCATCCTCGCAGATGTAGATTCTCCCTTGCTCCATCGCCCCGCCCTTCCCGACCTTTTAATACCCAAGCTGCTGGCCCAGCCAGCGGTTCACGATAACAAACTCCCCGCCCCCCGGCAAATTCTTTTTCCCCTGAATCCACAGGTATTTTCAGCCAAAATGCCGTATACGGCAAAGCCCCCTCGGGCGGTCTTGATTTTTCTTTTGCGATGCGAATATAGTGACCTCTCTGCCGTTTACCCTTGGAAAAAACTCAAGATCTTTTTTAACGCAGAGGCGCGGAGATGCGAGAGACGCAGAGGTAATCTTTTAAGAGGACCCGGAGGGTTTCTCTGCGCCCTCTGCTCTCTCTGCGCCTCAGCGTTAAGGCCCTTGGGCCGTATTTTTCACGGAGCGCAGCATGCACGAAGTCGGCATCACCCAGAGCATCATCGAGATCGCCGAGCAGCATGCCCGGGCTCAGGGGGCGGCCCGCATCAACACCGTCACGGTGGAGATCGGCGCCCTCTCCGGGGTCATCCCCGAGGCGGTGGAATTCTGTTTCGAAGCCTGCGCCCGCGACACCCTGGTGGAAGGGGCCCGGCTGATCATCCAACATATCCCCGGGCGGGGGCGCTGCAACGAGTGCGGCGCCGAAACCGCCCTCGACCAGCAGACCTTCGCCTGCCCTGGCTGCGGCAACTTCGGCCTGGAAACCCTGCAGGGGAACGAACTGCGCGTCACCGAACTGGAGGTCGACTGACCATGTGCATCGATTGCGGCTGCCCCGCTCCCGAGCATGGCCACAGCCATGCCCATGACCATCACCACGACCACGGTCATCACCATCACGACCATCCCCATGAGCACCCACCGGCGGGCAAGACCCTGAAACTGGAGGAAAACCTGCTGGCCAAAAACGACCGCCTCGCCGCCCGCAACCGCGAGCAGTTCCGGTGCCAGGGGCTGTTCGTCCTCAACCTGGTCAGTTCCCCCGGTTCGGGCAAGACATCCATTCTCGAGCGCACCCTGGCCGACCTCAAGGGGGAGCTGAGTTTCGCGGTGCTCGAAGGCGACCAGCAGACCGCCAACGACGCCGACCGCATCGCCGCCACCGGGGTGCCGGTCCACCAGATCAACACCGGCGCCGGCTGCCATCTCGACGCCCACATGGTCGGCCACGGCGTGGAGCACTTCGACCTCGCCGCCACCGACATCCTGATGATCGAGAATGTCGGCAACCTGGTCTGCCCGGCCTCCTTCGACCTGGGGGAGGACCACAAGGTGGCGGTGCTGTCGGTGACGGAGGGGGAGGACAAGCCCCTCAAGTACCCGCAGATGTTCCGCGCCGCCGACCTGATGCTGATCAACAAGATCGACCTGCTCCCCTACCTGCGCTTCGACGTGGAGAAGTGCAAGGCCTTCGCCCGCCAGGTCAATCCGCAGATCCGCATCCTCGAACTCTCCTGCCACAGCGGCGCGGGGATGGCGGCCTGGTA
>CAZYXS010000199.1:0-5133 GCA_964650955.1 uncultured Desulfuromonadales bacterium | reverse complement strand
GGCGGGGCGACGGTTGAAGGATACTGACATGCGGGACATCGTTACCCTGGCTTGCACCGAGTGCAAGCGTCGTAACTACACGACGACCAAGAACAAAAAGAACACTCCGGACAAACTGGAGTTCAGCAAGTACTGCCGCTTCTGTCAGAAGCATACCAACCACAAGGAAACCAAGTAGTTTCCTCGTGGCCAGCGGGTCCTCCGCTGCTGACGTGTTGTCTGCAGGCCAGTAGCTCTAACGGCTAGAGCACCGGTCTCCAAAACCGGGTGTTGGGGGTTCGAATCCCTCCTGGCCTGCCAAATTTTGCAAGCAATCCTCCGTAGGGGGTCTCGATAGTGCTAGCCAAGACGACAGAGTTCCTCGCCAACGTCAAGGGCGAGTTGAAGAAGGTTACCTGGCCGACCAGGAAAGACACCTATGCCTCCACCCTGGTCGTCATTGTCCTTGTGCTGGTTGTCGCCGTCTTTCTGGGTGCTGTGGACTGGGTTCTGTCGATGCTCATTCAGTTGGTTCTCCGCTGAAGACTTCAGGGAAGGCTGCCATGGCAAAAAGATGGTACGGAGTCCATACCTATTCGGGCTTCGAAAATAAGGTCAAGCTCAATCTGGAAGAGCGCATCCGCGCCCTTGGGGTCGAGGAGATGTTCGGCGAGGTGCTGATTCCTTCCGAAACCGTCGTCGAACTCAAGAACGGCGAGCGGCGCACCTCGACCCGGAAGTTCTTTCCCGGGTACATCCTGGTCCAGATGGAGCTCAATAACGAGACTTGGCATGTCGTCAAAGACACGCCGAAGGTCACCGGTTTCGTTGGCGGCGGAGTGGCTCCTCCTCCGATCCCCGATGAGGAGGTGGCCAAGATCACCCAGCGCATGGAAGAAGGGGTCGAGCGGCCGAAGCCGAAGGTGGCTTTCGAGGTCGGTGAGACCGTGCGGGTGATCGATGGGCCCTTCCTCAACTTCACCGGCGTGGTGGAGGATGTCAAGCCCGACAAGGGGAAACTCAAGGTCATGGTCAGCATTTTCGGCCGGGTGACCCCTGTGGAGTTGGAATTCATTCAGGTTGAAAAAAATAGCTAGGCTTTGCCGCTAATCGAAAAGTCCAAGGAGTAAGTCATGGCCAAGAAGGTTGTTGGTTTAATAAAGCTGCAGATCAAGGCAGGCAAGGCGAATCCGTCGCCTCCGGTTGGTCCGGCCCTGGGCCAGCACGGCGTCAACATCATGGAGTTCTGCAAGGCGTTCAACGCCAAGACCCAAGGTGACGAAGGGATGGTCATTCCGGTTGTTATCACCGTGTACGGCGACCGGTCCTTCACCTTTATCACCAAGACTCCCCCCGCCGCCGTCCTGCTGATGAAGGCCGCCAATATCCCCAAGGGGTCCGGCGTGCCGAACAAAAACAAGGTGGGCAAGGTCACCAAGGACCAGGTGTTGGAGATCGCCAAGATCAAGATGCCTGACCTGAACGCCTTTGACATCACTGCCGCGGTCCGTACCATCGAGGGCACCGCTCGCAGCATGGGTCTGGAAATCGTTTAATTACGGCAATATCGGAGTGTTGAAATGCTGACAGGAAAGAAACATAAAGCAGCCAAGGCTCAGGTCGACCGGACCCGTGCTTACCCCCTCGAGGAAGGGCTCGCGCTGATGAAGCAGGCGTCCTTCGCCAAGTTCGACGAGACCGTCGAACTCTGCGTGCGCCTCGGCGTTGACCCCCGCAAGGCCGACCAGATGGTGCGTGGCGCTGTCGTGCTGCCCAACGGGCTTGGCAAGACCGTGCGCGTCCTGGTGTTCGCCAAGGGTGAGAAGGCCCAGGAAGCCCAGGCTGCCGGCGCCGACTATGTGGGTGCCGACGATCTGGTCGCCAAGATCCAGGAGGGCTGGTTCGAGTTCGATACCGCCATCGCCACCCCCGACATGATGGGCACCGTCGGCAAGATCGGTAAGCTGCTCGGCCCCCGCGGCCTGATGCCCAACCCGAAGGTCGGCACCGTCACCTTCGAAGTTGGCCGGGCGGTGACCGAGTCCAAATCGGGTAAGGTCGAATACCGGGCCGAAAAGGCCGGTATCGTCCATGCGCCGATCGGCAAGGTCTCCTTCGACGAGGAGAAGCTCAAAGGCAACCTGGTCGCTCTGATGGACGCCTTGATCAAGGCCAAGCCGCAGACCTCCAAAGGGGTCTACCTGAAGAAGATCAGCCTGAGCAGCACCATGGGCCCGGGGATCAACCTCGACATTCCCACGGTTCAGGCGCTGGTCAAGTAAGCCATTGCGTAACCACCTCCGGGGTTGCCGTCAGTGCGGCAGCTTCGGGGGTTTCGTGCGTCATCCGCTCCAGGTCAAAGACAGCAGGCATCGCCCGGGCACGGGCGGTTTAATGGATTTTCCGCCTGCCGAGGCTGCAAGGTGGTTCGACGGTCCCTGGACCGTCACTCTTCCTATCCTCAGACTGGGGCCGGCACCTTACGGTCGCCACATCATTCAAGAAAGGAGGAGAGACGTTGAACAGAGACAGCAAACAGGAAGTCATTGCCGAACTCGCGGGCAAGCTCGCCGCGACCAAGGCTGCGTTCCTCGCCGACTACCGTGGTCTGAACGTTGAGCAGGTGGACAAGCTGCGCAACGAGCTGCGGGGCGCCGGCGTGGAATACCGCGTCGCCAAGAACACCCTGGTCAAGCTGGCCGCCAAGGGTACCGGCATGGAATGCCTCGAGGAGCACCTCGCCGGCCCGACCGCCATCGCCATCGCTGGGGCCGACCCGGTGGCCCCGGCCAAGATTCTGGTCGAATTCGCCAAGGCCAATGCCAAGTTCGAGCTCAAGGCTGGTGCTCTCGACGGCAAGCTGCTGAAGGTCGAGGACATCAAGGCTCTGGCCGAACTGCCCAGCCGCGAAGTGCTGCTGGCCAAAATGCTCGGCAGCCTCAACGCTCCGGCGAGCAACTTCGTCGGCGTTCTGGCCGCAATTCCCCGTTCCCTGGTCCAGGTCTTGGCCGCGATTCAGGACAAAAAAGCCGCCTAAAACTAACTTCTGCATACGCACAGAACCAATTGGAGGATCATTACCATGGCAGACATCACCAAAGCTCAGGTTGTTGAATTCATCGAGAAGATGACCGTCCTTGAACTGGCCGAACTGGTCAAGGAACTGGAAGAGAAATTCGGCGTCTCCGCCGCCGCTCCCGTCGCTGCTGCCGCTCCCGTGGCTGCCGCCGCTGCCGCACCGGTCGAGGAGAAGGACGAGTTTGACGTCATTCTCGCCAACTCCGGCGACAAGAAGATCAACGTTATCAAGGTCGTCCGCGCCGCTACCGGCCTCGGCCTGAAAGAAGCCAAGGACCTCGTCGACGGCGCTCCCCAGGTGGTGAAGCAGGGCGTCGCCAAGGCCGAGGCCGAAGAGCTCAAGAAGCAGCTGGTGGAAGCTGGCGCTACCGTGGAGCTCAAATAATACCTGCCTGATCGTTACGCCCTTAGCCAAGGTCGCCTTGTGCGGCCTTGGCTATTCTACTTTCGTTATCTTAAGGAGAAACCATGGCTTATTCGATCGCGAATAACCAGCTTCTGAGGAAACATTTTGCCGAGATCAAGAGGATCATCGACATCCCCAACCTCATTGATATCCAGAAAAATTCCTACAAGCGTTTCCTCCAGGCGGAGCTCCCCCCTTCGGCGCGGCAGAACATCGGTCTCGAGGCCGTGTTCCGTTCTGTCTTCCCGATTCGCGACTTCAGCGAGACCTGCTCGCTCGAATACGTCGCCTACTCCCTTGGCACGCCCAAATACGATGTCGACGAGTGTCATCAGCGCGGCATGACCTTCGCTGCCCCGGTCAAGGTCCGGGTGCGTCTGGTCTCCTGGGATGTGGACAAGGAATCCGGGGTGCAATCGATTCGCGATATCAAAGAGCAGGAGGTCTACTTCGGTGAGATCCCGCTCATGACCGAGAACGGCACCTTCATCATCAACGGGACTGAAAGAGTCATCGTCAGCCAGTTGCACCGCTCTCCCGGCGTCTTCTTCGACCACGACAAGGGCAAGACCCACTCCAGCGGCAAGATCCTCTACAGCGCGCGGGTGATCCCCTATCGCGGGTCCTGGCTCGATTTCGACTTTGATCATAAAGATATCCTCTATGTGCGCATCGACCGCCGTCGCAAACTGCCGGCCACGGTGCTGCTCAAGGCCCTCGGCTTTTCTGCCGAGGAGCTGCTGAACTACTATTACGACCTGGAGCAGATCGTCCTGACCGAGGACGGTTTCAAGAAGCGGGTCAACCTGAGCCTGCTCCCCGGCCAGCGCGCCGGCGTGGACGTGATCGCCGAGGACGGCGAGGTGGTGCTCAAGGCCAACCGCAAGTTCACCAAGGCGGCGATCCGCAAACTGGCGGAAAAGGGGATCGATTTCATCCCGGTGCTGGAGGAGGACGTGGTCGGCAAGATCACCTCCACCGATATCGTCGACACCGCCACCGGTGAAGTGGTGGTCGAGTGCAACCAGGAGCTGACCGCTGCAACCCTGCAGGATCTGCGCAAGCGCGGCATCACCGAACTGAGCGTGCTGTTCATCGATCACCTCTACGTCGGCCCCTATCTGCGGGAAACCCTGCTGCAGGACAAGATCTCCTCCCCCGACGAAGCGATGGTGGAGATCTACCGTCGCCTGCGTCCGGGCGATCCCCCCACTATCCGCAGCTCCCAGGCGCTGTTCGAAAGCCTGTTCTTCAATCCTGAGCGTTACGACCTTTCGGTGGTCGGCCGCATCAAGATGAACTACAAGCTCGGGGTCGATTCCCCCATTGAGCACACCACCCTGACCAAGGAAGACATCCTGCAGGTGGTGCGCTACCTCATCGATCTGCGCAACGGCAAAGGGACCATCGACGACATCGACCACCTCGGCAACCGCCGGGTGCGCGCCGTCGGCGAATTGCTGGAGAACCAGTACCGGGTCGGCCTGGTGCGCATGGAGCGCGCCATCAAGGAGCGCATGAGCCTGCAGGAAGTGGACAGCCTGATGCCCCACGACCTGATCAACTCCAAGCCCGTCTCCGCGGTGGTCAAGGAGTTCTTCGGGTCCTCCCAGCTCTCCCAGTTCATGGACCAGACCAACCCCCTCTCCGAGATCACCCACAAGCGCCGC
>CAZYXS010000198.1:0-5170 GCA_964650955.1 uncultured Desulfuromonadales bacterium | reverse complement strand
ACGGCCTTCCGAGTGAATCAAATTCCACATACCCTCCGGCCGGTGTGCTGACAGTGATACCTGCATACTGTCCCGCGTTCAGCGTGATCCTCAGGCTGCCCCCTCCCGCTGGGTCGAACGCGACCTCACCCGCCTCGCCCCAGGTCAGGTTGCCGTTCGCGTCATTCACCACCGTGTAGCCGGGATTTGGCCCCGGAACCGTATTCACATAGACACGGTAGCGGCGATTTTCCGTCATGGCCAGGTTCTGGGCATAGCGGAGATCGGCACGCAGCTTGTCCGTGAAGGCTCCGGCGTTTGTGGCCCGCACATCGCCGATCCTGGGTGCGACCACGGCTGCCATGATACCGAGCAAGACAAGGATCATGACCAGTTCTATAAGAGTAAAGCCCTTATGCTTTTTCATCCGTACCATTCTGCCAAAGCATAGCAGGGGCCAGCCGATATTTCAAGCCACCCCTCCGCCTGCCGGGCCGCGGCGTAGGCTATTTGTGCGGTCGAACAACCCATACTTAACAATGCACCGAAGGGCTGAAATGCCGTCCTTCCAGTTTATTTTCTTTCCCTCCCGGTAGGTCCTTCCGGAATAGGAGATACCCACTTCGTAGATACGGCAGCCGAGCCGCGCGATCTTTGCCGTAATCTCCGGCTCGACTCCGAACCGGTTCTCGCGGATCGTGATCCGCGACAACACCTCCCTCCTGAACAATTTATAGCCTGTCTCCATGTCACTCAAATTCAGGTTCGTGAACATGTTGGAAAAAAGGGTCAAAAATTTGTTCCCCAAATAGTGCCAGAAATAGAGAACGCGCCTAGCCTCGCCGCTCAGGAACCGAGAACCATAGACCACATCGGCCCGTCCGTCCCGGATCGGCTCCAGCAATCGACCGTATTCCCGCGGGTCATACTCGAGGTCAGCGTCCTGAACGATCACGATGTCTCCCGTTGCCGCGCCAAAGCCAGTGCGGAGTGCCGCCCCCTTTCCCTGGTTATGTGCATGCGAGAACAGGCGGATTTCCGGAGTCGCAGTGTATGCCTTCAGCACCTCAGCCGTCCCGTCTGTTGAGCAGTCGTCCACCACGATCAGTTCCTTCTCATGCGGTGTCGCCAGGACCCGCCTGATAAGTTCCGCGACAGTGTCCCGCTCGTTATAGACAGGCATGACCACGGACAATTTCACGATCCCTCCTCCTTTTCCGCCTTCAGCCACTGGTTCAGAAACAGCTCGAAATGTCCCGCCTGGACTTGCTCCCCTCTGAACCCGGCTTCGTTGATGAGTTCGCGAAGCTCTGCAATTCCGTAAGCCTTCTTGTGGTCCTTGATCTCTTCCCGGCTTACCAGCCGAACCGCAGCCATGCACTTTAATATCCATCCGGTCCAGGATGACGGGGTCGTAATGATAAGGACACCTCCTGGTTTCAGGACCCGATGAATCTCCCCGATAACTGCCGAAAGCCGCTCCGGTTCGACATGCTCGAGCACGGCAAGCATGGTCACGGCATCAAAGAACCGATCCTCAAAGGGCAGAGGGTCGCCGCCGTGCAGATCATGCTCCTTGATCTGAAGTGAAGAATCGTGCATATCAATGTTAACATGCTGCTCGATCCCGAATTTCTCGTGAAACTCGGTCCGGGAAAGAAACACGGGAGTGGTTCCACAGCCGATATCCAGTACTCGGCCCGCTCGCGCTCCGTGGGGAATGAGCGCGTCAGCCATCGCCGCACGCTTCCGGGCAAGGTAGTCTTCAAGCAGGCCGCGCCCCCTGGTAGCACGCCGGCATTCGTTCTTTCCTGCCGTAGAGCGGCTTCCTGATACTGCTGCATCACCAGAGTCTCTTACCGAAACTGCGCGCCGCCGAACGACCATCGACCATGCGCTTAACGATGCCAGGACAACCACGGTCAGGCCCGATATCCAGGCCCCGATATAAAAGCTCAGGGGCTCGTACCGGAACTCTACCTGGTGCCTCCCTGGGGATAACGCAACCACCCGGAAATTGTAATTCGCACGGTAGATCTTCGTTTCGATGCCATTCACGTAAGCCTTCCATCCGGGATAAAACGTATCGGACAAGTAGAGAAGCGAGGGCTGATTTACTTTGGCCAAGATCTCTACCCGACTATTACTTTCGGTTTGAATCTCTGCCGTCCGAGCGCTATCCTCAATTCGACCTTCCGGTATAAGAGTATCCCAAACCGGCTGTTCCTCGAGGATTACTATACGTGCCGGATTGAAATCAGCCTTGCTTATCCGCACAAGCACCTGTGCGGGATCAGGTTCAACTATATAACTATTTACCAGAAATGCCCGGGGAAGAACGCGCTTGTTCTTGTAAATCTTGATCGTCTGCTCGTTCAGCAACTTCTTTCGATCTCCCTTTAGTCCGTCGATGTCGGCGCCGACAAAAGCAAAATAAGGAGAGGATATGGGTTTCGTCGAGATAACATATTTGGTCGAAAAAATGTCGAGAATCCGCGTCGCATCTACCGACGATGAGGCAGACAGTACGGCATAAAGATCGTCCGTTCGTTTGACTCGCATAACCTCCGAGCCCCACGTGTCCCTGATCCCATAATTCAGGTTGAGTGACGGCGCGATGACTCGTTGGCGAGAAGCTTCCGGAATTATGTTCGGCGCTATAACTGTCGAGGTCGGAATAGACGTATACGGAGTAGTGAGCATGCGGTATTCACCCAGCCCTTCCTTCACCTGCTTGACTGTCCAGTTGTCGGCAAAATATACGTCTGGTTTTGTCCACCCATAATATCCGAAGTTGCCGAAAAGATCGAGGACCGCCACTAAACATAATGCTGCAACAGCGTAGCGAGAACCCCGGGTTCTCGTGATAACCCACAAAATCGAGCTGCTCACGATGACGTAAAAAATCATCCTCTTTACATTATGAAAATTTACGGCTGCGTCATTGTAGACTGGCGAATCAATACCTCGTGCCTTCAGAAACGCGAGAATAGCATCGGCTTGAACGTGCAGCAGGAAGAAGATAACGGCTGCTGATGTCGCGAGGCTGATCGTCATCCATCGAAATCGACTTCCCTCGCCCTTTCGTACATCAGCCAGCAAGCGCTGAAGTCCCAGTCCAGCCATGACGGAAAGGGCGAATATTGCAAGGACAAGAAACTTCACTGGATATCTGATCTTGTTGATCGTCGGAACGAATTCATATACATAGGGATACAATGGGTTAAAGCCGCCCAACGCAAGGAAAAGGGAAACAGCAGCCAGAATCAGCCAGAAATACTTTGCTCTTCTCTCTTTCATGATGTAGATAATTGCGAGAACAAAAGGAAGACCGCCCACATAGAGCGTTTTTAACCAACTCTGCCTCATCCAGTATTTTGCTATATCTGACGAGAGGGAGCCATACGGATCCTGGATCAATAAAGAAAGTAAATCCACAGGAGAGGCACTCCAGACGATCGCCTCTTGATAGCTCAGGCTAGTCTGACGGATCGATTGGGTTGTCAGCTGTAGAAAAGGGATCAGTTGAATTGCCGAGAGGCACAGGAAAACGACGCCCGTTATGATGAGCGCTTTGAGGGCGAATATAGTATTCCCACCGATCGTTCGTGACAAAAGCGCCATGAGCCCGAGCGCAATGCACGTACTCAGGACGATCTCAATGCCTCCACCGAAAAACGATACGGCAAGGCATGCCCCTGCAAAAGCAGCATTCCACAAAGAATTATGCCGGAGGGCCCTGCCGAAGAAGAGAAGAATGAGCGGCAGCCAAACAACGGAGAGTAGTGCTGAAAGCAAGCTGTGAAGCGAAAGCAGATAACCGCCGAGTAAAAAAACCGCGGCGGCAAGGAATGAGGCCCCCCGTCCCGCATCAAGAAACCGCAGCAAAGCATAGGTAAATGCGCCAGCCAAAAAATAATGGCCGATGATGATCCAGTTGAAGGCATGCTGAAAAGGCAGAATAAAAAAAAGAACATTGAGAGGATAAATCACGCCGGGCTGAAGCGCGGCAAAAAGGGGATATCCTCCGAAGTTGAGTGGGTTCCAGAGCGGAAACTCTCCGGCGTTCAAACTCTCGACCCAGAAGTATCGTGGCGGGATGAAGAACGGCCCTAAGTCTCTCTCAACAAAGAGGCCTCCCCCAAAAAGGACATCCGAAAAGAAAGCCAGTGTGATAAGAAAAAGGGCGATGACAGGGATAACCTCTCTCGCCCTTTTTCTCGCAGCCATGAATCGTGTGCTTCCGATGGAATCCGGCAGAGTACAACTCAAGCCACACTTTCTCCTTCAAAACCAAGCTACCAGGTAGTACACGCGACGGGTCCACCGCTGCAGACCACGACGCCCGCAGTAGTAGGCAAGTTAGGAGCCGTTGTCAGGTTAAACGTATAGGTATATCCGCCAATCTGCACCGTTACAGCTGTACCAGCAGCGGCGTTTATCGTCACACCGCCCTGCGTGTCGACCTGCGTCGCAATGCTCGCCAGATTATAAGCCGCCCCCCCCGTGCCGCCAATAACATTCTTGGCAAAGAGCATGGTGTTTACCGACCGAAACGCGGCTAACGTAGCTTTCGCAGTCGCATTTGATGCATCCTGCTGCAGGTCAATATACTTGGGTACAGCCACTGCCGCCAGTATGCCCAGGATCACGATTATCATGATCAGTTCGATAAGGGTAAAACCTTTCTGAGAACGTATCATTTTATTACCTCCTCCTGTTCCGATAATTGTTCGTTTCATTACAGAGCGTTTTCATCACATACCTGCTTATTTCCGGCTGATAATCTCGACTACTATAACCATAATCACGCCATATCCGATGGCTTGCTTCATGCGTAATTACCAGTTCCCGTATCCTTCTGTTGTTGTCCTCACCTCCCCCTCTTTATGATCGTATTCAAACCTATTTCCAAATGAGTCCAGCACATTCCCATATTCGTCGACAGCCTGCGGCAACAGGTACTTCTCTTTGAAGATCGAGTCAGAGTAGGCATCGTGCCCCAGCCGTGCAGGCAGCATGACCCTTTTTTCCATCATCTCCTTGAGACTACGCGGGTTCCGGTTGTTCAGCATCTTGAACAGCCTGATACTCGTCCTGATGTTCACCAACTCTGCCTTGAGCGCCGCCTCCTGGGCCTCGCGGGCGACCCGCTGATATTTCGGCACCACCACCCCGATCAGCACGGCGA
>CAZYXS010000197.1:3710-5183 GCA_964650955.1 uncultured Desulfuromonadales bacterium | reverse complement strand
GGGGCCCGCGGGTGGAGGTTTTCGGCGGTCTGGTGTTGATTCTCATCGGCCTGAAGATTCTTCTCGAACAGACGGTTTTTTCCTGATCACAGCTCTGCCGGACAATCGTGGAGAGGGTCAGCTTGCCTCAGTTGACGCAAGGCAGCCGCACGCCGTTGACTTGACATCGCTACAAACCTGTTAAAATAGAAGAGAAACTTAATTCCATACAGAGCCCAAGCAGGAGGGGCAACCGCCAGGAGACATCCAGCCGGAAATTCGACCGCCACTCCCAGTGTTCGGCGCCGTTTCCTGCAACCTTACGGGGAGGAGACACCATGAACGAGACCGTAACAGCGACCTACAACACTCAAGATGCCTTGAAAAATGCTGTGGACGATCTTCTGGGAGCCGGGATTCCACAGGAGCAATTCTACGTGGACAAGGCCAATAACCAGCTTAAGGTGATTACCCCCGGAGACGGCGCTCCGGAAATCCTGGAACTGCTCAAACGCCACAATCCGAAAAAGGTCGATGAGCGTCACTGGGCCTGACCAGGAGCATCCTGCTGAAATCAATTTTCAATGCTGTTTCCCGACTCCGCGCCATCACCACACATGAAGAACGGCCTGCCGCAATCGGCGAGGCCGTTTTTTTCTTGCGCCCAATACCCGCCACCACGGAGCTAGAGAATCATCATTTCCTTTTCCGTATAGATCACCGTGAAGATTTTGGCGGGAACCCCGCCATGGCAGCGCACCACATGCGGCAGGCTAGAGTCGAAATAGATGGAATCGCCCGGTTTGAGGAGATCGGTATGCTCACCCAACCGGATTTCGACCTTGCCTTCGAGCACGAAGAGGATTTCCTCTCCATCATGCTGGTTGGGTTGCAGTGCAGCGGTATCGGTGGGGTTCAAAGTCACCAGGAACGGCTCCATATGCCGGTTCTGTTTCTGCGAGCCAAGGGATTTGTAGCTGTACCCCCCGGATTTTCCGCCAGCCGAACTGAATCTGGGAACGGTCGCCTGTTCTTCATGGCGAACCAGACAGAAGGGGGAATCAGCACTGTCGCCGAACAGATCACCTACCGCGACCTTCAGTGTCTTGGCCAGCAGGATGATGTGACCCAGGGGGGGAGAAGCCTCCTGGTTTTCGATCTCTTGAAGCTCAGTCGTCGAGATGCCGGTCTTCTCGGCCACCTCTGCGACGGAGAGCCCTCTTTTTTTTCGAAGGTTGCCGATCTTCTCACCAATTTGGCTCGATTGCATTGCCACCCTCCTTCCTTGCGCCAGGATGTTCAGGACCTTTTCGCAGCCCTGCCTTTGGGCCAGGGGAATCAGGCCGCCTGCCCGCTATCGAGGTCCGCTCCAATCCGCAAACCGGAGCTGGCATTTTAACACGAATTTTGCCAAGGTTAAGTCAACCCCCGAAGATGATCAAGGCGACCTGACCTGGCCAAACCCAAACGACCGGGGCCGGGAAATTCCCGGCC
>CAZYXS010000197.1:0-3700 GCA_964650955.1 uncultured Desulfuromonadales bacterium | reverse complement strand
ATTGCCGCTATTTTCTCCGAGGATGATCAGGGCGGGCCAACCTAGCTAACGCAAACGACCAGGGCCGGGGATTTCCCGGCCCTGGTCGTTTGGGTAACAGCCATGAAGCAGTTCGGCCCTCAGGGGCAGGGTCGCGTCGGGAAGATCGGCAGCAGCCTCCCCTGGTCGTGGCACCCCTCGCAATTGGTACGCCCCTGGGCATCACGGAAGAACAGGAAATCCCCTCCGGCGAAATGACAGCGGGCACAGTCGAAGAAATCGATGGTTCCGTCGAGAATGGATGCGGCAAATCCAGGGTGGTGCCGATCGAAGGTGCTGACCACCCGGTTGCCGTCGGCATCGACCAGCGGCCCTCCATCGGGAGCCGTCAGTTCGTCCACCAGTTCGTTGTGACACTGACGGCATTCGGCCGATTCATCGTAGTCGCGGCAGGCCATACCTTCGTGTTTGAGGTGCTTGCCATTGCGGACTTCGGTAAGGAAGTCGAAGCGCTGGTTGTAGCCGGGATGGGTCGGGTCGACCAGTTCCGGCCGTCCCGAGCGCTGGGCGAAGTCGGTATAGAACCCCACGGGGGGTCCACCATGGCAGCTGACGCAGCCCCGCGGCTGGGCGACCGGGCTGCTGACGTGGCAGACACCGCAGGCCGGACCACTGCCGCCACCATAATTGGCGCCGTGACAAAGGGTGCAGGCCCCGGGAACATTGCCGGCATCGAAATGGCTGATGGCATAGGTGCGGTCCACCCCGCCACTCTGATAGGCGATTACTTCGCCGTACCAGTGCCGCTGATCCTGGGTTGTGGGATCGGTCACCCTGGCCGGGTGGGCGGCCCCCGGGTTATGACAGCCGGGAATGGTCTGGCACCCCTGGGTCAGGTTGCGCAGGGCCACATCGAAGGGGGGATTGCTGCCGGGCCCGCCCCGTTGCCCGTGGCAGCCCTGGCAGGCGGCGATGTCCCGGCGGGCGGCGCTGCCGTGATTGACCGGATGGCTCCAGGGGAGGTCAGGAGCCAGGGAGGGTGGATGGAGCACGAAGGGAGGTCCGCTGGCATGGCAGATGAAGCAGCTGACCACCTCGCCGCTGCCCCGGTAGTCTTCACCGTGGCAGACCCAGCAGCGGACCGGGTCCTGGGCCCAGGCGGCGTCGTGCACCGTCCGCCAGCCAGGCTCGTGGGCGTCGTTGAGTCGGGGTGCGGCGGAGTTGCCGGAACTGCTGCCCCCGCCGCCGCATCCCGCGGCGAGCAGCAGCAACAGCAGCCAGACGGCATGTCGGATCACACCCATAGTGTTCCTTTCCCCGGAACAGGTTCTAGCCATGGCAGGGCCGGCAGGTCTTGGAAGCCTTGGGGTTGCCATGACAGCGGAAGCAGGAGCTGGGGTCCATGCGCCCATCGATCCGGTGCCGGGAGAGGTAGTCTCCGCGGTGCTGCATGCGCCGGTCGGTTTCCGTCTGGTGACGTACTGAAGGTTTCAGTTCGACCCGGGTGGCGTGGCAATCGTTGCAGAAACTGGAAGCATGGCAGAGGGCGCAGACCTGCTCATCCTGATAGGCCAGCAACCGGTGATTGTCGGTGAAGAACGGGGTGTGGTTGTACTTTTCAAAATTGAAGTCCCCCTTGCGGGGACCATGGCAGCGCACGCAGAAGACCCGCTTTTCCGCCATCTCGAAAATAGGCGGGTGGGTCGCCGGCAGTTGGTAGCTGGTTTTGAGGGCGGTACAGGCGACCACCGACAGCACCAGAATCAGCAGGGCCGCAAGACCGAATAACCGATGGTTCAACACTGCAGACTCCTCTCGGGCTCTGCGCCCGCAACGGGCCTAACGGGCATAACGGTAATCCGCCACCAGGATGGCGCGGAAATCATGGTCGAAATAGGGATCGATGCTGTAATCCCCGGAGAGTTTCAGGGTCAACCGGTCGGCCAGGAACTTGCGCCCGCCCCCAAGAGCGACGAAGAAAGAGCGGTCCTCGCCGAACAGGGGCTGGTCATAATCCACCCACATCAGGTCGCCGCTGAGAAACCCCGGGGCCAGGTCCAGGTAGAAAAAGCCGCGGGCGAGACTGAAGCGGTTCTCCGGGGCGTCACCCTCCATCCGCCCCAGTTCGATCCCGAGTTGGTTATGAATACGGTATTTATAGGTGAATATACCACTGATCAGGGCGGCATTGCCAAACCGCTGGGTGTGGTCGAAGTGCTTAAGCCGCAACGCGAATTCGTAGTTTTCCGTAGGATACCAGAACGCTTCGCTCCCCACCACGGTGGTGCGGGTGCCGAAGCGGCTGTAAAAGCGGAAGGGGTTGGCGCTGTTGTCGCGGCCGTTGAAAAAATCCTCACCGGAAAACCGTTGATAAAAGGGGCGCAGTTCCACCTGCCCGAGGGTGAAGCGGGCTTCGTAGGAATGTTCTCCCCAGCCGCCGCTGACCAGGTTGCGGGTGGTCAGTCCATAAAGCTGCGCCTGCCCTGGGAGTTCGGCAGAAAGGTCAAGACCGAGCAGTTCCTCGTCCCGCTCGGAATCGCTCAGCAGCAGCTTGTAGGAGAGGCCGAGGTCGAACCAGCCCAACCGGTGGAAGGACAGGCGGCCACCTGCCAAGCCATCCCCCTGGCGACCGTTGGTGGTGTCGAGGGTGACCGGCAGGCCGGCGTAGGCGGAGAGGCTCAGGTTGGAATTGAATTCGACCCGCCCCCAGGCGCCATCGACGGTTTCGTTGGACACCCCCTCATAGACCGCCTGGCGACCCAGCCGCAGTTGCCCACCGGGGGCTCGATACTGGGCGTAGGCATAGAGCAGCTCCCCCTTGGCGTCCTGCTCGAAGAACTCGTCACCGAGGTTGACCCGCATCCAGCCGTAGCCATGGAAGGACCAGGGTTGGCCGTTGCCGCTGTTGATCTCCAGGTATTCGTAGGCGGGGAGGATCTGGCTGTCTTTTTCCGGCTCCACGTCCCGCTCGAAATAACGCAGGATGGTGCTGGAGCGGAGTTCCAGGGGGGTGGTGGCAGCCATTGCGGGTATGGCCGTCAGCAGGCACACCAGTACACAGCAGAGCAGACGGCAAGGGAAACAGGTCATTGCAGAAGGATCCCGAATGCAGGGTTGTCAAGAATCAGGCAATGAAGACTACTTTTACAACACTTGCCTCATTATGGCAATATCATTCCCAGCGCCGCTCTCCCAAAAAAGCGGAATTTTCCTGATAAAACCAATATTTTCACGACATCGGCGGCCCCGGATTCCCGTCATTTTCCCGTCACACCGGGGGCCGGCAGAGCCCCGGGAACCTGGGGTGAGTCCCCCGTCCGGGTGCGTTCAGCCCCCTCTGGGAAACCCGGCGGAGCCCGCTCCCCGGTGCGGGTGGCCGGGATCTGCACGGTGGAAATATCGACCCCCTCCAGAACTTTACCGCCAACAACGGGAACTGGTCGCGGGGCGGCGTCGCCATAGACCCCCATGATTCCTCCGCTGACGGGAGCCCCGCCGCCGTAATTGTCCCGCACCCGCAGGTAGACCTCCCCCCCGCCGGGCAGACGCAGCAGGTAACGGCCATGAGTGTCGGTACGGTCGGAAACGGCCAGAGGCTGCCCTGACAACTCGGGGTCGAGAAAGGCAAAGACCAGCAGCCCGGCCTGGGGCAACCCCTCGCGATCGGTGACGCGGCCGGAAATCCCTGTCGCCGCCGCCTCACTGAACCCCTCGTAGGTCC
>CAZYXS010000196.1:0-5223 GCA_964650955.1 uncultured Desulfuromonadales bacterium | reverse complement strand
ATATCGAATATTTTTATATGGTTATCGAATTATCGCTTTTTGCGAGGGCATCAACCTTTGATTATCAGGCTTCCTGCCTTGACACTTTTTAATTCGGGGGAACAGTCGGTCTCACAGGACCTCTAAGGAGGAGAGGCGCCTTTTAATGAAACCCTATCTACTCTATCCCACTTCCCCACCCAGGGGGCAGGCGCCTGCGGAGCCAGTCCCCGCGTCTGCCGATCAAGCCTTTTCTTTAACTTCGCCATTTGATCTTGCCTGTTATAACGGGACCGAGCAATAAAAAAGGGAGTGACATCGTCACTCCCTTTTTCTCGTTGGTCGGG
The DNA here is from genome assembly GCA_964650955.1 of uncultured Desulfuromonadales bacterium. Taxonomy (GTDB): domain Bacteria; phylum Desulfobacterota; class Desulfuromonadia; order Desulfuromonadales; family CAZYXS01; genus CAZYXS01. Next base: position 4,897 of record CAZYXS010000196.1, on the reverse strand, counting down.
GCGAGAGGATTTGAACCTCCGACCCCCAGCACCCCATGCTGGTGCGCTACCAGGCTGCGCTACGCCCCGTCAATCAACGAGCGGCATTATGCGAATTCCGGCCCCAAATGTCAAGGAGAAAACCCTGGGATTATTGAATAATTTCAGTTTTTCCCCAGGATCCAAAAGATGGGGAAAAACGCCGGAAAACCGATGCCTTAGAGCTTTCTGCGGTCAATGACCCGCTTGGCCTTGCCTTCATGGCGAGGCATGGAAGAAGGTTCCACCAGTTTGACCTTGGCGCCTACGCCGAGGGCGGAGACCAGGCGCTTCTCCAGCATTTCGACAAAGGCCCGCTGTTTCTTCATCTCGTCGAAGAAGATCCGTTCGTTGACCTCCACCTGGACCTCCAGGGTATCCGTCGAGCCGACCCGGTCAAGCACCAACTGGTAATGGGGTTCGCACCCTTCCACCTGGAACAGGATTTCCTCGATCTGGGTCGGGAAGACATTGACCCCCTTGATGATGAGCATGTCGTCGCTGCGCCCCATGGTTTTTTCCATGCGGACGTGGGTGCGGCCGCAGGAGCAGGGCTCATAGTGCAGGCGGGTGATGTCTCGGGTGCGGTAGCGGACCATGGGGAAGGCTTCCTTGGTCAGGCTGGTCAGCACCAGTTCCCCACGGGAGCCGGGAGGGAGCACTTCGCCGGTGTCCGGATTGATGATCTCAGGGATGAAATGGTCTTCGAAAATGTGCATGCCGCAGCGGTGCAGGCATTCGCCGGCGATGCCTGGGCCCATCACTTCGGAGAGGCCGAAGTTGTCGGTGGCGATGATCTGCAGGCGGGTTTCGATTTCCCGGCGCATCTCTTCGCTCCAGGGTTCAGCGCCGAACAGGCCGACTCGCAGGCTCAGGCTGGCGGGGTCGAGGCCGAGGCGCTCCATGCGGTCGGCCAAGGTCAGGGCGTAGGATGGCGTGCAGACCAGGGCTGTGGAGCGGTAGTCCTGCATGATCATGATCTGCTTGTCCGAATTGCCGCTGGACATGGGAATGACCGATGCCCCGAGGCGCTCGGCGCCGTAATGGAGGCCGAAGGCACCGGTGAAGAGGCCGTAGCCGAAGGCGATATGGACGATGTCGTCTTCGGTGACGCCGGCGGCAGTCATGAACCGGGCGGCCAACTCCGACCAGGTGTTGAGATCCTGCCGGGTATATCCGACCACCGTCGGCTTGCCCGTCGTTCCCGATGAGGAATGAATGCGCACCACCTCCCGCAAGGGCACCGCGAACATGCCGTAGGGGTAATTCAGCCGCAGATCTTCTTTGGTGGTGAAGGGAAACAGGGACAGGTCGGATAGTTGCCGCAGGTCTTCTGGCCGGACCCCAGCCTCGCCGAACTTGACCTGGTAGCAGGGCACGTGGCGAAAGACGTTTTCAAGGGTGGAGCGCAGGCGGCTGAATTGCAGCAGTTCCAGCGCTTCCCGGTCGAGGCACTCGTTGACCGGATCCCAGATCCGTTGGGGAAGTTCAGGATTCTTCAGTTCTTTTCGAGGAAACAGCATTTAACCACCGATTTTATATGCGAAAAAGACTAAAGGCCGTGGACTCTCTCGCCCGGCAGTATGCGGACCCCGGCTTTGGTCAGCACTTCGATAGCTTCCTCCGGGTTGTCGAAGCGGAAAATGATCACGGCATTCTCCCCCTGGCGCTCGACGAAGGCGTACATGTATTCGACGTTGACCTGTCCCTGATCGAGAATGGCCAGAATGCCGTACAGCCCCTTGGGGCGGTCTGGCACCTCGACCGCCACCACCTCGGTTTTGTTGACGGTGAAACCGTTGGCTTTTAGGGTCTGCTTGGCCCGGTCGGTGTGATCGACGATCAGGCGCAGGATGCCGAAATCGTTGGTGTCGGCCAGAGACAGAGCGCGAATGTTGATACCCGCGTCCCCCAGGGCGTGGGTGACTTCGGCCAGGCGTCCCGACTTGTTTTCGATGAAAATGGAGATCTGTTCGACTTTCATGATCCCTCCGTTGCGAGGCTGGGGTTAGGGCCGATTCTGCCGGTTGTCGATGACTCGCTTGGCCTTGCCTTCGCTGCGGGTGATGGTCTTGGGTTCCACCAACCGAACCTTGCTGGTGACGCCGAGCAAATCCTTGATCTCTTTGCGGATGCGGGCGGAAAGTTCCTGCATGACCTTGATTTCGTCGGAGAAGGTCTGCTCGTTGACCTCAACCTGGATTTCGAGGGTGTCGAGGTTGTCCTCCCGATCGACGATGAGCTGGTAATGGGGCTCGACCCCATCGATGGAAACCAGAACACTTTCGATCTGCGAGGGAAAGACATTGACTCCGCGGATGATCAGCATATCGTCGCTGCGACCGCTCATCCGCTCCAGGCGCATGTGGGTGCGGCCGCAGATGCAGGGTTCGGGAATCAGGCGGGTAATGTCCCGGGTGCGGTAGCGGATCATGGGGATCCCCTCTTTGGTGATGGTGGTGATCACCAGTTCCCCCTGCTCTCCGATGGGCAGCACCTCTCCGGTTTCCGGATTGATGATTTCCGGGATGAAGTGGTCTTCCCAGATATGCAGCCCCTTTTGCGCCTCAATGCACTCGATGGCGACGCCGGGGCCGAGAATTTCCGACAACCCGTAGATGTCGATGGCTTTGATGCCGAGATTGGCCTCGATCTGCTGGCGCATCTCCTCGGTCCAGGGTTCGGCGCCGAAGATGCCCACCCGCAGTTTGAGCTTGCGGATGTCGATCCCCTCCTCCGCCGCGGCCTCGGCTAGATAGAGGCTGTAGGAGGGGGTGCAGGTCAGCACCGTGGAGCCGAAATCCTGCATGATCATGATCTGTTTCTTGGTATTGCCGCCGGACATGGGAATGACCGAGGCGCCCAGCTTCTCCGCGCCGTAATGGGCGCCGAGACCGCCGGTGAACAAGCCGTAGCCGTAGGCGTTATGGATCACGTCGCCCTTGTGCGCGCCCGCGGCGACGAAGGAGCGGGCCATCAGTTCCGACCACATGTCGATGTCCCGGCGGGTATAACCGACGACCGTCGGTTTGCCGGTGGTACCCGAAGAGGCGTGAATGCGGACAATCTGCTCCAGGGGCACCGCAAACAGGCCATAGGGGTAGTTGTCCCGCATGTCCTGCTTGAGGGTGAAGGGGAGTCGTTGCAGATCCTGCAGAGTCCTGATCTGGTCGGGACTGACGTTGACCTTGCGGAAACTCTCCCGGTAGAAGGGAACGGTCGCATTCACCCGTTGCAGAGTCTGCTGCAGCCGTTTGAGCTGCAGCGACTCCAGGACTTCCCGGGGCAGGGTTTCGAATTCATCATTCCAGATCATCGACAGATCCTTTCGTGGACAGGTCAACCCTGGCGGCCGAGTTAAAGGCTGCCAGATTTTCGCTGAGGAATTTTTCCGGCACCATTTTGTGCAGGGCGGCCAGCCAGAGGGACTCCTCCAGGTGCATCCGCAGCGACAGGGCGCCGAGCAACACGGTATTGTTCACCCGATCGCTCATGGCCTTCTCCAAACGCATCGAATTTGCACAGTTGTTTGCACACGCCGCAGCCGACGTAAAGCACCTGGTTGATTTTGGCCCGGCCTTTGCCGCCGTCGCTGCTGTCCTGCCCTTCGATGGCGGGGCACCCGATTTTCAGGCAGGTCTTGCAACCGACGCAGGCATCGGCCTTGACGAACAGGGGCAGGCTGCGCTCCGAGCGTCCGTGACGGTCGAGCATGCAGGCGCGGCGGAAGAGCACCACCGAGACCTCGGGGCGCTCCATCTCCGGACTCGGGGTGCCGGGATAAGCTGAAGGACCTTGACCCCGGCCTCGTAGGCAGCGCGGGCAAAGGCTTCATTGCCGAACAGAATGGCGCGTTCCATGGTGCACCTTTATTGAAAAAATGAGCTGCATCAAGCTGTTGAGAACCTTGAAACAAGATTTGGACTATAGAGAAAAGGCGGTTCGGTGTCAATAAAATCAGCCGCCTGCCGAACTTCGGGCCAGCAGAACACCTTCCAGCAACCCGGCATCGCTGACCACCACCCGGTGGGTTCCGAAGGCCTGCATCAGGGCCAGGACCAGCCTTCCCCCCGGGACGATAAGGTCTCCCCTGCCCGGCTCCATGCCAGGCAATTCTTCGCGGGCGGACAAGGGGAGGGACTCCAGTCGGGTCAGCATGTCTGCAAGCCAACCACTTTCCAGGCTCAGATTGTTGATTTTCTTTCGATCGTAGGTCTGGAGTTTCAACCTCATGGCCGCGAGAGTGGTGATGGTCCCAGCCGTGCCGACCAGAACCAGTTTCCGATCGAGGCTGGAGCCTGCCCTTGCGGTCGTTAACTCCCGTTGAAGACGTTGAATCCCATCGGCGATGGTGGCCTGAAAGGAAACGCCATTGGCCATTTCGGCAAGGGAAACGACGCCGATGGGATAACTGGCCCGAAAAGTCGGCACCCCCATCTCAACCCGAATGAATTCGCTGCTGCCTCCGCCGATATCGAAAATAAGAATGTGGTCGGGAAGGGGGTCCAGAACCGATAGCACCCCGGCTGCGGTCAGGGTCGCCTCCTCCGCCCCAGTGATCACCTCCAGGCGGAAGCCGGTTCGTTCCTGCACCTGGTTTAGAAACTCGCTGGCGTTGACTGCGCGGCGCAACGCTTCGGTGCCGACCACCCGAACCCACTGCGGAGAACAGCGATCCAGGACTGTCTTGAAATCACTCAACGCAACAAGGGTCCGCTCCCTGGCTGCGGGAGACAGACCCTTGTCTGGCTGCATGCCCCCGCCAAGGCGGGTAAGGACTTGTCGATAAAGGGAGGGAACCACGCGGCCGAAGCGAACCTGGCCAACCAGCAGGCGGACCGTGTTGGTGCCGATGTCGACGGCTGCCAGCAACTACTTG
>CAZYXS010000195.1:0-5309 GCA_964650955.1 uncultured Desulfuromonadales bacterium | reverse complement strand
GGCTGGCCCAGCCACAGCTTCGCCAGTTGCGCTCGCGCATCGGCTTCGGTTGCTACCTGCAATCCCTCAGCCGCGAGGAGCATGACGCCTACCTGGCCCATCGACTGCAGGTTGCCGGCGGCAAGGGGGATCTTTTCACGGCCGGGGCACTGGACATCCTGTTCCGGGGGAGCCGCGGCAACCCGCGTCTGGTCAACATCCTGGCCCACAAGGCGTTGCTGGCGAGCTTCGGCAAGGGGCTGGCCGGAGTGGGTCGGCTGCAGGCCCTGGCGGCGGTGCAGGATACCGAGGATATCCAGCTCGGCCTGGTGCGGGCCGCCTCCCCCTGGCTGTTGGGAGGATTGCTGCTGGCCGGCCTGATGCTGGGCTTCCTGCTGGCGGGAGGGGTGCGATGAGCCTGATCAACGACATGCTCAAGGACCTGGAGCGCACCCGCCACGGCAAACCGACCGGACCTTCCCTGCTGAGCGGGGTGCGGGCGGTGACGGGCCTGGGCCGCCGCGGTGACCGACGGCCGCTGCTGGCGGTGCTGATCCTGCTGCTCGGTCTCGGCATCGGCGGGGGCGTGCGTCTATTGCTGCCGGGCAAAGAGCCCGCTCCGAGGGAATCGGCGACGGTGGTCTCCCCGGCTCCGGTGGCGGCACCCGTCACGGTGGCGGAGGCACAACCTGCGCCCGCGACGCCACTACGGGCGGATGCAGCCGTTGCTGCAACGGCGGTCGGCGAACCCAAACCCCAAATCGCAACCCAACCCGCGGCCCAGGAGGCCACGGCCCCGGCCGCACCACCGGCTGCTGTAGCGGTTGCCGGGCGGGCTCCGTCGACGCCGGCGGCCAAGGTCGAACCGCCGGCCCCGCCACCACCCGCAGCAAAGCCGGTGGCGGCGACGGCGCCCAAGACGCCGGAGGTGCGGCCGGTGCCGAAACCGGAGCCGGTGAAAACTCTGCCGACGGCCGCCGCTTTGGTGCAGGAGGCCCGCAATTTGCAGAAATCCGGCCAGGACGCTGCCGCAGTCGAACGGCTGGAGCAGGCGCTGGAACTGGAGCCGGCCGCCTTTGCCCCCCGCGAGCAACTGGCCAGCCTGCACCTGCGCCAGGGGCGCAAGGCCGCCGCCCGCGAACTCTGGTGGGAAGGGACGCGGTTGTCTCCGGCGGAAACCCATTGGCGCAAGCGCCTGGCCAGGGCCTTGCTGGAAGAAGGGGACGGCGCAGGGGCTTTGGCCCAGTTGTCCGCCGCGGCCGCACCCGCGGTGGCGACGGACGTGGAGTTCCACGGTTTGCTGGCCGCCGCCTACCAGCGCCAGGGGGAGCCGGCCAAAGCCGCGGGGGTCTATCGTCGTTTGGCCGAGCAGGAGCCGCGGGGCGGCATCTGGTGGCTGGGGCTGGCCATTGCCCTGGAAGGCTTGCGGGATGCCGAAGGGGCCCGAAATGCCTACCGGCAGGCCCTTGGGGCCGAGGGGCTGGGAGAGGAGGCGCGTGCCTTTGCCGCCGGTCGTCTGCAGCAGTTGAATCCTTGAGTTATCAACCCGGTCCCGACCTGGGGTGAATCGCCATGAATGTCCGCAAGAAAATCCGCATCGGCGAACTGCTGGTCAGTAACCGCCTGATCACCGAGGAGCAGTTGCAGACCGCTCTGGCGGCGCAGAAGAAGCAGGGGACCAAGCTCGGCGACACCCTGGTCGAACTCGGCTTCATCACCTCCAAGGGTCTGCTCGAATGCCTGGCCAGCCAGCTGCAGATTCCCTACATCGACCTGCAGCACTACCGCTACCAGGAAGAGACGGTGCGGCTGCTGCCCGAAACCTACGCCCGGCGCTTCCGCGCCATCCTCCTCGATGCCAGCCGCGACCCGGTACTGGTCGGCATGGCCGATCCCACCGATATCTATGCCTTCGACGAAATCGCCAAGATTCTAGGGCGCGGCATCCGCCTGGGGGTGGTGCGCGAGTCGGACCTGCTGCGCACCATCGACATCGTCTACCGCCGCACCGACGAGATCATCAACCTCGCCGGCGAGCTGAGCGAGGAGCTCTCCCACGGCGTCAACCTCGCCGACCTGCTCCCCGCCACCGAACTTGAGGATGCGCCGGTGGTGCGCCTGCTGCGCACCCTGTTCGAGGACGCCGTGCAGGTGGGAGCCTCGGACATTCACATCGAGCCGGACGAAAAGGTGCTGCGCATCCGCCAGCGCATCGACGGGGTGCTGCACGAACAGGTGATGGGGGAAAAACGGGCGGCGGCGGCCCTGGTCTCCCGCCTCAAGCTGATGAGCGGCCTGGACATTTCGGAAAAACGCCTGCCGCAGGACGGCCGCTTCAACATCAAGGTGCGCAACCGCTCCATCGACGTGCGGCTCTCCACCATGCCTCTGCAGTACGGCGAGGCGGTGGTCATGCGTCTGCTCGACCAGACCGGCGGCATCCTCAGTCTCGACCAGCTCGGCATGGACGATGACCTGCTGGCCCGCTTCCGCCGCATGGTGCGCCGCCCCCACGGCATGGTGCTGGTCACCGGTCCCACCGGCAGCGGCAAGACCACCACTCTTTATGCGGCCCTGAGCGAGCTCAACCAGGCGGAGAAGAAGGTCATCACCGTCGAGGACCCGGTGGAATACCGGCTGCCCCGCATCAACCAGGTGCAGGTCAATCCTCGTATCCAGCTCACCTTCGCCCAGGTGCTGCGGGCCGCTCTGCGGCAGGACCCCGACATCATTCTGGTCGGCGAGATGCGCGACCAGGAGACCGCCCAGATCGGCCTGCGGGCCGCCATGACCGGCCACATGGTGCTCTCCACGCTGCACACCAACGATGCGGTGAGTACCTCTTTGCGGCTGCTCGATATGGGTGCCGAAGGCTACGTAGTCGCCAGCGCCCTGCGGGGGGTGCTGGCCCAGCGCCTGGTACGGCGGCTGTGCGAAAGCTGCATCGAGGACGACCCTCTCGACGAAGCCGCCCGCAGCTGGTTGACGGGGCGGGCAGGTGTTGCTGGTTTCACCGGTTTTCGCCGCGGCAACGGCTGCCCCCGGTGCAACAATACCGGCTATCATGGCCGGGTCGGAGTCTATGAATTGTTGGAAATCGATTTCCCCCTGGCCGACGCTTTGCGCCGGGGTGACAGCGCGGCCTTTGCCGCCCGCGCCCTGCAGCAGTCGACCTTCCGCCCCCTCGACCTGTGTGCTCTCGATCTCGCCCGCCTTGGGGTGACATCCATGGAGGAGGTGTTGCGGGTTTCGGGGCAGATTGACGAGGCTGTTCTTCCGGTGGTTCCGGCGGCGGGGGTGGCGGGATGACAGTTAATCACCGGAGGGCCGGGTGAACCAGTACAGCTTTCGGGGGCGGACCCCGGACGGACGGCTCGCCGAAGGGGTGCGGGAGGCGCCAGGGGCGGAAGTCCTGGCTGACCTGCTGCAGGCCGAGGGGATCATCCCCATCGCCATCGAACCGGTCAAGGCCGGTGGAGCGAGCCTGGACTTGCGGCGTTTTCTGCCGGGCGGGCAGGGCAAACGGGTGCCCATCGACGAGATGATCCTGTTCTGCCGGCAGATGCAGACCCTCACCGGCGCGGGGATTCCGCTGATCCGGGCTCTGCGGGGCCTGGCCGAAACCAGCCGCAGCCCGGCGCTCAAACAGGCGTTGGGACGGGTGGTCGAGGACCTGGAAGGGGGGCGGGACCTTTCCCGTGCATTCGCCAACCAGAGGGAGGCTTTTCCCGAACTGCTCGCCAGCATGGTGCAGGTTGGCGAGAACACCGGCAGTCTCGACGAGGTCTTCCAGGAACTCCACAAGTACCTGACGGTGGAGAAAGAGACAATCGACCGGGTCAAGGCGGCCCTGCGCTACCCGGCCTTCGTTACCATCGCCATCGCCGTGGCCATCGCGGTCATTACGATATTTGTCATCCCCGCCTTCGAAAAGGTCTTCGCCAGCGTCAAAACCGACCTGCCGTTGGCCACCCGCATGCTGCTGGCCGTCTCTCACGGCGCCACCACCTATTGGCCCCACCTGCTGGGCATGGGCGTGCTTGCCGGCTGGGGACTGCGGCGCTACCTGCGTACCGATGTCGGCCGTGCCAACTGGGATCGCCTGAAGCTGCGCCTGCCGGTGGCGGGCAGCCTGGTGCTGCGGGCCACCATGACCCGTTTTTCCCGGGCCTTCGCCATGAGCTACTCGGCCGGCGTGCCGCTGGTGCAGGCCTTGCGCATCACCGCCCAGGCCATCGGCAATCGCTTCGTCGCCGGCAAGATCGACCAGATGCGCAACAGCCTCGAGCGCGGCACCACTCTGACCCAGGCCGCGGCGACCACCGACCTCTTTCCGCCGCTGGTGCTGCAGATGCTGGCGGTGGGGGAGGAGACCGGTGCTGTGGACCACATGCTGCGGGAGGTGGCCGATTTCTACGAGCGGGAGGTCGACTACGACCTGAAGAACCTGACCGCCGCCATCGAACCGATTCTGGTGGCCTTCATGGGGATCGTGGTGCTGATCCTGGCCCTTGGCGTGTTCCTGCCGATGTGGAACCTTACAGCATTGGCCCGGGGTGGATAGGGGGCAGTGGATTCCGCCTTTCGGCGACCGGTCTGGTGAAAACCCGTGGCTGCTGTCCGAGTCGGATCTTTGACAACCAGGTATCAGGGACAGGGGTTTTTCGACACGGCCAGACAGCGATTGTCCGGTCCGGTGGAGGAAAACCTGAGGTTTTTTTAGTGGCCAGCGGTTTTAATAATTGGCACGAACCATGCTATGTCTCCACGCAAGGGCATCAGCCGCCAAGGATTTTGAATCCTTAAGCCATGACACTATTTTCAAGGAGACGACGCATGCGTAACGAAAGAGGTTTCACCCTGATTGAACTGGTTGTGGTCATTGTTATCCTCGGTATCCTGGCCGCTGTGGCGGTGCCCAAGTTCATCGACCTGAAGACCGAAGCTGCTGTCGCTCAGGCCAATGGCGTGTACGGTGCCGCCCAAGGTGCTGCCGCCCTCAACCATGCCGCCAAGCTGGTTGGGAAAATTCCGGCGCCGACCCTGATCACCGACGGCGCCAGCCTCCTCGGCGCCATGGACGGGACCCCGGCAGGTTGGTCGGCGGCCACCAATACCATTACCACCACCGTGGGCGCCACGAACTACACCATCACCGTTTCCACCCCCGAAAACGCGACCGACAAGGCGGTTCTGACCAAGAGTTGGTAGTTTTCCCCTGCCCCCGGCGGGCCGATTGCTTGAACGAACCGAAAACGGGGCCGCGATGGCCCCGTTTTGTTGTGCGCCCAGCATGGGCGCACTCTTGTGGGTGCAAGTCCCACCGTAAG
>CAZYXS010000194.1:0-5347 GCA_964650955.1 uncultured Desulfuromonadales bacterium | reverse complement strand
CCGGTGTTGGAGTAGACCTCCGTGGCCAGCACCAGGATGCGGGGGGCGCCCTTGGGGCCGGGGGCGAAGGTGCTCAGCCGCTGCAGGGCCGGCAGCATGAACGCGGCGGTCTTGCCGGTGCCGGTCTGGGCGCTGGCGATCAGGTCACGGCCTTCCAGGGCCAGGGGAATGGCCAGGGCCTGGATCGGCGTCGGGGTGCTGTAGCCGCAATCACTGACGGCCTTGAGCAACTGGGGGTTGAGATTGAGTTCGGCGAAAGTCATGGAACATCCTGTTCTGCCGTCTTGCGGACGGCGGCAATCGGCGCAGGCCATCCCCGGCAGCGACCTCCTGGAGGGGCTGCGGCGTTGGCCGGCATGGTGGCGACTGACATGTTGCATCGTCGCCAACCTTGGATTACTGCCGCTGATTCCGTGAGACAGAAGCGCAGGAGGGGTCAGTGAGCGATGAAGCGGAGGCGCCCGCGCGGTGCGGGACCTGGGGGGTCAGACAGTCAATCCGTCTATTATCCACGGGGGCGAAGGAAAGTAAAGAAAAAAATACCTAATTTGTCAGAAGGGGAAGGCGTGCAGATATTTGATCAGGCCGAGCAGGGAGATGACCGCCACCAGGATCAGGGAGACCCGCCATTCGTCCCCCCTGCGGCGCAGCCGGCGGCTGTTGATGGCCAGGCCGGTGAGGCTGGTCCCCAAACCCAGCAGCATCAGGTAGAAGATGTAACGAGCCAGTTCCAGGTTCCAGGTGGTGCGCAGGCGCAGGTCGAACCAGCGCTCGAAGAAGGTCATGCGGGGCGGCCGGGCTTCGGCCAGCACGAACAGGGCTGCCAGCAGGATCAGCCAGCCGGCCACCGACAGCCAGGCGAGGGCCAGCAGCAGCGGGTCGCGCCGGCGGCTGCGGCGGTTGCTGTCCGAGGGGGCTGGAGTCATGGGGAGTGGGGTCCTGGTCAGTGTTCAACAAAAGTGCGGGGGCTGCCACCCGGTAATGATAGCAGCCCCCGCGCCCTTCGTCACGGTTGCTCGTCGCCGCTCGCCAGCCAGGTCTCGATGGCGGCCAGGGTTTCCCCCCAGCTTTCGCCGAGGCGGGCGCGGAGGAATTCGGCGTAGAGGCTGTCGAAGAGCTGCAGGCCTCCCTCCAGGACATGCATGCGCTCGTAGAAAATGGCGACCTTTTCGTGCTCGGCGTCGGCCCGGTTGTCCTTTTCCAGTTTCACCGCGGGGGCCTTGAAGCCGGCGAAATGGAAGGTTTCACCCTTGAGGTTGAGCTTCCAGAGGTGCTCCTGCTGTTCCAGGTAAAGGACCGCCTCGGTGACCTGCTTGCCGCCGCGCAGGGCGGTGCGGACTTCGCTGAAGCGGTCCTGCGGTCCCACCACGGTGACCTTTTGCACCCCCTGCTCGCTGCCGCCCACCAGGGTCAGGCGGTCGTTGAGGTAGGCGACGAAGCCTTCGCCGGCCAGGGCCGGGCCGGTGGCCTGGTTGACGCTGTAGGTGGAGGCGGCGTTGAGGGTCTGGTAGGCGAGCCAGAGGAAGAAATCCCTCCCCAGCCACTGGTTGTCCTTGATCAGGTCGAGCACCGCCTCCGAGCCGGCCTGGTTGGCCTTGACCAGGGCCGGCCGCAGCTCGGCCGGCAGCACCTGTTCGGCGCGGGCGTAGGGGTGCAGGGCGACCAGGCGCAGCCCCGGGAAGCTCAGTTTGAACTGGGTCTCGAACAGTTCGACCACCTTGGCGCTGAGGCTGGCGAAGCTGAGCAGGCCCCGGCGGGTGTCCCAGACCGCGTCGAAGGTGGCCGGCTCGGGGAGGGTGCGGGCGAGCAGCTGGCCCCGCACCGCCTCCCGCAACTCCTCCTTCTTCTGCTTGTTGACCCGTGACAGCCCCGGGTTGGCAGCAAGATAATCGGCCTGGGCCTGCTCGAAGTGGGCCCGCAGCAGTCGGGCCGGCACCCGGCGCTGGTCGCGGCGCAGGCTGAAGCAGAGGTAGTGGTCGCGGGCGAAGTTCTGCAACTCGGAGAAGTCGGCGCGCTTGGCATCGTCGATTTCGACCCAGCCGACGGAGAGTTCCTCCGTCCCCTGGTCGATGGGGATGAAGCCATGACCGGCCAGGCACTGCCCGGCCCAGGTGAAGAGGTCCTCCTGCGGCAACTCGCCGAGAACCTGAAATTGGGAAAGACTGACGGTATTGGCTAGCAAGCCCATGGGATAAATCGCTCCTGAATCGATGTTGGGGGATGGACGCTAAGGGGTGGCTGCGGCTCAGGACCGGGGCCGCAGCGGGGGAGCCGCCGAGGGGGCCGTCTGGGCATGGCGGCTGTTGTGCAGCTGACAGTCGGCCAAAAGTTGCCCGAGCTGCCGTTCACTGAGGAAGCCGCGCTCGACAAAGAAACGGCCGATGCGTTTCTGCTGGGAACGCTGGTAGAAAAGCAGGGTTTGCAGCTGAAAGGGTTTGAGCAGGCCGAGGGCGACGGCGGTGGAGCCGAAGCGGTCGGGCAGTCCCGGGTGGCGCAGAATCTGGCGGATCTCCCCTTCGTCCAGCCAGCCCCAGCGCCGGGCGATGGTGCCGATGGAGGGGCGCTGGCCACGCTGCCAGGCGATGGCCTCGATCAGCGCCGGGTAGGGAATGAAGCCGCGGTAGTAGAGGTAGCGGCCGAACTCCAGCGGGCGGGGCGGCACCCCGCCCCGGAAGAAACTGTCGCTGGTGTAGCCCCGCCCTGCGGGGCGGGAGGTACCGGCAAGTCCTGCGGTCAGCTCTGCCTGCTCCTGGCGCTGCTGCAGATAGGCGCAGATCAGGTCCTTGGCCGATTTGAGCTCGCGAAAGGTCTCCACCCGCCGCTGTCGTTCCGCAGGGTCGTCGCCGAAGTCGAGGTCGGGATGGGTCTCCTTGGCTTTCTTGCGGAAGGCCGCCTTGGCGCCGCAGGGCTGCAGATAATAGAGGAAGTCCCTGGACAGTCGCACCCCTGGTCCAAAGAGGACCCGGCAGGCGGCAAGCAGTTCGGTTTCGGCGCAGGGCAGGGACAAGCGGGGACTCCGGGAAGACTGGCTGGGCAACTGCCCCAGTTATAGCAAAGGGCTGGCGGGCAAAGAAAGCACAAATTTCCCTGGGGTCGGAAAAGTGCCGAAGCGCAGCTGCAAGGCCGCTGTGGCGAGCTGAGGCGGCAACGCTAGCATGAAGGCGAAACTCTTCGGTGGCAGATGGAGCAAGGGGGGTCAACGAAATCCACGACGGCACTGCGGCAGACTTTGACAGGGCGGTTGACGGCGCGCTATAGTCCCCTGAGTAGTCTGAGTACACATCCCTGGAGGGACTCTATGGAAACCTCGCATCTCGAGCAGCAACTCGCGGCTTTGACCCAGAAAATCCGCGCCTGCGGCAAGGAGAACCTGGAGGAAATCCTGCACCTGCTGGTGGAAGCGGTACACCTCATCATGCGTCACAACCGCTGCCGGATCTACCTGGAGGACCTCACCAGCGGCAGTCTGAGCTGTGCCATCGCCACCGGCCTGCAGGCGCGCAGCATCCGCGAGCAGGCCTTTCCCATCAACACCCGCGATTTCCTGGTCTCCCGGGTCTACCTGACCCAGGAAGAACTGGCGGTGGATGACATGGAGACGGTGGACAGCGCCTTCGCCCAGCAGTTGGTGGAACAATTCGCCATCCGCTCCAGCTATCATTTTCCCCTGCTGCATCAGGGGCGCGGGGTCGGCACCCTGTGCGTCGACCATATCCGCAAGGGGCAACTGCCCGACGAGGACCAGCGGGAGAAGTTGCGGGCCTTGCTGCAGGCGGCGCTGCCCAATCTCGACCAGGCCCGCATGTACCACCAGCAGGTGCTGATGGCGCGGCGGGTCGACGAGGGCAAAAAGAAGGAGGCGGCCTTCACCATGGTGAAGTCGGCGGTGCGGCTCATCGACAAGCTGGCCCTCGCCTCGGTGCTGGTCCCCTCCCCCCTGGCGCCCAGGAGCGGCGAGGAGGGGCTGCAGATCCTCGCTTCCTATTCCAGCCAGAAGGAGGCCAGGCTGCTCTACGAGGACGAGAAGCTGATCAGCCTCGGCCCAGGCAGGTCGCTGCTGGCCCGCTTCATCAACAATGCCGGGGTGATCGTCGACGACACCCTGTTGCGCCCCCTCTATATCCCCGACCTGGCCAGCCAGACCCTGCAGAAGCGCTACCTGACCGAGGAGCTGGGGCTCAAATCCCTCTACGTGGTCCCCCGCTACGAGCCCCGCACCCGGCGGGTCATCTGCCTGGTCAACTATTATACCCGGGAAACCTACCAGTTCAGCGATTTCGAACGGGGGCTCCTCGAGGCCCATGCCGAGATGGCCCAGCGGGTCATCCAGGAGATCGGCGGCGAGCACATGGAAATCCAGGTGCTTGCCGAGATCAACGACCTGCTGCAGGAGAAGTTCGAAGGGGTGCAGCCCTTTTTGCACCGCATCCTGTCCAAGACCACCGAACTGATCGGCGCCGACACCGGCAGCATCGCCCTGGTGCGGGAACAGGAAGGGGAGCGCTGGCTGGTGGTGGAGGAGCCCGACGGTTCGCTGGTGGGGGCCAAGAGCAAGGAGTGGCTGAAGAAGAATATTACCCCGATCCGCGTCGGTGGCCACGAACTGCCGCCGGAGGAGCGCAGCCTCACCGGTTACGCCGCCTTCACCGGCCGGCCTCAGCTGGTGGCCGATACCGCCGAGGAAAAGGGGCGGGACGGCTTCTACCGGGAAATCACCGAAGTGGTCAAGAGCGAGCTGGCGGTGCCGGTGGTCTGCGACGACAAGGTGATCGCGGTGATCTGCATGGACAGCCTGCGCCCCCACTTCTTCACCGACGAGCACAAGCGCATCCTGCTGATCATCGAACGCCTGGTCTCCCGTCACATCTCCGACCTGCAGCGCATCGAGACCCTCACCGGCGAGGTCAACCGCCTGCGCAGCGACGTCGGCTACAAGGACCCGAAGATCTCCTCCTACAAGCTCGGCAACATCATCGGCAACTCGGCCAAGGCGACAGAGGTGGTCGAGTTCATCCAGCGGGTCACCCTGCCGATCTTCAACCGCATCGCCTACTGGAACCGCACCGACGTGCAGGAGGCGACCCTGGGGCTTCCTTCGATCCTGATCACCGGGGATACCGGCAGCGGCAAGGAGTTCCTGTTCAACAACATCTACTCCCGCCTCAACGAGATGTTCCGCGAGCAGTTCAACCCGCGGGGGGAGCTGCCGGTGAAAAAGACCAACATCGCCGCCTACAGCGGGGAACTGACCTTCTCCGAACTCTTCGGCCACAAGCGCGGCGCCTTCACCGGCGCCCACGCCGACCGCAAGGGGATCCTTGAGGAGGCCCACGGCGGGGTGGTCTTT
>CAZYXS010000193.1:0-5422 GCA_964650955.1 uncultured Desulfuromonadales bacterium | reverse complement strand
CCGGGTGGTGTGGGAGGGGAGCGGTCAGAGAAACTGACCGCCCCCTATCCCGATTAAGGCCGGGTGAGGGTCTCTGGTGGCCTTTGCCTTCATCCCGGGTTAAAATGCCGGTCGCTGTTCCATCCCGCCCTTTGCGGAGGTCGTCCCTGTGCGCGGTTTCACCCTGATCGAATTGATTGTCGTGCTGTTGCTGGTCGGGGTGCTCGCCCTGACGGCGCTGCCGCGGTTTTTCGACACCCGGGATTTCACCGGCCGCGGATTTTACGATGAGCTGAACGGCGCGGTGCGCTTCGCCCGGGCCACGGCGCTTGCCAGCGGCTGCGCCGTGCAGGTGCGCATCACCGCATCCCCCGCCGGCTATGCTCTGTTCCAGCGGGCCACCGACTGCACCACCGGCGCCTTCACCCGAGCGCTTCCCCATCCCACCCAAAGCGGCGATTTTGCTGCTGCGGCCCCGGCCGGCATCAGCGTCAGCGCCGCCACCCTGACTTTCGATGCCCGGGGGCGGGCCGATGCCAACGTGACGGTGACCGTGGCCGGCAGTCGGACTTTTGACGTGATCGCCGCCACCGGCTACCTGAGGCGGCCATGACGCTCGGTAGGTGGCGGCTCGCCTCCGAAGCCGGGGTGACCCTGGTCGAACTGGTGGTTACCATCGTGGTGCTCTCCGTGGCTCTCGGCGGGGTGCTGCTGGCCATCAACCAGTCGGTGCGGGGCAGCGCCGACCCGATGCTCCAACAGCAGGGGGTGGCCGTGGCCGAGGCCTATCTGGAAGAAATCCTGCTGCGCGACTACGACGAGGACGCCGTTCCCGGAACCAGCCAGAGCGAAGGAGCCTGGGGGCCGGAGGCTGGGGAGACCCGCGGGGACTACGACGACGTCAACGATTACCACGGCCTGTCCGATAACGGTGCCAGGGGCCAGGATGGCGCAGCCATTGCTGGCCTGGGAGCCTACCAGGTGCAGATTACGGTGACCCCCCTGACCCTGGGGGCGGTTCCCCTGGCCCGGGTGGCAGTGACGGTCCGGCATTCCGGCGCGGGGGACTACACCCTGGTCGGCTATCGGTCGGGGTACTGACATGGGCGGGCGGCGCAAATTTTTCTCCCAGTCCGGGTTCACCCTGGTGGAGCTGATTGTGGTGATCGTGGTCAGCGCTATCCTGATAGCCGTCGGTAGTTTTTTCATCACCCGGCCGGTGCAGGGCTATCTCGACCTCAACCGGCGCAGCGAACTGGTCGCCTTGGGAGAGAGCGCCCTGCGGCAGATGCAGCGGGAGCTGCGCCTGGCGCTGCCCAACAGTGTGCGGGTCGATCCGGTGGCCGGTCGCTGGGTGGAAAGCCTGCCGACGGTGGATGGCGGCCGCTATCGCCTGCAACCCGAGGTGCCCCCCCTGGGGACCGAGGATGTTCTCGACAACAGCGCTCCGGACAATGCCTTCGACGTGCTGGGGGGCCTGCGGGCCACCCCGGCGGCGGGTAGCTGGGTGGTCATCTACAACCTGGATGCGACCAGCGCCACCGGCAACGCCTACAACGCCCCGGCGGACAACCGCGCCGCGGTGGGTGCCGGCAGCACCGCCAATCGGGTGCTGCTGAATCCAGCCCACCAGTTTCCGAGGCTCTCACCCGAGCAGCGCTTTTTCGTCATCCAGTCGCCGGTGCGCTATGTCTGTGACCTCGCCACAGGACAGTTGCGGCGCCACAGCGGCTACGCCATCGCCCCCAACCCCGCCATCGGCCCCGGCGACCTGGTCGCCGAAGGGGTGTCCGCTTGTACCTTTTCCTACAGCGCAGGCGGCCAGCGGGCCGGCCTGGTGACACTGGAACTGGCCTTGACCCAGGCCGGTGAGACCATCACCCTGCTGCACCAGGTGCACGTGGAGAACGCCCCATGAGGATGCCGCCGGGATTGAGAAATCAACGGGGGTTGACCCTGGTCGGGGCCATTTTCATCATCACCGTGCTGGCGGCCCTGGGGGCCTTCATGGTGAAACTGGTGGGGATGCAGAACCGCACGGTGGTGGTGGCCCTGCAGTCGGCCCAGGCCTATCAGGCGGCCCGGGGGGGGCTGGAATGGGAGATCGCCCGGGCTCTGGCCGGCGCCTGCGATCCCGCGGGAACGTCGCTGCCCGCGACCCTGGAAGGGTTCACCGTGACGGTCGGCTGCAGTGCCAGCGCTGTCGGCGAGGGGGGAGTCCTCTACAATGTCTACCGCATCAGCGCCGAGGCCAGCCGGGGGAGTTTCGGCCAACTCGACTATGTTCGTCGTCGTTTGGAGGTGACCATTCATGATCGCCCGTAGATTGCCGGTGCTGTGGTTCGGGTTGATGCTGCTGGCCCTCTGGCTGGGGGGGGGGAGTCAAGCCTGGGCCGTCTGTTCCAGTCAGGTAGGGCGGGCCAGCATCAACGAGTTGTATCGCGGTGCCTCCCAATTCATGGAAGTCAAACTGCTCGATGACAGCGTTGATTACAGCAGTTGGAGCATCCGGCTGTGCAATCAGGGCTTCGGCTGCACCGGCAACCTGTCTCTGGCCTCCGCCCAGAAATTCGGCCCCTACCTGGTTGTTACCGCCGGAGTCAGCCGCGATCAGCTCGATTTCAGCAAGAACAACCTCGATGTTCTCCTGCGGGATTCCGCCGGGAACGCAATTGATTATGTCAGCGTCAACGGTCATGCGGCCCAGGGGGGGCAGTGCGGCAGTTACGCCTATCCGACCACCTACAATGGCAGCACCAACAGCTTTTCCATGGTGCGCAACCCCGACGGCAGCGGCGCCTGGGCCAACCTGAGCCCCGGCAACTCGGGAGAGCAGACCCCGGGCAGCCCCAATGTCGGTTCAAGTACCTTGCCGCAGCTCTCCGTGGCCGCGGTCTCCACCGTCAAGGGAACGCCGGCGGCTTTCGTGCTGCAATTGGACCGCCCCTCCCCCGGCGGCATCTCGGTGCAATATCGTACCATCGACGACACCGCCCGGGCCGGGACCGACTACACGGTCACCACGGGGACGGCGACTTTTGCCACCGGGGTGACCCAGGTCAGGGTCAATGTCCCTACCACTCTGGCCTCTCCTTCCCCCTCGGGGGTCTTTTTCTGGCTCAACCTGTTCAACCAGAACGGCATTCTGCTGAATAACCACTATGCCCGGGGGACCATCACCGCGCCGGTGGCCTCGGTGGATCACTATCGCCTGACCTTTCCGGCCACCGCCCTGACCTGCCAGCGGGCCGACGTGCTGGTGCAGGCCTGCGCCAACACGGCCTGCTCGAGCCTGTTCACCGGCAGCGTGACCCTGACCCTGACTCCGACCGGCTGGATCGGCGGGGATACCAAAACCTTCAGCGGCGGCAGCGCCACCTTCTCCCTGCGCCGCAACACTCCGGAGGTGGTGACCCTGGGAGTCGCCTCCCCCAATCCGGCGCCGGCCACGGCGCTGCGCTGCTTCGGCGGTACCGCCGGCAACTGCAACCTGGAGTTTTTCGACAGCGGCTTTTTGTTCTCCGTCCCCAGCTTCACCTCCTGCGGCGGCTCGGCCAACATCACCCTGCAGGCGGTGCGCAAATCCCCCACCAGCGAGGCCTGCATCGCCGCCGGTGGTTTCGCCGGACAAACCAAAACCCTGCGCTTCTGGAGCAGCTACCTCAGCCCCGCCACCGGCACCCGGCCCCTGACCCTGGGAGCGACCAATCTGGCGCCGGCGTCCCCGGGGACCTCCGTCAGCCTGAGCTTCGACGCACTGGCGCAGACCAGCTTCACCCTCAACTACCGGGATGCGGGGCAACTGCGGCTCAATGCCGCCTATACCGGGGCTGGCGAGGAGACCGGCCTGAGCATGACCGGCGATGCCCCTTTCGTGGTCAAGCCGGCCCGCTTCGACCTGAGCGCCACCACCGATGGCGTCACCCCCCTGGGCAACACCCTGACCAGCGGCAATCCCCGCTGGATGGCGGGGGACAACTTCCCCCTGCGGGTCGCCGCCGTCTGTGCCGACGGCACGGCCACCCCCAACTTCGCCGCCGCCACTACGGTAACAGCCGTCGCTCCCTTTGAACCTGCGGCAGGGACCCTCGGCCTGCTCAACAATGGCAATCTGACGGCAGCAGCCTTCAGCGCCGGGGTGGCCAATCCCACGGTCAACTACACCGAGGTGGGCAACGTCACCCTGCAGGCCAGCGTCGCCGACTACCTCGGCGCCGGGGCGATCAACGGCACCAGCGGCCGGGTCGGGCGCTTCACCCCCAGCCATTTTGCCGTGGCGCTCAATTCCCCCGCCTTTGCCACCGGCTGTGGCGCGGGGGGCTTCACCTATCTGGGCCAGCCCTTCAGCTACGCCACCGCACCAATCATCACTGTCACGGCGCAGAACCGCTTCAACGCCACCACCCGCAACTACGCCGGGGCCTGGTGGAAGCTGAGCAACGCCAGCATTGGCCCGCGCACCTACAGCACCCTGAGCGGCACCCTCGATCTCTCCCTGCTCCCCGCTCCCGATCCAGTCGTCGCCGCCACCGGCAACGGTGTCGGCACTTTGACCTTCAGCAGCGGCGGCGGCATGGCCCTGATCAAAGGAGCGCTGCCGGTCGCCCCCTTCAACGGGGAAATCGCCCTCTCCCAAGGGGTGACGGACAGCGACGGCATCGCCTTCGCCGGCAACCCGGCCCGCTTCGGCCAGCCGCTGGCCGGTTTGGGTATCCCCTTCAGCTTCGGCAAGGGGGTGAGGGAGGGGCGGCTGGTGCTCGACAACGCCTACGGTTCGGAACTGCTGCCGCTGCGCATCCCGCTGCGGGCCGAATATTTCACCGGCAGCGCCTGGACCACCAACACCCTGGACAACTGCAGCGGCTACGCGGCGGCAGATTTCTCTCTGAGCAACTACCAGGGGGGGCTGGCCGCCGGGGAGACGACCCTGTCCGGCGCCGGTGCGCTGATTGGCGGGCTGGCAGCGGGGGGGACGCCCCTCTCCCTGAGCGCCCCCGGGGCCGGCAATCAGGGGAGCGTCGACCTGACCCTGAACCTGGCGACCCGGCCCTGGCTGCGGCCGGGCGGGGTCGATCCCAACGCCCGGGCCAGTTTCGGCCTGTTCAAGGGGAACCGGCGCACCATCTACCAGCGGGAAGTGGTGCAGTGAGCGGACCAAACGCCAAGCGGCGGGCTCCCAGGTGGGAACCCGCCGCTTGGCGTTTCAGGCTTTGGCAAAGGCCTATTTCTCGTAGTAGGTGTAGCCGCGCAGGCTGGCGGTGAAGGCCTCGAGGATCTCCTGGCGCTCGGGGACGCTGATCATCCCCTGGCGCACGGCCACTTCGGCGGTGTTGCGGAACTGCTCGAACAAGGCCTTGGGGTTGTATTGCACGTAGCCGAGGACGTCGGCGATGCTGTCGCCGTAGATTTCCTTGACGACGTCGAAGCTGCCGTCCTCGTTGAT
>CAZYXS010000192.1:0-5430 GCA_964650955.1 uncultured Desulfuromonadales bacterium | reverse complement strand
GGGTGGTGTGGGAGGGGAGCGGTCAGAGAAACTGACCGCCCCCTATCCCGATTTTTTCAATGCCATCCGTTCAGCAACCGCAACCGCAGTTGTGGCAGACCACCTTGTTGCCCCCTTCCGGCTCCACCGTTTCCGGTGCAAATACCAATCGATTGACCCCCCGCCGAATATCCTGCTGCAGGTCGCATTGGGGGCTGGCGCCGATCACGTGGCCAAGGCAGAGGTTGCCGACCCCATCCTGGGGCGACCGTAGCCTGACGGCATTGAGCACATCGCCGTAACCGCGCACCTCGATGGTGACCGCCGGGTCCTGGCAGGTCTTCAGGGCCACGCCGAAAGGTTCGAGTTCCCTAGCCAGATCGGCTAGGAAGTCGATAAACCGTTCCGGGGTCAGATCGTACTGCCAATCGGATCGGATAAACCGGCAGGGGTAAAAGGCTACCGTAATTTCCTTGCTGTTCATTGCTGTTTCTCCAATTCGTCCTTGGCCCCGGGGGGGAGAAACCGCACTCCCGGAAGTTCCTCCCGACCGGGCTGCAATTCCACCCGCTTCAGAGTCAACTCCCGACTGCCCAATCGCCCAGGACGCAGGAAGCGCAGCCGCACCTCGCTACCTGCATTCCCCCACAGGCGGCCCAACACCACTTGATGAAAATCGCTCCCCTTGAGGGCGAACCCATCCACTTCCACGATCATATCCCCGGGCCTCAATCCCCCGCGGGCAGCCGGCGAACCGGGCAGCACCCCCAGCACCACCAACTCTCCGTTTACCGTCGGCACAACCTGGGCGCCGATGCCTCCGAACCGCTCCTCAGCGTCGGCCTGGCCGAACCATAGCCCCCCCAGAAGCAGGGTCAGCAGCAGGTGAAAACGCAAGTTGCCCATCAGAGCTGATGGATCCAGGACGTGTCTCCGCTCCCCTGCCTCAGCACCTCCACCTGGTCGTTGACCAGACTGACGATCGTGGAGGGATCGCCGAGCTGAATGCCGCCGTCAATCACCAGATCGACCATTTTGCCCATCTGTTCGTGGATGAGTTCCGGATCGTGAAGGGGGGCCTCTCCGGCGAAATTGGCGCTGGTGGTCACCAGGGGATGCCCAAGTTCCCGCACGATGGCCATGGCGATGCGATTGTCGGGAATGCGGATGCCGACGGATCGCTGCCTGGTGGCGAGGAGATCAGGAACCACCCGCGTGGCTTCGAGGACAAAGGTGTAGGGTCCGGGCAGATTGCGCTTCATGGTCTTGAAAGCGAAATTGCTCACCTGAGCATAATTTGCCACGTCGGAGAGGTCAGCGCAGATGAAGGAAAAGGGTTTGCGCGGATCCCGTTCCTTGATCTGGTAGATCTTCTTGACCCCTTTTTTGTTGAAGATATCGCACCCGATTCCATAGGTGGTGTCGGTCGGGTAGATGATGATGCCCCCCTGCTTCAGGCAATCGACGGCACGCTGGATCAGGCGAGGCTGGGGATTTTCCGGATTGATCGACAGCAGCATCGGGGATCTCCTGGCGAGGGTGGTAGTTGATCTGGCCGGAAAGGTTCCGGAGGTATCTAGAGAAGGTACTGCAGATCGGGGACCGTTTTCAAGGCTTGATAGATGGCATGAATCTGCTCGAGGTTGTGTGCCATGATCACCAGGGACACGGACTGGTACTTCCCCTGCCCGCTCATCCGCACCTTGACCGCATCCAGGGGCACCGGTACGACGCTGGAGGCCGCCCTGCGCACCGCCTGGGGAAATTCGACAGAGCCACCAGGCCCGAACGCCTTGAAAACGAATTCGCAGGGAAAAGTCAGGTCCAACTTGGGAGGATTGGGTTCAACCGTCATCCCGCCACCCCCGTATGGCCGAAGCCTCCTGATTCTCGCAGGGTGGTGTCCAAATCCTCAACCACCTCCAGAGCCGCCCGCACCACCGGCGCGATCACCAGTTGGGCGATGCGGTCGCCGGGTTGCAGGGTCACCGCCTCCTGGCCGTGGTTGATCAGAATGATGCCGATTTCCCCCCGATAGTCGGCGTCGATGGTACCCGGGGAGTTGACCAGAGCCAGCCCCTGGCGGAGCGCCAATCCGGAACGGGGGCGCACCTGACCTTCGAAACCGGCTGGAATGGCCATGGCCAGGCCGGTAGGAATCAATCGCCGCTCACCCGGCTGCAGGGTTTCGGGAGCAGCCAGAGCAGCACACAGGTCCATGCCGGCCGCCTGGGCGGTCATATAGCGGGGGGGCGTCGCATCGGGACGCAGCAGTTTGAAGGCAATCTTCACTGTGGTTTCCATGGCAATGGGATCATCCCTCCACGGTCAGGTCGACCAGGGGCGGCGGGGTCATCCCTTCCGGTCCGACCAACTGGAGGTTGAGGTTGTCGTCCTGCAAGGTGGTCTTGGCGAGGGTGAGGATTTCCTCGGCAGTCACCGCTTCGAACCGGTCGAGCAAGTCCCCGATCTCCAGGTTGCGTCCCAAGTAGAGTTCATTTTTCGCAAGGCGGGTCATGCGGGAGTCGGTGCTTTCCAGGGACAATACCAGTTGCCCTTTGAGCTGATCCTTGGCAGCCCGCAGCACCTCGGGCGCCAGCAGACTACGGCGAAACAGTTGCAGTTCCCTCAGGATGATGCGGACCACTTCGCCGGCATCGTCAGGAGCCGTGCCCGCATAGACTACCAGGGCACCGGTATCGGAATGAGTGTTGAGGTAGCTGTAGATGGAATAGGCCAGCCCACGCTCCTCCCGCACCGTCTGGAACAGGCGGGAACTCATGCTTCCCCCCAGCAGCACGTTGAGCACGTAGCCTGCAAAGCGACCAGGATGGTTTTGTGGCAGTGCCCGGGTACCAAGGCAAAGATGAGCCTGCTCGAGGGATTTTTCGATCAGGCCCAGACCGCGAACGGAGCGGGGTAAGGGACCCGGGACAAGGGTTTCCCCTTCGGCCAGGGAGGAGAACTGGGATTGCACCAGAGCGAGCAGGTCCTCGTGGGCGACAGCACCGGCGGCGCACACGAGCAGATTGCGTCCGGTGTAGAACCGCTCCAGAAAAGCCAGCATGTCCTTCCGGCCGATGGCCCCAACGGTCTGTTCGGTGCCGAGAATCGAGGCGCCGAGAGCATCTCCCCGCCAGAATTCCTGACTGAACAAGTCGTGTATCAGGTCGTCAGGCGTATCCTCCACCATATGGATTTCCTGGAGGATGACCCGCCGCTCTTTTTCGATTTCATCGAGGTCGAAGGTGGAACGCAGGACCAGGTCGGCCAGAAGGTCCATCGCCAGAGGCAGCTTGTCGGCCAGCACTTTGGCATAAAAACAGGTGTGCTCGCGGCCGGTAAAAGCGTTGAGCACACCTCCTACGGAATCGATTTCCCGGGCAATATCCTTGGCGGTGCGACTTTCCGTCCCCTTGAAGAGCATGTGCTCGACAAAGTGGGCGATGCCGCCGTGCCTGGGCGGTTCCTGCCGGGACCCCACTCCCACCCAGATCCCTATGGATGTGGAGTGTGCCCCGGGAATATACTCGCTGATGACGCGAAGGCCATTATCCAGGACCGTCTTCTGCACCATCACAGGCTCGATTCTCCCCCTTTATTCGGGCAGGCTCTGGCCAAGGGCTTCCTTGCGGGAGAGCTTGATCTTGCCCTGTTTGTCGATACCGATGCACTTGACCAGCACCGTATCCCCCTCGTTGAGGACGTCGGTGACGTTGCGTACCCGCTCCTTGTCCAACTCGGAGACATGCACCAGGCCGTCGGTACCGGGGAAGATTTCGACGAAAGCGCCGAACTCCATCACTTTCTTGACGAGTCCCTGGTACAGCTTGCCGACTTCGGCTTCCTGGGTCAGGGCACGGATCATCTTGATGGCCTGCTTGCAGGCATCACCGTCAGCACTGGCGATATTGATCCGGCCGTCGTCCTCGATGTCCACGGTGCAACCGGTGGCCTCGATGATACCACGAATGTTCTTGCCGCCGGAACCAATGACGGTCCGCACCTGGTCAGGCTTGACGTAGATGGTGGTGATGCGAGGGGCGTGAGGGGAGAGCTCGCCGCGGGGCACGGAGATTGCCTCGGCCATTTTGCCGAGGATGTGAATCCGCCCTTCCCGGGCCTGCTCCAGAGCCTTGCCCATGATCTCCCGGTTCACGCCGGTGATCTTGATGTCCATCTGCAGCGCGGTCACGCCGCTCTTGGTGCCGGTGACCTTGAAGTCCATATCCCCGAGGTGGTCCTCGTCGCCGAGGATATCGGAGAGCACCGCCACATCGTCCCCTTCCTTGATCAGGCCCATGGCGATGCCGGCCACGGCGTCGGCCACCGGAGCCCCGCCATCCATCAGCGCCAGGGAGGAACCGCAGACGCTGGCCATGGAGGAAGACCCGTTGGACTCGAGGATATCGGAGACGATCCGCACGGTGTAGGGGAAGTCGTCATGCTTGGGCAGGATTTTCGCCACGGAGCGCTCGGCCAGATAGCCATGGCCGATTTCGCGGCGGCCGGGGAACAGGCGCATGCTGGTTTCCCCCACGCAGAAGGGGGGGAAGTTGTAGTGCAGGAGGAACTTCTTGAATTCCATCCCCTGCACGTTGTCCATGCGCTGCTCGTCCACCGAGGTGCCGAAGGTGGCAGCCACCAGGGCCTGGGTCTCCCCACGGGTGAAGAGGGCGCTGCCGTGGGCGCGGGGGAGCACTCCGACCTCGCAGCTGATGGGGCGCACAGTGGCCATGTCGCGGCCGTCGATGCGCACCTTGTCCTTGATGATCATCTGCCGCACCACCCGCTTTTCCACCTTGTCGGCCAGGGTGCCAATCTCTTTTTCACGCCCTTCGAACTCGGTGGCCAGAGCAGTGAGGACATCTTCCTTGACCTTGGCCACGGCGGCATAGCGGTCCTGCTTGGTGCGGATGCCAACGGCCTGCAGCATCGGGCCGGTGGCCAGTTCGTTGACGCGGGCCTCGAGCACCGGGTCGACGGTGGCGACGGTAAAGGGGCGCTTGGCCTTGCCGACCAGTTCGCGCAGCTTGATCTGCATGTCGATCAGCGGCTGCAGCGCCGAGTGACCGAAGAAAATCGCTTCCAGCATCTCGGCTTCGGAAAGGACGTTGGCCTCCCCTTCCACCATGATCACCGCCTCGCGGGAGCCAGCCACAACGATGTCGAGATCGCTCTCGGCCATCTGCTGCAGGGTCGGGTTGGCGATGAACTGGCCGCCGACGCGCCCCACCCGTACCCCGGCGATGGGCCCGTTGAAGGGGATGTCGGAAACCTCCACGGCAGCGGAAGCCGCGACGATGGAGAGGGTGTCGGGGTCATTGACCTTGTCGGCGGAAATGACCGTGGGCATGACCTGGGTGTCGTAGAAGAACCCTTTGGGAAAGAGCGGCCTCATCGGCCGGTCGATCAGGCGGCAAACCAGGGTTTCCCGCTCGCTGGAGCCCC
>CAZYXS010000191.1:0-5499 GCA_964650955.1 uncultured Desulfuromonadales bacterium | reverse complement strand
ATTCCAATTCGCGGAAAATAATTGAGCCTGGCCCCTTTAATTCTTTAATTGCTGGTTTCGGCAAGCGGCACAGAACGGTCATAGAGCGTCTCTGGCGCTATGTCGATTTCACCTGGCCAACAAACCGTGTCGAATGCAACATAAGCTTGCTTGAAGCGTTGTGGGTTCTGCAACTGAGCGAATACACCCTTGTTGAGATATGGGCGCGCATCGAACAAACGATGATCTCCCGTGTTAAACCAGAGTTCCAGCATGAGGTCATCGCGCGGTACGACACGGGTAACGGATTCCATAGTTTTCGCTCCTATTTCAAAGGATCGATGGCAAACGGCTTTTGCCCATTGACGGCCAACTCCCAGTCGGCCAGCAAAGCTTCGCGATGGATTTCAATCCACGCCTGGACCAGCCTTGTCTTCGCCAACGGGATTTCTCCGCTCAACACGCCACCATCGAGGATCGAGAAAGAGGCATCTTGCCCTTGATACTTGGCGTGGATATGCGGCAGATTGTGGCGTTCATCATCGAAGAAATACAGCGTGATGATGATGCCGTAGAACATGCTGATGGTTGGCATGGGAGGCAGTTCGTGGATATTGTGCTGCTTATTGTAGCTTCATCCCGCCAACTGCAGTTTTTCTCGCTTTACGCGGCATACCGCGCAGTGCCGCCGACTTTTCGTTCAGGGTAGCATCCTGGCTGGCTGGCCAAAAACAAATCAAAGCTTAAATAATTGAGCCTGGCCCCTTTAATTCCTTTAATTAAATAATTGAGCCTGGCCCCTTTAATTAAATTGCGAAAACAAAACAGCCGCCCGAAGGCGGCTGTTTGATCCAATTCAGGTGAAGCTTGAATTAGAAGGTGTGACGCATGCCGAGGGTGAAGAGGTTGGACTTCTGGTTGGCACCGGCCGCAACGGCTTGGCCGAAGGCGGAACCGGTCAGGCCCTTGAACTCGAAATCGCCGCCATTCTTGTTCTTCATGGTTGCATAACCAGTAAACAGCGTGGTGCGCTTGGACATGGCGTGCTGATAGTCTAGGCCCCAGGAACTGACTTTGTCGTCACCAACGCCGGACTGGCTCATGCGCGCATAGGCAAAGCCGACGGAACCGGCAGCCGTGACATTGGCGCGGGCGCCGATGTTCCAGATCTTGCTGGTGGTTTCGGCAGTAACGCCAGCGGGATCATTCTTGGCGCGCTGATAGCTGAAGAAGGGGGTAACCTTGCCAAAGTTGTACTTGGCACCCAAGCCCCATTCGGTCTGGTCAGTGCCATCTGCAGCGGTAACCAGCTTGCCGCCGATGTCGTTCAGCTTGGCGTAAATGAGGCCGACGGACATCGGGCCATTGTCGTACTCGGCATTCAACACATAGGCCGTCTGCTGCTTGTCGTAATCAACGGTTGCAGCGCCTGCGGAAGTAAAGGCGGTAGCGCCCTTAACTTGCTCACCGAAGGCGTAGGCGGCGCTAACAACCAGGCCGCTAAAGTTCGGGGAGGCATACTGAACGGCGTTGTCCAGGCGGGCCAGAGTAGCGCGGCCGGAAATCGCGGTGTTGAGGTTCTGGGTCAGTTGGCCAACCGGCGAGAACAGGGAGGCGCCATGCGCGTCGTACTTGGCGCCGAACCAGAAGCCGGCATGCTGCAGGCGACCGGCGACAACAGCGCCGAAGGGGCCGCTCAGGCCGACAAAGGCTTGACGGTAGGTATCGATACCGTTGGTGGTGGTGGATTGGGTAGCTGTGTTGGTGGTGGCGTTCGCGGTGGTGTCCATGGTGCCGAGCTCGACCGTGAAGTTGGCCTTCAGGCCGCCGCCGAGGTCTTCCGTGCCACGGAAGCCGATGCGCGAGCCGGACAGGTTGCCGGAGGTGAGGCCGGAGAACTTGTCCTTGGTGGCGCCATTGGCGCTGCCACTGGTGTAGCCGACATCAACGATGCCATAAACGGTCACATTCGACTGAGCAAACGCCGCACCCGACATCAGGCCAGCAACTGCCAGAGCGATGATTTTCTTTTGCATGTTGTGAATCTCCTTTGGTTTGAAGAGTTCGGTTTCAATGACTCCACGTGGTTAGTCACTGTCACCGGGGTAGCTCCCTGATCCGGAAGTTGCGGGCATTATCCCCAAAGCCGTGCCGGACGTTGCCGGGAATCAAGCTTTAGTGGAGTTTTTCTGGAGGCAGGTGTAGGGTTTTTGCAACGGCCGAAAAAAGTAGGCGCTGACGGGGCGGCACTGGCGGAAGTCACCGAGATTTCAATTGCGGCGGTTGCCAAGGCCCGGTGGTTCTCTGCGCTGCAATGGGCGGGGATCGACTTGCAACTTGGACAGACGAGCAATTGTCGTCGGATGCGCGGTGCCATGAGGTGTTTTCATGGCTTGAAGGTTGGTGCCATTATTGATACCATCAACAACATGGGTGCGACAGCAAAAGTACTGAACCAGATGCGTCGCGAGCCGGCGAACGTGCGGTTTAGCGATTTGCTTAAGGTCTGCACAGCCTACTTTGGCCAGCCGCGCCAGCAAGGCACAAGTCATGCGATCTTCAAGACTCCCTGGCCGGGCGACCCGCGCGTCAATATTCAGAATGGCAAAGGCAAGGCCAAAGCGTATCAGGTGCGACAGGTATTGCTGGCAATCGACAAGTTGGAGAGAAAGTTATGAATAGCGAACACTACACCTACCGCGTGACCTGGTCTGCCGAGGACGGCGAGCATGTTGGCCTGTGTGCCGAATTTCCTTCGCTTTCCTGGCTGGCCGTAACTCCCGAATCTGCGTTGAAGGGTATTCGCAAGATCGTTGCCGCGGCGGTTGCGGAAATGGAAAAGGAAGGGGAAGCCATTCCGGCACCGCTCGCGGAAAAACATTTCAGCGGTGAGTTTCGTGTGCGCATTCCGCCACATCTGCACCGCGCCTTGGCATTGGAGGCGGCGGAGAGTGGCGTCAGCCTAAACCGCCTGGCGAGTGCCAAGTTGGCTGCATAAGGGGTGCGGATGCGCAACAGCGCTTCGATACTGTCAGCCGTGTGTGTGCCGCGCTTGGGGTCAAGCTGGTGGCGCAAGCCGTGCATGCCTGCGTGCTTATCAGCGAAGGGTGTTGCGAGAGGGCCTGAAGATTGCGTTTCAACGCGACTTTGGTCAATATGTCATTGTGCAACCGATGACCGACTACTTCAGGAATGACGTGCTTTGCAAGCGTCCCTACATTCGTATCGAGTGGTGCGAAGCTGCGATTCGGGCTCCGATAAAACGAGAAACGCAAGCCGAGGATGGACGCATCAGGCATTGGATTTGGGTGCCGGAACTGGACCGCTACTTGCGGGTCGTCACGCTCCCTGACGGTGTTACCCTGCATAATGCCTTTCCTGACAGGAGGTTCAAGCCATGAGAATCAATTACGATGCCGCCACCGATTCGCTTTATATCCATTTGACCGAACGGCCGTCGGCCGATTCGGACGAAGTGGCCGACGGCGTCGTCCTGGATTACGATGCCCAAGGTGCCTTGGTAGGCATCGATGTCCAGCACGCCAGCAAGAAGGCCGATATCCGCCGCCTTGCCATCAGCCACATGCCGCTGACCATGCTGGAGGCGGCATAAAAGAAAAAAGGGGCCAGGCTCGATCGATGAGAAAAAGGGGCCAGGCTCGATTTATAAGGCCAAATCGAACCAGGCCCCTTTTTCCCTTTAGCGGCCGAGAGTGCGGAACAGGCCGCCGTTCTCGATGTGGATAGGATGGCGCAGTCACACACGAATAGCTACAGCGCGCCGAATGCCATGATAGTATTCGTATGTGTACAATGCAATACAAGAGGTTATCAATGGAAACCACGACACTGACCTTGCGAGTTCCGACAGAAATGAAGGAGCGACTCGACAAGCTGGCTGATGCCACCCATCGATCCAAGTCCTACCTCGCCGGCGAAGCCCTGCGTCAATATATCGACCTCGAAGCCTGGCAGGTCGGCGAAATTCAGCAGGCCCTCAGGGAAGCGGATGCCAATGACTTCGCCACTGATGCCGAGATCAATGCAGTGGTGAGGAAGTATGCAGATTAAATGGTTACGGCGCGCCCTGGAGAACCTGGACGATGAGGCTGCCTATATTGCCAAGGACAGCCCGCGTGCCGCAGCGGAGTTCGTTCTCCACATGCGGGACAGCGCAGCGATGCTTGCAGATCACCCCGACATGGGGCGAGCCGGCCGGATTGCCGGAACGCGGGAACTGGTCGTAACGCGGTTCTCATATATCCTGCCGTACCGCGTGCGGGATAACGCAGTAGAGATTCTCCGCGTTTTCCATACGGCGAGAAAATGGCCACGGCGGATGGGCTGATTCGAGGTGTTGGCGAAGGCTGAGTGTGACGTATTGCTAACAGACGGTTTCTTCGCCATCCAGAAAAAGGGGCCCATCCAGAAAAAGGGGCCAGGCTCGATTTATAAGGCCAAATCGAACCAGGCCTCCTTCACTGGCAGCATATACTGCCGAACATTTACCACACCAGCAAACACGCAGGCGCCGTCATCGCGGCCAGAGGTCGCCGCACGGCGGCCTGAGCTGATTTGGAGAATCAAGGAGACTTGGCATGCGCACCATTGGTCATCGCAATGAGCAGCCAATTACATTTTCAGCTTCTGGCGACTTGCTGGCTGCGGGCGCGCGTTTCAATGACGAGATTCATCGGCTGCCCACGGGCAACTCGACACTGATTCCCAAAGGTGTGTATCGGTACAGGACGTTCGCCGAGTCGAATCAGCACCAGCAGGATTGTGTGGTGGCAGGTATGGCGCAAATTGCCCTGGAGCGCAGGTAATGGAAGAATTCAGCCGGCCAGCAACGTTCAATGACCTCAAAGCATTGATCGCCTCTTTTAATGCGCATGGCGTTGAGTACCTGCTCATCGGGGGTTATGCACTATTTGCTCACGGATATCACCGTGCGACCACGGATATCGATGTTCTGGTGCCCGCAACACGGGAGGCCGGGATAAAGGTTCGCGCCGCGCTGATGGTGCTGCCAGACCAGGCCGCAAAAGACATCGACCCGACATGGTTTGTCGAAGGCGAAAATATCCGGTTGGCAGACGCTATCGTGGTCGACATCATGCTCAATGCCTGTGGCGAAACCTATGAAACCTTGAAACAGTATGCGCAGACCGTTGATCTGGACGGTGTGCCGGTCCATACGGTCAACCTGGAGGGCCTGCTGCTGACCAAGCAGACGACGCGAGATAAGGATGTGTCGGACAGGATCATTCTGGAACGGGCATTAGAGGCGTTCCGGGCGAAAAGGGATCAGTCTCGATAATAATTCAGCGCACCGCCAACTGCCGCGGCTGCCAGGCCCAGTGCCTTTCCCAGGCGGCGCGCACCATGGCGGGGTATTCGGGGCGGCCGAGGCTGCCGTTGTAACGGCCGAGGGCGCGGAACAGGTCGCCGTTCTCGATGTCGAGGTAATGGCGCAGGATGGTGCAGCCGAAGCGCAGGTTGGTGCGCAGGTGGAACAGG
>CAZYXS010000190.1:0-5512 GCA_964650955.1 uncultured Desulfuromonadales bacterium | reverse complement strand
TCAGGGTGTCGATCAGGTCCTCCAGAACCCGCACCAGCGCCTGGTCCGATTCCGCTAGCTTGTCCAGAGCGGCCGAAGTTTCGTCCTTCCTGTCCGCGTTACCCATGGCATTCCCCGCCATTGCTTTCAATGGTCGCAGCTTAACGCAAAAGTCGGCGCTGGCGGGACGGCACGGCAGAAACAAAAATGGCGCGGACTCGCCGCGCCACTTGTTGGGTGCAACACAATCAGAACTTGCGGCGACGTGAGAAACCCAGTCCAAGCAAGCCGGCGCCGAGCAGCGCCATCGAGGCAGGTTCGGGGACGCGGCGGGTATCGTTGTCTGTGTCTTGCCGGAAACTGAAATTCTCTCCGATGCCATTAGCACCGAAATCGACCGTCAGAACCTGCCAAAGATCGTGGGGTGGTAGGGGAGAAGATAATTCGCTGTCATAGGGGGGGTCCCCAGCAACGCCTACCGGCTTCGAATATGTTGCAGTGACGTTGTAAGAGGCAGGCAAGAATTCAAAATCTCTTCCTGCCTCTGAATTGGGGGTGCCTGTATCTCCGTCCAACCAAAGATCGAATACAGTGAAACCCGGTGCGCCATCAAGAACCAGACTTTTCAGGGTTAATGGTGCCGAGGCTTGAAGGAAGCTGAAATTCCAATCATTTGAGTAGGAGTCACCCGTTAATCCGAGCGACCAGCCGGTGCCGGTGACCCCACCCGAGCCAATGCCCGTGGGGCTCCAGAAAAGAGTCTCGGAAA
This sequence comes from uncultured Desulfuromonadales bacterium, assembly GCA_964650955.1. Classification (GTDB taxonomy): domain Bacteria; phylum Desulfobacterota; class Desulfuromonadia; order Desulfuromonadales; family CAZYXS01; genus CAZYXS01. The sequence goes on along the minus strand of CAZYXS010000190.1, from coordinate 4,764 downwards.
GCCCCGTACTGAATGTCGCAGTTACGCTCATCCCGGCCATCATTGCCCCGTCAGTTTTGAAGGTGGCGATCCCCGGGACATTAACCGGTGAAGACGCGTCATAAGCATAAGTTACTGCAGCGTTCGCCTGCCCAGCGGCGAAAAGAGCGGCCATCAAACCAGCAAGCGCGACAGCGCGGAATTGGGGAGAGGCATGCATTTCTATTACTCCTAGCTTAAATTATCACTTTGTACATAATCACGCTAAAAATGTGCCACAAATTTACATAATGACATATTATAAATATAAATCAATATGTTATGTGGACGATAAATCATCTAGGCCTATTGGTGGCTTTTGAGGTGTAATAAATTCCGACAGACCAATTCAGCATGCGCCAGACTCCCGAAAGCTGTTCGCTCCGAAAGCTGAAATATCCTGGTCGTCGGGTAAGGCCACCAGGCAATTGCCGACATATCCGTTGAAGAGGTTTTCACGGTTTTGGAAGAAGTTGTCGGCATTGAAGAAGGGACAGCGAAACCACCAGAGCCGATAACCCAAAGCGATCAATTGTTCAGTTGCCATATTGGCGTCTTCCTGGTTGTCGGCATTGACGACCACGACAGGACGCTGGCTTTTGAGCATGCGGATCGCCCCTGTCAAAACACTGGCTGTCTCCCCGGGGGTATCCACGTACAGAAAGGCAATGGACCCCCAATATTGACGGTCGAGCTGATCTGCAGCGACCAGGTTTTTATCCTGGCCATTTGCGGGGCGATGCGCGACCATGCCGGTATTGCCTTCGTGTTCGAATGATGGTTCGATGACTTCGACCATGCCTGGCAAATCTGTCATTCGGACATGAACGACTTGAATATTGTTCAGGCCGCTCAGAACGGCGTTCGCGTGCAACAGATCGACCATCTGGCGGGATTGCTCCACGGCGATCAGTTTGCCCTCGGCACCAACCAAGCGGGCCAGGGGAATGGTGCGTGCGCCAAACCCTGCACCGATTTCGACAATGGTGTCCCCGGCGGAAAACAGGCCTGCGCACAGCTGGTTGATGCCTTCTGTCCATTCTCCATAGTGGATCAAGGATTTTCCGATGTAGGCATCGTGCCTGGGGAGCAGGAAGTAGCCATGCCTGGATGCATAAAGAGCTAACGCCGGCATATCGAGGAGTGATTTGGGCGGGACAGGATTCGCCAATCCTGCCTCAATGCCCGGCAGGGTTTCATGACGGCTTCTGTCGATGACTTGGGCGTTGAAGTTGACGCCGATCGCAGCCTGAAATTCGGCGAGAGTCCGCTTATGGCCCAATCCGTATTCCTCAATCCCCTCAAGGGCCATGGCATCAGAAGTTCTTTCAATGCCAAGGAGATGGCGCACCCGCCTGTATGAGGCGGTATTCAATTTGCCCCAATGTTCCTTGTGGTCATCCCAGTGCTTAGTGGATTCGGTCCGGGTGTAGTAGTGGTGGATGAGACATTTGTCCGGCGCGTAACCATCCCACCCGTGGGTGAAAAATCGTGCAGCATGAGAAATCTCTTCCCCGATGAAATAAATGTGAGGGTCGTAAGGAACCTCGGCGAACATCTCGCGCCGACCGAACAGATAACCCCCGGCCACCTGATAGGATTCCAGCGGTCGGGGCATGTCGAGAAGCACTGAATTCTGCGACATGATGCGATCGAAAAATCTGGCTGGTGCAAGACGGGGTGTGCTGAAGCTGCGCTTGTCAGGTGGCTCATATCCCGCAGGGAAGGTGGACAGGAATGCACTTGGGTTGTCAGTTCTTTGCAGGGTGTTGATCATCTCTACATCCCAGTTCGCGGCGAAACGCATGTGCGAGTCGATCAGCAGGATGTAATCCTCGCCTTGAATGAGTGAAAGTGCTCTTGATTTTGCCCAGCAGGCACCCCGGGTTTCCTGCAGGGTGACATTGGCCACGCGGACCTGATCAGGTCTTGGATAAGGTATGGCGAAGCAGTCCTGATCTAGGCCGTGATCAAACTGCCAGCAGATACCGACAAATATCCTCTCCGGAAAAGCAGCGGCCTCGAACAGGTCCTTGACCGTCCACTGACATTCCGGGTCGCGATAACTGGCGATGGCGACAAAAAGCGTTTCCATTGAGGCTTCAGTACGCACGAGCGCCCGCCGACCTTTCAAGCGGTCGGCAGGCCTTCTCAAACTCGGGCACAGATATTCACGTTACCTGTTTCGATAGCAGCTCAGTAACCATCGATGTTGTTTTTCAGCGAGTTGAGAATGGTCATCGGATCATCGACACCTGGCGTTGCACCCACCGAGATATTGCTCAAGGTGATTTCCTGAACAATATTGTTCGCCTGGTTCGGGTTCCCCTCGTGAATCTGTAACACCAGTTTGCCGTTGGCATCGGCTATCGCTGTCAGGCTGTGATTGCCATCCAGTACCGAACTCAGATCGAGCTTGTCTCCTTGGGCAACATTGAAGTCGGCAACGACATCCTTGGCCGGCGCGCTGGTTGTGCCTACGTCAGCAAGTTTCCATACGAAGGTGTCCGCTCCGAGATCCCCATAAAGCAGGTCGTCGCCGATTCCGCCACGGAGGGTATCGTTGCCATCGCCTCCACGGAGCGTGTCGTTGCCTTTGCCACCGTGGATGAAGTCATCGCCTGTGTCGCCTTGGATTGTGTCATTGCCATCCCCGGCATGGATGGTGTCGTTGCCGGCCTGCCCATTCAACGTTGAATCGTTGGAATTCGTGCCGACCAGATTGTCTGTGGCAGTTGTGCTCCTGTAAGTCACAGTATTCACGACCGCTATCGTTTGGCCATTCATCGAAACATTTGCACCCAGGTAGTTTTCGATGGACGCTTCTGACGAGAGCTTGGCATAGGTTGGTGTCCAGTATGTCGAACCGGCCTTCACAACATAACTGACAACCGTCGCACTGAACTGATCCTCGATAGCCGAGAAGAATCTCGTGGGATGACCGTAGTTCACATTCGTGCCCGTATACCCTTCAATCTTGATCAGCTGGCCGTCGCTTAATAGAACAACGACATGAGAAATTCCAGGCTGGTTCTCTGGCGGCTGAGTCGTCGGGGGTTCGGTCGTCGGCGGTGGCGTGGTTACACCCCCGATCCCGGCAAAAGGTAATAAATCATTTTCTGCTGGATTCTGGAATTCATAGACAAGTGGGGAAACTTCTTCAGCAATACGCAACAGGCGCACGAAGCTATTGCCCCCATTTTCTCCGCCACCCGCCAGGATCGCGGCTGCGGCTTCCTGTTCGAGAAGTTGCTCGACATCCAGAGTACCGGTCTGTACGGCATCAATGATGGCTTGCGCGTCCCTGCCTGCCAAGATAGCGGCTTCCCCAGCGTCTGGCGCTGTGGCTTGACTGATTTCGGGCCCGAAACGGAAAGACTCCCTAGACTCGATCTTTAGTATCTGTCCATCGACTGTCTTCAGGTTGGCAACTCCGCCGGCGGAGGTAATGACTACTTCTCCTTGCTCAATGCTGTCACCGGCAGAAAGCCGTCGCATGCCACCATTGGCAGTGCGTGCAAAAACCTCACCTTGAATCGAAAGGACAGTCGCAGCTTTACTCATGATGCTCTCCTGAATTGATCGGCGCCTGCACCCAGGGCAGATCACGCCTATTTAGGGCAGTTTATAAACCGTTCTTCTCGGTGGAGCTATTGTCCAAGTGGACAGGGTTCTTCCGGTGCCCACTTTCGCAAGGCCTCGTGCGTTTCACCTGGCTCCGCTGTCGGTACCCTGGTTGGGCAGGCCACTCAAGAAGATGGCCAATTGCAGACGATCTCGTACCTTGAGCGTATCGAAAACACTCGCCAGATGTGCCTTGACGGTTCGTTCGGTGATGCCCAGTTGCTGTGCGACTTCCTTGTTGGTCGCTCCCTTACCAACGGCGAGAGCCACTTCGCGCTCGCGCGGACTTAGTTTCTGAAGTTGGCTATCAGCTTTCGGCCGAATCCCTTTTCGCCCGAGACCCTGCAGGAGCCGAACCATCAGTTCGGTCCCTATCCAGAGTCCGCCATTGTCGATAACAGTGGCAATCTGCCGTAGAACTTCCGGAATAGCCAAGGCGCCGCAATAACCTGATGCTCCGGCTTCGAGCACCGCGATTCCTTCCTCGTCGTAGGCCACATTGGAAAGGACAACAACTGTGGAGCCTGGATTGGCCAGCTTGATTTTTTCCACAAACATGGCCGGATTTCGTGTTTGGGTATCGATATGTAGCCAGACCTGTGCGTCACCGAGTTTGTCTGGAATATCCGAGGCGGAAAGGTAATTTAGAACCTGAGCCTCAGGAAACGCAGTCAGCCAACTGGGCAGGGGATCTTCACTACGCGAGAGAAAGAAGACTTTTTTCAAGATAGGGCCCCCATGTCATCTTTCCGTCATTGCTACCGCCCTGGCGCGCAACACCGGCTTCAGCAGGTAGGAGAGGATGGTCTTCTTGCCGGTCTTGATGTCGACCTCGGCAACCATGCCGGGCATGATCGGCAGGTTCTCGCCGAGGCGCGGCTTGAGGGTGCGCACACGGCTGATGTAGAAGACGTTGCCCTTATCGTCGGTGACGGTGTCGGCGCCGATGTGGTCGAGGACGGCATCGAGGCCGCCGTAGATGGTGAAATCGTAGGCGGTGAAGCGCACGATGGCCTCCTGGCCCGGCCGCAGGAAGGCGATGTCCTTCGGCTGGATGTTTGCCTCGATCAACAGGGCGTCCTCGAGCGGCACGATTTCGATGATCGGATTGCCCGGCTGGAC
>CAZYXS010000189.1:0-5554 GCA_964650955.1 uncultured Desulfuromonadales bacterium | reverse complement strand
CTCCCGCACCGGCTCCCGCACCGGCTCCCGCACCGGCTCCCGCACCGGCTCCCGTTGTAGAGAAGAAGCCGGCGGTGAAGGAGAAGGTGAAAACCGAGCAGCGCAGCTACGAGGTCACGAAACTCGCCCCGGGGGTCCATGCCCTGATCACACGCCCCGGAGGGGCGGCAAGTTCCAACGCCTTCTTTGTCGAGGGGGACGACTACGTGTTGGCCGGCGGGGCGCACATGTCCAAGGAGGCGGTCGCCGACCTGGCGGCGGCGGTGGCTTCGGTGACCCCCAAGCCGATCCGCTATTTCGTCCTCCCCCATCACCACAAGGGCTTCACGTCCGTCGATTTCGACTTCCCCGCCGGCTGGGACCTGGTCATGTCCTGGCAGGTCTGGCAGGGGCTGAGCGAGGAAGTGCGTCCGGTGACCTCGCCGACCCTGTTCTTCGGCGACGGCCTGACCCTGAAGCTGGGGCGCTATTCGGTGATCCTGACCAATGTCGGCAAGGCCCACACCGAGGGAGACGCCCTGGTCTACATCCCCGAGGCGGGAGTGCTCTATGCAGGGGATCTGCTCTATACCAAGAGCGTCGGCTTCATGGGGGACGGGTACATGCAGGACTGGGTGCTGGCCCTCGATTTCATGGAGAAGCTCAACCCCCAGTCGGTAATTCCGGGCTATGGTCCAATCGGCACCGGGCGGGCGATCAGCGAGTTCAAGGTCTATTTCAAGGATTTCCTCACCAGCATCCTCAAGCATATCGAGGCCGGCGATACCCTGGAGCAGACCCTGGCCAAGCTGGAGTTGAAGGAGTACAAGGATTACGAGGGGTACAAACAGTTCCTCAAGACCAACGCCGAGCGGGCCTACCGCCAGCTCAAGGCGGCTCAGTAGCTTTTTGGAAGGGCCGGCCGGCTTGACAGTCGGTCGGCCTTTGTTAATGTTGACCGGTAGTGGATGAATTTCGCGGGCGCACCCCGGTGCGCCGCTTCTTTCCCCTCCGCCGCCGGGACCTGCGCCATGAATAAGCTGTCGCTGCTGCTCGTGCTGGTTGTTCTGGGTGCCCTGGGCACGGTGGCACTGGTCCTGCTCTACAATCTTCCCTACGACGGACGCGACCGCGCTCCGCAACAACCCATCGCCTTCAGCCACCAGACCCACGCCGGCACCCTGGCCATCGACTGCCGTTTCTGCCATCGCCAGGCGACCATCTCGACCACGGCGGGGATTCCCGAGGTGGAGACCTGCCGCTCCTGCCATCGCTTCATCGCCAAGGAACATCCCGAAGTAAAAAAACTGCTCGATTACTGGGAGCGCCAGGAGCCGATCCCCTGGGTCCGGGTCCACCAGTTGCCGGATCATGTCTACTTCCCCCACCGTATGCACCTGCGGGCCGGGGTTGAATGCGCCAGCTGCCACGGCGAGGTGGCGCAGATGGAACGGGTCAGACGCGCGGCCAGCCTGAAAATGGGCTGGTGCCTGGATTGCCATCGCGAGCACCGGGCCAGCATCGACTGCTGGACCTGCCATATCTAGATTCGAGGAGCCTGCATGCAGAGACGTACCTTCCTGCAACTGACCGGCATGACCGCCGCAAGCGCGGCGCTGGCCGGCTGTCAGGCCGGCAACGAGAAGCTGATCCCCTTCCTGGTGCCGCCGGACGAGGGGGTCACCCCGGGCCTGGCCAACTACTACGCCAGCAGCTGCCGCAGCTGCCCGGCCGGCTGCGGCATCCTGGTGCGGGTTTCGGAGGGGCGGGCGAAAAAGATCGAGGGGAACCCCCGGCACCCGGTCAACCGCGGCAAGCTCTGCGCCCGGGGGCAGGCGGCCCTGCAGCAGCTCTACCACCCGGACCGCATCCCCCAGCCCCTGCGCCGCAGCGGCGAGCGGGGTACGGGAAAATTCGAGCCGATCTCCTGGGCCGAAGCCCTCGACCTGCTCTTCGGGCGGCTGCAGAAACTGCAGCAGCAGAAACGCCCCCAGGCCCTGGCCCTATTGACCCCGGCTTTCGGCGGCAGCCTCGACGAGCTCGGCGCCCGTTTCCTGGAGGCCTTCGGCTCCCCCCACCACGCCCGCTTCGAGCTGCTCGACCCCGAGTGGCTGCGCCAGGCCGCCCGCCGCAATTACGGCCTGGGCCGGCTCCCCTGGTATGACCTGGAGCAGACCCGTTACCTGCTCAGTTTCGGCGCCGACTTCATCGACGGCCATCTCTCGCCGGTGCACTACGGCCTCGGCTTCGGCCGCATGCGCCAGGCGCGGGCGACGGTGCGCGGGCACTTCACCTACGTCGGCGGGCGGATGTCCCTGACCGGCGCTTCGGCGGACCGCTGGCTGCCGGCGCAACCGGGGAGCGAGGGGGTTCTGGCCCTGGGGCTGGCCCGCCAGATTCTGCAGGAGGGGCTGCAGGATGAGGAGGCTTTGGCCCAGGCCGGTCTGCGGGCCGCGGAGCTGCTGACGCAGCTGGAGGCCTACACCCCCGCCGAGGTGGCCCGGCAGACGGGGCTGAGCGAGGCGGCCATTGCCGAGGTGGCCCGGGAGTTCGCCACCACCCCTCCGGCCCTGGCCATGCCCGGCGAGGCGGTGGCCACCCAGGCCAACGGCCCGGAGGCGCTGCAGGCGATCCTGCTGCTCAACCTGCTGGTGGGCAGCCTCAACCGCCCGGGTGGAGTCTACCCCGATGCCGCCGGAGAAATGCCGACGCCACCCGCGCCCCTCCCCCCGCTGCTCGCCGCCATGGACCGGGGGGAGATCGAACTGGCGCTGGTCCACGGCGACCCGCTGCACGCCCTGCCGGCCGCCTCGGGGTTCGCCGCGGCCCTGGGCAAGGTTCCCTTCGTGGTCAGCTTCGCCTCGCTGCTCAACGATACCGCCCTGCAGGCCGACCTGATCCTTCCCGACCACTCCCCCCTGGAGAGCTGGGGAGACGTGCTCCCCCGGGGCGGAAGCCGCAGCCCGGTGCTGGGGTTGCAGCAGCCGGTGGTGCGGCCGCTGCACGACACCCGCCCCTACCCCGAGGTGTTGCTGACCCTGGCCGGCGAACTCGGGGGCAACCTGGCGGCGGCCCTGCCTTACCCCTCCTACCTGGCGCTGCTGCAGGAGACGGTCAAAACCCGCCTCGGCCTGAAAAACGGGGAAGACTTCGCCCCTCGCTGGACCAGGCTGCTGCAACAGGGGGGTTGGTTCGAGGCACCCGTCGGCGGCGACCGTTTCGCCTGGAGCGTCGGCCAGCGGTTGAGCCTCCCCCGGCCGGCCGCCGGCGAGGGGGATGAGAAATTCTTCCCCCTGCAGTTGCAGGTCTATCCCAGCACCGCCTTTTACGACGGCCGCGGGGCCCTGCTCCCCTGGCTGCAGCAGCTGCCCGACCCCATGACCACCGTGTCCTGGGGCTCCTGGGTGGAACTCAACCCGCAGACCGCCCAGCGCCTCGGCATCAACCAGGGGGACCTGGTCACCGTCACCACCCCCCATGGATCGCTGCGCCTGCCGGCGGTGCTCTTTCCGGGAATCCGCCCCGACCTGCTGGCCATCCCCCTCGGCCAGGGGCACCGGGGAGGTGGACGCTACGCCCGGGGGCGGGGCGGCAATCCCCTGGCCCTGCTGGCGCCGGCACCCGCAGGCGGTGGCCCCTGGCAGGCGGTGCGGGCGCAAATCGCCCTGGCCCCGGGCCAGGGGGAACTGGTGATGGCCGGCCATCCGCAGGGGAGTTACCGCCCGGACCTGATCGGCCTGTAAGGGCCGCCTGAGATTGCTTGCGAAGGGATTGGCACCGATGGAATCGACCCAAAGCCCATACCGCTGGGGAATGGTCATCGACCTGGACCGCTGCACCGGCTGCGGCGCCTGCGTGGTCGCCTGCCAGGCGGAAAACAACGTGGCGATCTGCGACGCCAAACAGATGGCCGAGGGGCGCAACATGCACTGGCTGCGCATCGAGCGCTTCTGGGTCGGAGAGTATCCCGACGTGCGGGTGCGCTTCGCCCCGGTTTTCTGCCAGCACTGCCAGGACGCCCCCTGCGAGCCGGTCTGCCCAACCTACGCCAGCTACCACAACGCCGACGGCCTCAACGGCCAGGTCTACAACCGCTGCGTGGGCACCCGCTACTGCGGCAACAACTGCCCCTACGCGGTGCGGGTGTTCAATTTCTACCAGCACGACTGGCCCGCCCCCCTCGATCAGCAGCTCAGCCCCGACATCAGCGTGCGGCCCCGGGGGGTGATGGAGAAGTGCAGCTTTTGCGTCCAGCGCATCCGCCGGGTCAAGGAACAGGCCAAACTCGAGGAGCGGCCGGTCCTGGACGGCGAGGTGGTCCCCGCCTGCGCCCAGACCTGCCCGAGCGAGGCCCTGGTCTTCGGCAACCTGGCCGACCCGCAGAGCCGGGTCTCCCGCCTGGCCCGCAGCCCCCGGCGCTTCCAGTTGCTGGAAGACCTGGGCACCCACCCGTCGGTCTACTATCTCAAGGGGGGAGGTCGCGAGCATGTCTGAACCCAACCCCCTGGCCGGGAAAACCGCCTCGCAGCTCAACGACGAGATGCTCTCGAGCATGACGCCGCCGACCTGGCGCTGGTACGGGCTGGCCTTCGGCCTGGGGGTGGTGGTGGCCTGGGGGCTGTACGCCTTCACCTATCAGGTGATGACCGGCATGAGCGTCACCGGCCTCAACCGCCCGATAATGTGGGGCTTCTACATCGTCAACTTCGTCTTCTGGGTCGGCCTCTCCCATTCGGGCACCATGGTTTCGGCCATCCTGCGCCTCTCCCAGGCCAACTGGCGACGGCCGATTCTGCGGGCGGCCGAGGCCATGACGGTATTCACCATCACCGTCGGCGGCCTGTTCCCCCTGATTCACCTCGGGCGCAACTGGGTCTTCTACTACATCCTTCCCTACCCCAACCAGCGGGAGCTCTGGCCCAACTTCCGTTCGCCGCTGCTGTGGGACATGATGGCCATCAACACCTACATCATCGGCAGCACCCTGTTTCTCTACCTCGGCATGCTTCCCGACCTGGCCATCGCCCGCGACCGCGCCACCGGCTGGCGCCGCAGTCTCTACGGCGTGCTGGCCATGGGCTGGCGGGGCAGCGCCCGGGAGTGGACCCTGTTCCACCGCGCCTCCACCCTACTGGCGGCGCTGATCATCCCGGTGGCCATCTCGGTCCACTCCATCGTCGCCTTCGACTTTTCGGTGACCCTGGTGCCCGGCTGGCACAGCACCATCTTCCCCCCCTACTTCGTCATCGGCGCCATCCTTTCCGGGGTGGCGGCAGTCATCACCCTGATGATCATCGTGCGCCGGGTGTTCCGCCTCGAGGCCTACCTGACGCCGCCGCACTTCGACAACATGGGCAAACTGCTGCTGGTGATCTCGCTGCTGTGGTCCTACGCCTACTTCGTCGAAGTCACCACCGTCTGGTACGCCCACAAACCCATCGAGTGGGAGGTGTTCAGCTTCATGGCCTCGGAGTACACCCCCTGGCTGCTGCTGATGATCCTCGGCAACTCCCTGCTGCCGCTGCTGACCCTCGGCTTCAAGCGCCTGCGCCGCTCTATCGGGGTGATGCTGGTG
>CAZYXS010000188.1:0-5742 GCA_964650955.1 uncultured Desulfuromonadales bacterium | reverse complement strand
GGCAGCTCGGCGATCTCATCGAGGAACAGGGTGCCGCCGTCGGCCAGTTCCAGGTGCCCCGGCTTGCTCGCCTGGGCGCCGGTGAAGGCCCCCTTCTCGAAGCCGAACAGTTCCGACTCGATGAGGGATTCGGGGATCGCTCCGCAATTGATGCGGATCAGCGGCATCTCCGCCCGTCGTGAATTCTTGTGGATCAGGTCGGCGAGCAGTCCCTTGCCCACCCCCGACTCCCCCAGGATCAGCACCGAGGAGTCGGCCTTGGCCACCTTCATCGCCTGCTGCATCGCCCGCAGCATGCTCGGGCTGCGGGCGATCACCCGCCGCGATTCCAGCTCCGCCTGCTGCATCTCCAGCATCTGGCTGCGCAGTTGGTCCTTCATCGCCTCCTGCTGCTCCAGCTGCCGCTGCAAGTCGTCGATTTCGGTGATATCCCGCTCGCTCACCACCACCCGCACCAGCTTTCCCGCGGCGTCGAATACCGGTGTGCCGGTGGAGATCAGCTTGCGCCCTACGTGGTTTTTCTGCAGCAGGCTCACCGTCTCGCGGCTGCGCAGCGCCTCCAGGGCTGCCGAGCGGTCGACGAAACCCCAGGAGAGCAGTTCTTCCATGCGGCGCCCCACCACCTCGGCGGCGCTGATCTTGTTGATCCGCTCCGAAGCCGGGTTGATGCGGATCACCCGCCCGTCGCCGTCGCAGATCCAGAGGCCGTCGTGGGAGTTGTCGATGATGGTGTCGAGTTCGCGGGCCAGCTCCTGGCTGGCGGGGGGGGAGGAGATTCGAGGGACATAAAACCTCAAGGCCGGCAAAAGGGTGGACGCCAGCCTTGAGTATACAAAGATGAATGGAATTATTCAATCATGAATGGCTCGATCTCCCTTCAGCTCAGGAGCCAGGGGGATGGCGAGGAACTCCTCCTGCGCCATCATCTGCCATGGAAGGCGCTCGTCCAGCGGCTCAGAGGAAATCAACCAGGAGTCGCCGGTGCAGGCCTTGTAGAGGGAATAGTAGTCCCCCTCCTTGGCGTAATCCCGGTAGGCGAACAGGGTCCGGCCGTCGCTGAAAAGGCAGTTGAGGGCCGAGTAGCGGTGCCGCTCGCGGATCCGCGCCACCGAGGCGAGGAACCCCTCCCCCAGCCCCTGCGCGGCACCGCTCAGCACGTGGTAAAAGAAGACTTCCGTGTCCCGGGCGTCGTCGGCAAGCCCGGGGACGGTGATCTGGGGAAGCAATTCCTGGTAGTCGTAGACCACGCCGTTGTGGAAAAACACCTTCTCCCCCTGCTGGAAGGGATGGGCGTGGCGGGTGCTGGAGGTGTTGGCCCAGGCCGATTTGCGCAGGTGCAGAATCAGCAGGGGCGAGCGCCCCGCCTCCCGCAGGATGGCGTTGATCCGGTCGGTTTCCTCCAGCAGGTTGGCACCGCTTTTGTGCACCACCAGCCGCCCGTCCTGGTAGAAGGCCAGCCCCCAGCCATCCTCATGCCCCGGCGGGTCGCCGGTCATCACCGCACCGCTGCGGACCAGGGCGTAGAAGCGTTCGACCAGATGGCGATGCTGGGCGTAATCGAATTGGGTCAGTCCGAGAATCCGGCACATGTCAGAAGAAATACCTCGCGACGCAAACCGCCACGACGATGCCGATGGCGTCCGCGATCAGGCAGACCGGCACCAGGTAACGGGTTTTTCGCAGATTGGCAGCCCCCAGGTAGACCGCCAGGACATAGAAGGTGGTTTCGGCGCTTCCCATGATCACGGCGGAGATCTGGGTCGCCAGGGAGTCGGCGCCGGTGGTCTTGACGATATCGGTGAACAGGGCGGTGGAGGCGCTGCCGGAGAGCGGCTTGATGAGCGCCATGGAAAAAGCCTCGAGGGGAAGTCCCAGCGCCTCGAACAGGCCGGCGAAGACCCCGCGCAGGGCAGCGAAGGCCCCCGAGGCCTGGAAGCCCTTGATGGCCACGAAGATGGCCAGCAGGTAGGGGAAGATCTTCAGGATGACCGCCGGCCCTTCCTTGGCTCCGGCGACGAAGGAGTCGTACACCCGCACCTTGCGCCAGGCCCCGTACAGCACCGTGAACAGGATGAACAGGGGGATCAGCAGCAGCGAGACATATTCCACCGACTGCATCATTTGAACACCCTCCGGAAGGCCGCCAGCACCAGCAGCGCGGTCATGGCGGAGATGGCGGTGGCGATCAGCACCGGTGCCACCACGGCGGCCGGGTTGCCATGGCCGAAGCCGGCCAGGATGCCGATCACCGAAAAGGGGATCAGCTGGATGCTGGCGGTGTTGAGCACGATGAAGGTCATCATCTCCGGCGTGACCGTCCCCGGCTCCGGGTTGAGGGCCTCAAGCTCCTGCATCGCCTTGATCCCCAGAGGGGTGGCGGCGTTGCCGAGGCCGAAGAGGTTGGCCAGCACGTTGAGGGTGATGGCGGTCAGAGAAGGATGGTCGCCGGGGATGTTGCGAAACAGCCGGCCGATCAAAGGGCGGAACAGGTGGGCGATGCGGTGGATCAGCCCCGCATCCTCTAGAATACGGGTGATCCCCAGCCAGACCGAGACGATACCGAGCAGGTAGAGGGAGATCTCCACCGCCGCCTTGGCGCCGTCGAAGATGGCCTTGGTGAAGCCTTCCAGGTTGCCGGTGAAGATGGCGAAGAGGATGCTGACACAGACCAGCACCAGCCACAGGACGTTCATCGACAGGCCCCGGGCAAGTCCAGGGAACGGATCAGCAACTGCTTCTTCTCGGTGTTCAGCTCCACCCGGGCACCGACCGGCAGGGTGATCTTGTTGGGGACATGGCCGATGTAGGGGCAGTGCAGCACCGGGAAATCCAGTTCCATCTGCGAAGCGAGGATATCGTAGACCTGCCTTGGCCGGATGCCGCGGAAATCCCCGAGGATCAGGGCCGCCAGCCCCTTGAGCTTGCCCGCCAGGACCCACTGGGTCAGATAGCGGTCCACCTCGTGGAGCTTTTCATCCACATCCTCCAGGAACAGGATCGCGCCGCGGGTGTCGATCTCCCAGTCGGTTTCCATGAGGGCGGTCAGGGTGATGAGGTTCCCCCCCTTGAGCACCCCGGCGGCGCACCCCGGGCGGTAGACCTTGACCGGGGCCCCCTTGAGCAGGTTTTTCTCGGCATAGCCGCGCACGGCGTTCATCAGCGAACGCAGGGTGAACTCCGTCGGCGTCCCGAGGTTGATCACCATCGGCGCGTGCAGGGTCACCAGGCCGGTGCGCTCGAAAATCGGGTTGAGCAGGGCGCTCAAGTCGCTGAAACCCGCCAGCCGCTTGGGATGGCGGCGGATCAGGTCGAAATCGACGAAGGGGAGGGACTTCATGGCGCTGTAGCCGCCACGCAGTGCCAGCAGCAGGTCGACGCCGGGATCGGCGAAGGCCCCGTGCAGCTGTTCCGCCTTCTCCCGCGGGGAAGGGAGCCGGGTCGGGAACTCGGGATTGAGGATATTGAACCCCAGGGCCCCAAGCTGCTTGATGCCGCCGTTGAAGTCCCGCTTCTTCTTGATCAGGTAGCTGGGGGTGACGATCTGGACGTTGGGCAAGGGTGGGTTCTCCATGACAGTTGGGTGGCGGGGAGGGTTTGATGGCGGATAGGGCGCTGCTCAGCCCCGCGTCAACCGCTCCAGCCGCGAAAACATTTCTTCCTGGGGCTTAGTTCGGCCAGCCAGAACATCCTCCTCCCCCTGGGCCAACAGTTTCAATAGACCAATGGCTGTTTGCTTTTGGTTGACGGTTTCAGGATCCTGCAGCTCCGACAATCCCTTACAATTCAAAGTGTTGATGATGGATCGTACTTCGTCATGGAAGGACATGGCACCCCCTTCTGCCCTTAATTAACAAAATCAATTCCCTAACCACGCAATCAAAAACGGAGCTATAACCCAAAAGAAGGTCCAGTGCCCATTCAAAGCTCATTAACGCTGAGGCGGAGAGATGGGAGAGACGGAGAGGTCATCTTCTGAGGGGATTCAAGGTTTTCCTCTGCGGTCTCTGCTCACTTTGCGTCTCTCCGTTAACCGCCTTTGTTTGGGTTATAGGACCGATCAAAAAAGCCTACTTCTTCCCCCCCAGTTCCCGCGAACGCTTGGTGGCGCAGGCCACGGCCTCCATCAGGGTGGAGCGCAGCCCCTTCTCCTCCATCACCCGCACCGCGGCGATGGTGGTGCCGGCCGGGGAGCAGACCTTGTCCCGCAGCACCGCCGGGTGCTCGCCGCTCTCCTTGACCAGCAGCGCGGCGCCAAGCACCGTCTGCACCGCCAGGGCCTGGGCGGTATCCCGGGGGAGCCCCTCCTGCACCCCGCCGTCGGCCAGGGCCTCGATCACGGTGAAGACGTAGCCGGGGCCGGAACCGGAGAGGCCGGTGACGGCATCCATCTGGTCTTCGCTGACCATGCGCACGATGCCGAAGGTCTCGAACAGCCGCCGCGCCACCTGGATATCGTCAGCGGTGGCGAAGCGCCCCACGCACAGTCCCGTGGCCCCGGCGGCCACCAGGGCGGGAGTATTGGGCATGGCCCGCACCACCCGGGGGGAACCGTCGAAATGCCCCTCGATGGTGGCGGTGGAGACCCCGGCGAGGATGGAGACCAGCAGGGTGTTGCCGTTGAAGGCCCGCGCGATGCCGGAGAGGACCGCATCGACGATCTGCGGCTTGACCGCCAGCACCAGGGTGTCGGCCATTTTCGCCACCTCGACGTTGTCGGCGGTGACCAGCACGCCGTAGCGTTCGGCCAGGAAATCCCGCCGCCCCTCGGACGGTTCCGAAACCAGCATTTCGCTGGCGGGCACCCCGCCCTTGAGCAGCCCCTTGACAAAGGCTTCGGCCATGTTGCCGCCACCGATGAATCCGATTTTTCCCGCTGATTTCATGAATGGATCACTCCTTGGGGAGAAGACTGCTGGTCGGAAAAAATCAGTAAATCCCATCGCGGCCAGGGCTGTCAAGAAAGCTTTCGCGGGCGCCTCCGCCAGGGATGAAAAAAGCCGTTGACAGTTACCGGCAATGAGCGTATATGAGACCCCCTGTCCCGATTTTTACTAAACAGCAAGTTTAGAAATGGTAAACTGAGGATCTGACATTTGGTTTACCAATGCTAAACCGGAGACCGACGTGAAAATTGGCGAGAAACTGCGCAAGCTGCGGATGTCCAACTCCCTGACCCAGGAGGAGTTGGCGAGCCGCGCCGATCTGACCAAGGGCTACATCTCCCAGATCGAGAACGACGCCACCTCCCCCACCATCGGCACCCTCAAGGACCTGCTCGACGTGCTCGGGGTCTCGCTGTCCGACTTCTTCGCCCAGAGCCCCGATCTGCAGGTGGTCTACGGCGAAGAGGATCGGGTCATCGCCGGCGACGAGAATGGTGTACGGGTGGAGCTGCTGGTCCCCGGGGCCCAGAACCGCACCATGGACCCGGTGCTGGTGACCCTGCAGCCTGGGGAAGGAATGGACGAGCAACCCTTTCACGAAGGGGAGGAATTCGGCTTTGTTCTCGCCGGCCGGATCGACTTGACCCTCGACGGCAAGAGCTATACGGTGCGCCGGGATGAGTGTTTCCATTTCCCCTCCGACCGTCGCCACCAGGTGCACAACCCCGGCAAGACCCCGGCGAAACTCCTCTGGGTGGTCTCGCCGCCAACGTTTGTTTACTGATTTTTTCTGACTCCTGAATTCTGATGCCCTCGCAAAAAGCGATAATTCGATAACCATATAAAAATATTCGATATT